>JACPRI010000073.1 GCA_016190065.1 Verrucomicrobiota bacterium
GTCGTTGATCAATTGCTGCATCCGATTGGCTCCGTCCACGGCATATTGAATTAACTCAAGAGCGTCACCACCCAATTTCTCCCGATATCGCCGCGCCAGCAATTGCGTGTAACTCGCCACCATCCGCAGCGGCTCCTGGAGATCGTGCGAGGCGACATAGGCGAATTGCTCCAACTCGGCGTTGGATCGCGCGAGTTCCTCTGCCTTTTGCGCCAGCGATTCCTCCGCGCGCTTGCGCTCGGTCACGTCCCAAAAAATCGCCTGCGTTCCGATGATCTTCCAACGCGAATCATAAATGGGTGTCTTGACCACATTGACAAACAGCCGCGTGCCCTGCGGGGTTAAATGTTCTTCCACCGTCTCGAACACCTTGCCGCTCGTGACCACGGCTTGGTCATCCTTCCGATATTTCTCGGCCAGCTCCGACGGGAAAAAATCGAAATCCGTTTTACCGACAATCTCGTCGAGCGGCTTTCGCAGCATGGCGCAGAATTTCTTGTTCCCAAACGTGAAACGGCCCCGCAAATCTTTGCGCAGGATGCTTTGCGGCAGCACATCGACGAGCGAGGCGTAGAAGGCTTGCGACTCGCGGAGCGCTTCCTGTGCTGCTTTCTCGCCCGCCAGGGTCTGAATCAAAGTCCTGCGCCACCGATGAATCTCACGAATGACGACGAGCCAGGCGCACAGGGACAAAGTCAATATCACGCCGGTGAGCAACAGCGAATCGGCCTTCCGGAGAACTCCCTCGCCGACCGCCGATGCCGGGGCGTAGGCATTCCAACCCAGCCAGCCGACCAGAAGCGCGGTGAGCGCCAGCGCGACCACGAGCAGGCGAATAGGAAACGGATCGCCCGTCGCGCTGATTTCCTGCGCGGTGAGTTTCTCGGCGGCAGCGCCCTTTGCCGCGGGCGGGCCGGTTGGGTTGAGTTTTTGCGGCGCGGCCTGCATCGCAGACCCCATTGAACCAACGCGCCGCCGAAAGTCTAGCACGGTGATACTACTCACTCACTGCTCACTCATTTGGTTCAACCGCGAATCCACGCGAATAAACGCTAAAGAAAGTGGCTCCCGAATGGTGCCCGATCTCGCCTGAAGCCCGTCCAATTCCGCAGTCTCGCGGCTTTGGTACAGAAGCGAGAAGCCTGTGCTTTGCAAAGTGTGGTTTTTTCACCCCCGTCTCATTCTGTTCCCGGACGTGCTGACGACTGCCAGGATCGGGCGAGTCCGGGCTGAACGACTGGCGCGGTCGAAGCGGCTCCTGCTCAGATTTGCGCAGGGTGCCTTTTCCTGGTCACGCATCGAATCCGTTACACGGTTCGTCCGATGCTTCTGCTCCCGGACTGTGGGTCCGCAGAAGGCCGGTTTCGGATGCATCGGGCTTCCGGATTCGATTCCGTCATCGTGTCCGGATCGCCTCGATGAATCTGCTTCATCGTCAGCATGACTTTTTTGCCAGATGACTTTCCGCTCGCCTCGTTTCTTCGGCATGTCTGTTGCGAGCAGCCCGCCAAGCATCCGATGCACAAGTCAGCCAATAGTCATCAAATCCATCATTCATGAGAAAAAAAAACAAACCCACTCCATTCAAACGTTCGTTCACGAACCCCATGAGAATCGGGGCTTGCCTTGGCGGGGCACTGCTCGTCGCCGGGCCGGTCACCAGCGCTCTGGCCCAGGACCCAGGCCGATTTGAGAAACTCGAGCAAGAGAATCTGGACCTGCGCAAACGGCTGGACGCCCTAGAAGGCGTCGCCAAAAAGGAAGGCATTCTGCCGAGCGGCGAGTCCTCCGCGACGCCGATCAAAGCGCTGTCCGAAATCACGATCAGCGGTTTCGTTCAGGCTTCCTACTTCTATAACTTCACCGAGCCGTCGGATCGCAAAGGCAACGGCTATCTGTGGAATACCACGCACAATTCTTTCTCGCTGAACAAGGTCAAACTCACGCTGGCCAGTCCGGCTGTCGAACGCAGCGGCGAAACCTGGGGCGCCGGCTACCGTGCATCCTTGATCTGGGGCGAAGACTCGCCGGTGTTGAACACCGGTTCGCCGACCGCCGGATTTGAGGCCGTGCGCGAAGCGTACGTCGAATTGAATGCGCCTATCGGCACCGGACTGAACATCAAGGCTGGCCAATTGATTTCCCTGCTCAACTGGGAGTCCGGCGACGGCGGCGCGGCCAATCCGAATTTCTCGCAAGGCTACCAATGGTTCTTCACCGGCAACGGCCCGGCCGCCGGCGTTCAGGCCGGTTACACTTTCACGGATTGGCTCGATGTGAAGGTGCGCGTGCAAAACGGCATGTATGCCGGCCCCATCGATGGGAATAACGGCAAAACCGTCATCGGCAGCATCGGCCTCAAACCTTGCTCCAAAGCGTGGATGAATCTCATCGGCTTCGGCGGTGATGAATCCACGACCCTGAGCGTCAAAGGCGGTTCGGTGATCGGCGGCATGGATATCACCGAGCAATTCCACACCGGATTCGAGTTCGACTATTTCGTCTTCGACCCTTCGATCGGAGCCTCCGCGGACTTGTGGTCGGCCGGCGGTTGGGCCTGGTATGATTTCACGCCCAAGCTCGGCGTTGCGCTGCGCGGGGAGTACCTGGATGACAAAGATGGCGGCGGGATAAAAGGCATTGCGTTTCCCGGCGCAAGCCGCGTGGGCAGCGCCGTCACCTCGCTGGACGCCGATGGAGATATCGCCAGCGTCGCGCTGACCCTCAACTGGAAGCCCACCCCCAACGTGAAAATCCAACCCGAAGTCCGCTACGACCACACCACCTATACGGGTGGCTTCGACGGCAAGAAAGACCGGGTCGTGGTCGGCGCGGGCGTCACTTACCTCTATTGATTCCCGACAAAACAAAACCTCAACTCACTCCTCCGAAAATCGATAAATCGCCCATGAAAAACAAACTCAACAAACTCCTCACTGGCGCCGCGCTGGCGGCGCTCGCTTACACGGCCACGGCGGCTGAGACCGTCAAGGTTGGCGTGCTTCACTCGCTCAGCGGCACGATGGCCATCAGCGAAACATCCCTGAAAGATGTGTTGCTCTTCGCGTTTGACGAAATCAACGGCTCAGGCGGGATTAAGGTCGGCGGGAAAAAATACGTGATCGAACCAGTCGTCGTGGATCCCGCCTCGAACTGGCCGCTCTTCGCCGAGAAAGCCGAACAATTGCTCGTGAAGGACAAGGTCGCCGTCGTGTTCGGCTGCTGGACTTCCGTGAGCCGCAAGTCGGTGTTGCCCGTCTTCGAGCGGAACAACGGTCTGCTCTTTTACCCGGTGCAGTACGAAGGCGAAGAACAGTCCAAGAACATCTTCTACACCGCCGAAGCGATCAATCAGCAGGCCACGCCCGCCGTGGACTTCCTGATCGCCGATGGCCGTAAGAAGTTTTACCTCCTGGGCTCGGACTACGTTTATCCGCGCACGACGAACAAGGTGCTCAAAAAATATCTGCGCGCGAAGGGATTTCGAGTTCCGGAGGAGGGCGAGGCGTTCGACCCGGTCAAGCACGACGTGTATGAAGAGTACACGCCGTTTGGCCATCAAGATTACCAGACCATCGTCGCCAACATCAAAAAATTCTCCGCCGGCGGCAAGGCCTGCGTCGTCAACACGCTGAACGGCGACACCAATGTGCCGTTCTTCAAAGAGTTCGCCAACGCGGGGTTAACCTCGGAGAATTGCCCGGTCGTTTCCTTCAGCATTTCGGAAGACGAGTTCCGCAGCCTGCCCACCAAGGATCTGGTCGGTCACCTGGGTTGCTGGACCTACTTCCAAACCGTCAACACGCCCGAAAACAAGAAATTCACCAGCGATTTCTTCGCCTGGCTCAAGACCAAAGCACCCGGCGACGTCAAAAAGGAAGGCCGCGTGACTTGCAGCCCGATGAATCTGTCGCGCATCGGAGTTCATCTCTGGAAGCAAGCGGTCGAGAAAGCCGGCTCCTTTGAGGTGGACAAAGTGCGCGGAGCCATGGTTGGCCTGAAATTCAAGGCGCCCACAGGCGAAGTGACGATGCAGGCCAATCATCACCTGAGGAATCCGGTATTCATCGGCGAAACCCTCCCGAACGGACAGTTCAAGATCATCAAGTCGCTGGGCGCGATTGCAGGCGAGCCCTGGAGCGACAAGTTTCTGCCCAAGCTATAACGCGCGCCGCTTTCTGTGCAAGGACCTGTGCTTGCTCCAACGGGTCCATTATGGGTGCTGGTGAGAGGGGTGGGTCGGCGACGGCCCACCCCTGATTTGTTAAAGTGGGCCTGTCTAATTGTCACTTGTCCGTTGAAATGACCACGAATCCTTTGCCGAGAAGTCGAGATATTCGCGAGTCTAAATCCGGAGCGCGGAGCGCCGACCACCGACCCGGCGAGTTTCGAGGACGTTTGGTCCTAGTGCCGAATCGGAGTTCGGCGCTCCGGCGCAGGGCAGGCTTCAATGATGCTTCGATCGCGAGTCAGAACCCTGAGCCGCGAACCCACAAGAGCGTGGGCGGCGCTCCCGCGAAATTCGCAGCTTGCTCCGAAAGTCATCGCGCACGGCCCGCGCTCCCCTCGTCGATTGTCCTGAAGCGCGCTGCAAAATCGATCTGCGCGTTCGTTATCAGCTTGCTTCATTTCCTCGGGGTCAACGGAACTCACGCTACACCCGCCGAGCGCGCGACCTTGCTCAAAGCCATCTTCGACGACGGCGGCAATCAAATCGAATTGGTCCAGACGCTCGTCAGTTCGAGCGATCCCCTCGTCGCGCAAGCTCTGGCCGCGTGGCCCAAAGGCGGCGTGTTCATCCACGAAACCAACGACACGAAGATCGCCTTTGTTCTCGATCCCCAGGGCGACGAACAAAACCGCCAGAAGGCCATCCGGATCGCCGATGGAGAATTGCTCCAGGACTCTTCCGGCAGGCCCCTGCTGTTTTTGGAAAAGGATTTGACGCCTGTCGATACCTCTCGCTCGTTGCGCAGCGCGATCAAGCGCACGCTCGACCTGATGGCGCTTTCGAATGCCGATCCCAAATTCCGCCGCGACGCCGCCAACCGCCTCGGCTTCGAGCAGAACCAGGATTACCTGCCCGTCTTTCAAGCTCGCCTGGAGAAAGAAGCCGTGCCGGTCGTGCGCAAAGCGTTGCAAGAAGCCGTTGCGATCACTCAGTTGGCCAGCGAAGACCCGCCGACCCGGCGCAAAGGCGTCGAGACCCTCGGCGAACTGAGATCGATCAGCGCATCAACGCTCCTGAAAAAAATCCTGGCCGAAGCCAAGACCGGTCCCAAGAAATATGACGAGGAGACCGTGAAAGCCGCAGGCGCCTCGCTGGCGAAGATCGAGACGTATGGGTTCTGGGGTGAAACGGTCGGACGCGTCTTTCGCGGCCTCAGCCTCGGCGCGGTGTTGCTCGTGGCGGCGCTGGGGCTGGCGATCACGTTCGGGTTGATGGGCGTCATCAACATGGCCCACGGCGAAATGATCATGGTGGGCGCGTATGCGGCCTTCGTGACACAGCGGTTCTTTCTGGACGACAAGCTGCAACCGCTGGCGTTGTTCGATTGGTACTTTCCGCTGGCGCTGGTCACGGGATTCCTTTCCGCCGGAGCGATCGGCCTGATCTTGGAGCGCGGCATTATTCGCTTTCTCTACGCGCGCCCGTTGGAGTCGCTGCTCGCGACGTGGGGCGTAAGCCTGATTTTGCAACAAGCTTTCCGCCGCATCTTTGGCGCCGCCAACGTCTCCGTCATCTCGCCCGCCTATCTCAAAGGAACCTATGAGGCCTACGACATTCTCTTCGCCTACAATCGGCTGTTCTTGATTGCCTTTGGAGTCCTCATCGTGGTCACGACTTACCTGTTGATGAATCGAACGTCCATCGGCCTGCAAATCCGCGCGGTCATGCAAAACCGCAACATGGCCGCCTGCGTCGGGGTCCGCACCGACCGCATGAACATGATCACGTTCGCGTTCGGGTCCGGGCTGGCGGGACTGGCCGGCGCGTGCCTTTCGCTGATCGGCAACATCGGTCCGCAACTGGGCCAATCGTACATCGTGGACTGCTTCATGATCGTCGTGCTGGGCGGCGTGGGCAATCTGGCGGGAACCGTCTGCGCGTCCTGGGGCGTCGGCACCACGGATCAAATGCTCCAGCCGTTCATGGGCGCCGTGCTGGGAAAGATCACCGTGTTGGTCGCGATCATTTTGTTTCTCCAATGGCGCCCGGCGGGATTGTTTGTCACGCGGACTCGCAGCCTGGAAGGTTAGAGCACTTATGATTTACGATTTAGGATTTATGATTTTTCCAGCGCCTCAGATGCCCTTGCTGCCCTTGCCCCTCGCCCATCGTCTATTGCCGATTGCCAATCATAAATCATAAATCGTAAATCCTAAATCCAATGCCGCTCCCCAAACGCGAACTGGTCTGGCTGGCCCTTCTGGCTTTAATCGGCCTGGTGGTGTTGCCCGGCCTGAATGCGTTTGTGCCGAAGGAAAGCGCTCTCCACGTCAGCAGCTTCACCATTTCGCTGTATGGAAAATACCTGTGCTACGCGGTGGTGGCGCTGGGTGTCGGAATTCTCTGGGGCTACACCGGCCTCCTCAGCCTGGGCCAATGCCTGTTCTTCGCGCTCGGCGGCTACGCGATGGGCATGCATTTGATTCTCATGATCGGCGAACGCGGCGTGTACAAAAGCCGGCTGCCGGATTACATGGTGTTTCTCGAATTCGACAAACGCTTCCCCGAAACCGGCGGGTTGCCACCGTGGTTCATTCCGTTTCAAAGCTTCAGTTTTGCGGCGAGCGCCGTGATCTGGGTTCCTGCGTTGGTTGCGCTCCTCTTTGGCTATTTCGCCTTTCGCGCGCGCATCAAGGGCGTCTATTTCTCGATCCTGACGCAGGCTCTGACCTACGCCGCGTGCCTGATGTTTTTCCGCAACGACTTCACGTTCGGCGGTAACAATGGTTTCACGGACTTCAAAGACATCCTCGGCCACAATCTCAATGCGCCCGCGACCAAGCGCGCCCTATACATCGCTTCGGGCCTGTTGCTTCTGGCCACCTATTTGCTCTGCCGCTGGATCACTTCCACAAGGTTCGGCAAAATCCAGCGCGCAATTCGGGACAGCGAGAATCGGGTGCTCTTTTCCGGTTACGCGACGGCGAACTTCAAGCTCTTCATCTTCGTCTTCGCCGCCATCATTTCCGGCATCGCGGGCGCGCTCTACGTCCCGCAAGTCGGCATTATCAACCCCAGCGAGATGTCGCCCGACAAATCGCTGGAAGCGGTGGTCTGGGTCGCCGTGGGCGGCCGCAACTCGCTCGTCGGCCCCATTGTGGGCGCCCTGGGCGTGAATTGGCTCAAGAGCTACACGACCCATTCCTGGCCCGAGTACTGGCTCTTCATCCTGGGCGGCCTGTTCGTGTTCGTGACGCTGTTCATGCCCAGGGGAATCGTCGGTCTGCCCGAACAATTCCACGCCCTGAAGCAGCGCTGGACGGCGAAACCGGCGGCTTTGCCGAAAACGAAAACGGTGGTGCCCAACAGGCCTGTCGCAACCGAGGATCTCCCGTGAAACCTGAATTCATCCTCGCGATCGAGGGCGCCAACAAGACTTTCGAAGGCTTCCGCGCCATCCGCGACCTCCATTTCTACATGGATCGAGGCGAACTGCGCACCATCATCGGCCCGAACGGCGCGGGCAAAACCACGTTGCTCGACTTGATCACGGGCCGGAGCAAACCTGATTCAGGCAGGATTGAATTCGAGAAGGACACCGATCTCACGCGCTTGAATGAATACCAGATCAACCGCCTGGGGGTTGGCCGTAAATTCCAGACGCCGTCGGTTTACACGGATCATACCGTGTTCGAAAACATTCTCCTCTCGCTGCAAGACAACCGCGGTGTCTTCGCCGCTTTGTTCTCCCGCATCACGCCGGCTCAGCGCGATCAGATTCGGGGAATTCTCGCGACGGTCGGCCTCGCGGACAAAGCCGACTGGATTGCGGGCAATCTCGCGCACGGCCAGAAACAGTGGCTGGAAATCGGCATGCTGCTCGCCCAGAATCCGAAGTTGCTCCTGGTGGATGAACCCACGGCCGGCATGACGGACGAAGAGACCGCCCGCACGGGCGAGCTTCTGATGAGCCTGGTTCCGAAGCACAGCGTCGTGGTGATTGAGCACGACATGACCTTTGTCCGCCAGATCGCGCGCAAAGTCACGGTCCTGCACGAAGGCAGCGTGCTTTGCGAAGGCACCGTGGACCAGGTGCAAAATGACGAGCGCGTGATTGAGGTGTATCTCGGAAGGAAAAAGAAAGGTGACGGCGCGTGATTGAGGATTCAATGCTCTCGTTAAAAGACCTCAGCGTCAGCTACGACGGCTCGCGCATCCTGCGCAACGTCAGTCTCACCGTGCCGCCCGGCCACGTCGTCTGTCTCATGGGCCGCAACGGCGTCGGCAAAACGACCACGCTCAAGGCCATCGCCGGCCTCGTCCAACCCGACGCGGGCTCCGTGAAACTCGGCCAGACGGAACTCGTCGGGCTGAAACCCGAGCATCGCGCCCGGCACGGACTCGGCTACGTCCCGCAAGGCCGCGACATCTTTCCCAATCTCACGGTGCGGGAAAACCTTCGCATCGGGGCCATCGCTCAGGGCAAGAGAATCAACGGTGAAGTCGATCGCGTGCTCGAATTGTTTCCGATCCTGAAGGAAATGCTCCCGCGCAAGGGCGGCGTGCTCAGCGGCGGCCAGCAGCAGCAGCTTGCGATTGGCCGCGCGTTGCTCACGAATCCGAAAGTGCTCCTTCTGGATGAACCGACCGAAGGGATCCAGCCCAACATCATCGATCACATCGGCGAAACGATTAAGAAACTCCGATCCGACGGCTTTGGCCACGATTCCAAAGAAGCAATCCGCGAGGCGAACGGCAAAGTCCGTGCCGAGGGCAAGATGGGGATTCTGCTCGTCGAGCAATATCTTGATTTCTGCCTGGAGGTCGGCGACAGCTTTTACATCATGGACCGTGGCTCCATCGTCGCCAACGGTCCGGTCTCCGAACTCAATGACGATATGATCAAGCAGCACCTGACCGTATGAGAGATTGCCAGGCCCCACGCGGCAGTGACGCTGTGGAACGCGTTCCTGCCGCGCCAAAAGGATCCCCTTGCTTTCACTTTGAGCGGGAGCGCGGGCTTAACGCAGCGCAGATCAGCTCAATCGACATCAAGCGAGCACCAGGAGGCCACGCAACCCTCGAGGTCCAACAGGTCGCCGGTGAAAGCGCCGTCACGTCCGTCGTCGCCAGCAGCCCGCTGAAGCTGTTGACGCCGCGCGCGCGTGGCCAAAGCGTCTGGGCCTTCACGAGCAGTTTCGGCGGCGGGCTTGTCGCCGGCGACCAAACGCGCCTTGACCTTCGCCTCGGCGCGGGCGCACGCTGCTTTGTTGGAACGCAAGCCTCCACGAAAATCTACCGCAATCCGAGCTGCCGCCCTTGCGGCCACGTGACCCAGGCGGCGCTGGAGGCCGGATCCCTGCTTGTGCTCGCGCCAGACCCGGTGCAGCCGTTCGCTCATTCCATCTATGCCCAGCAACAGGAATTTCACCTGGGACCTGGCGCAGGCCTGGTGCTGGTGGACTGGTTTTGTTCGGGACGCGCCGCCCGCGGCGAACGCTGGGCCTTCAACCGCTTTCAAAGCCGAAATGAAGTTTGGAGTGCTGTGCCCACGGCAAAAGGCGATTTCGCATCGAGCCTGTTGGATGAAGCCGCCGCCCAAACTCCCTCTCCTCCATCGGATGGAGGAGAGGGCCGGGGAGAGGAGGCGCACTGCAGCTCAGGCTTTCAAAGTGAGATTGCCCCTCTCGCCAGCTCTCTCCCCACTCGTCCCTCGCGGGGAGAGAGAGATAACGGTGCGATGGCTGTCGCGCACGGCACACGCCTGGGCGAGCGAGCATCCGACCGACCCGAAGCGCGCATTTTCCTGGACTCATTGCACCTCGACTCCGCCGATGGATCGCTCGGCAGCTCGCATCGCACAGGACGTTTCAACTGCTGTGCGCTGTTGCTAGTTCTCGGCCCACCCGTGCGCCAGATCGCTGTTCAATTGCTCGAGACCGTTTCCCAACGGCCCGTCACTCGCGGCGACACCGTGGTCTGCAGCGCCAGCCCGGTCTGCGATGGGGCGTTGCTTCGCGTGGCCGCTGAAACCGTGGAACGTGCGGGGCGCGAAATCCACCGGCACTTGGAACCCGTCATCGGCCTTCTCGGAGACGATCCCTTCGCGAGGAAGTGGTGACAAACCGTTTTGCGGTTAAATGGTTAAAAAAGTTAAATCGGTTAAATCAGTGAGCGCAGCCCCAGCGCGAGCCACATGCGAACCGATTCAACCCATTTAACCATTCAACTCATTTAACCGATTTAACCAAAATGCACTTATCCCCCCGCGAAATCGAAAAGCTGATGTTGCACAACGCCGGCTTTCTCGCGCAGAAGCGTCTTGCCCGTGGCCTGCGCCTCAACCACCCGGAAGCCGTTGCGCTCATCGCCGCCGTCCTGCTTGAATTCATCCGCGAAGGCAAGCGCGTCGCCGAACTGATGAACCTTGGCCGGCAGTTGCTCGGACGCCATCAAGTCCTGTCCGGCGTGCCGGAGATGATCCACGAGGTGCAAGTGGAAGGCACGTTCCCGGACGGCACGAAACTCGTCACGGTCCATCACCCGATCGCAAGCGAGAACGGCGACCTCGCACTCGCCTTGCACGGCAGTTTCCTGCCCGTGCCGGATGTATCCATCTTCAACCTGTTGCCCAAGGATCAACTCCCTCTCCCTCTTGAGGGAGAGGGCCGGGGTGAGGGGGTTTACGGTGCACCCGGCGCCTGCGTTCCACTCGAAGGGGAAATCGAACTCAACGCGGGCCGCGCGACGGTCGAATTGCCCGTGACCAACCTTGGCGACCGCCCGATTCAAGTCGGCAGTCATTATCACTTCATCGAGACGAACGCCTTCCTGGAATTCGACCGCGCGATAGCCTACGGCAAACGCCTCGACATCCCCGCCGGCACCGCCGTCCGGTTCGAACCGGGCGAAACCAAAACGGTGAAGCTCGTGGACATCGCCGGCGAAAAGATCATCCGCGGCGGAAACAATCTCGCCAGCGGCAAAGTCTCCGAGTCCGGCAAGAGTGCAGCCGTGGAGCAGGCGAAGGCAAAAGGCTTCGCCACAGTTCAGTCATGACTCTGGCGTGGGATCATCCCCTCTCCCTTGAGGGAGAGGGACATGGAGAGGGTGAAAGCCCCGGACAAACCGTATGCGTTTGGGAATGGACAACCCTTCTCCCTCACCCCAGCCCTCTCCCGCTGGGAGAGGGAGGATGGGCGCGGCGGCACGTATGAGTCGAAGCGATAGCGCGACGAATAATATTTGGAACAACTAACATCTAAAGGCTCCTCCGATGCCATATCGAATGAAACGTCGGCATTACGCCGAAATGTTCGGCCCAACCACGGGCGACAAAGTCCGTCTCGGCGACACGTCGCTGATTCTGGAAATCGAGAAAGACCACACCGTCTATGGTGACGAATGCAAATTCGGCGGCGGCAAAGTCATTCGCGAAGGCATGGGCCAGGCCGCCGGCGTTGGCGACAAGGATGCCCTGGATTGCGTCATCACCAACGCGCTCGTCGTCGATCACACCGGCATCTGCAAAGCCGACGTCGGCATCAAGAACGGATTGATCCGCGGCATCGGCAAGGCGGGCAATCCCGACATCATGGCGGGCGTCACCGAAGGGATGATCGTTGGCGTGACCACCGAAGTCATCGCGGGCGAAGGATTGATCCTCACCGCCGGCGGCCTCGACACGCACATTCATTTCATTTGTCCGCAGCAAGTGCACGAAGCGATCGCGGCCGGATTAACGACCATGGTCGGCGGCGGCACCGGCCCGGCCGTTGGCACCTGCGCGACGACTTGCACGCCCGGTTCGTTCAATATCCGGATGATGTTGCAAGCCGTGGACGATTTGCCGCTCAATTTCGGTTTCACCGGCAAAGGCAACACCGCTTTGCCCGCCGGCCTTCCCGAACAGATCGAAGCCGGCGCGATTGGCCTGAAGCTCCACGAAGATTGGGGCACCACGCCGGCGGCCATCGATTGCTGCTTGAGGGTCGCTGACGAACACGACGTGCAAGTGACCATCCACACGGACACGCTCAACGAATCCACTTTCGTCGAGGGCACCATCGCGGCGTTCAAGGGCCGCACCATTCACACGTATCATTCGGAAGGTGCCGGCGGCGGGCACGCCCCGGACATCATCCGCATTTGCGGCGAGCCGAACGTCTTGCCCAGCTCCACCAATCCAACGCGTCCGTACACGATCAACACCATCGACGAGCACCTCGACATGCTGATGGTTTGTCATCATCTTGACCCGAACTTGCCCGAAGACGTCGCGTTCGCCGAAAGCCGCATCCGCGGCGAGACCATCGCGGCCGAGGACATCCTCCACGATCTGGGCGCGATCAGCATGATGAGCAGCGACAGCCAGGCCATGGGCCGCATCGGCGAAGTCATCACGCGCACCTGGCAGACCGCCGACAAGATGAAGCGTCAACGCGGACGCTTGCCCGGCGAACGCGGCGACAACGACAACCTCCGGATCAAACGTTACCTCTCGAAATACACCATCAATCCCGCCATCGCTCACGGCATGAGCCATCTCATCGGCTCCGTCGAGGTCGGTAAGCTCGCGGATCTCGTGCTGTGGAAACCGGCTTTCTTCGGCGCGAAGCCCGAGATGGTGATCAAAGGCGGCGTCATTGCCTGGTCGCAAATGGGCGATCCCAACGCGTCGATTCCGACGCCGCAGCCCGTGTTCATGCGGCCCATGTTTGGGAGCTTCGGACGGGCAACGGGCCCGTGTTCCATTGCTTTCGTCAGCCAGCTTTGCCTGAGCAAGGGAACCGCGAGAAGCTATGGCCTGTCGAAGCGCATCGAAGCGGTGAAAGGCTGCCGCAACATCGGCAAGAAAAACCTGAAATGGAACAACGCCACGCCCGAAATCACGGTCGATCCGGAAACCTACGAGGTTCACGCCGACGGCGAGCTTCTCGCGTGTGAGCCGGCCAAAGTGTTGCCGCTCGCGCAGCGGTATTTCCTTTTTTAAGCCAGCAGCCGCCGGCGTATGGAGGCTCCAATTCCCAAATCCGCACTCCGCACTCCGCACTCCGCAATCGATCAGAGCCTCCTTACGTCGGCTGCTACCAGCAGGAACGACTGGTTGCTCTGGCAACTGGCGGATTCTGCGTTTCCGATCGGCTCATTCGCTCACTCCGCAGGACTGGAGGCAGCCTGGCAACACGGCGAGGTGCGGAATCGCGCGGAACTCCTCTCGTTCATCGAAGCCAGCTTGCATCAACTCGGCCACAGTGCCCTGCCCTTCGTGACCGCGGCTTACGCCCAGCTGGAGCGTCTGGAGGAATTCGACCAACTGTGCGACGTGTTCACGACAAACCACGTCGCCAACCGCGCGAGCCGTCTGCAAGGCAAGGCTTTTTTTGCAGCCGTAGAACGAATCTTCGCCGTGGCTGACCGTTGTGCTTCTGAGGCCTCAACCTGCATCACACAAGAATCATGGGGAGCACACGCGCCCTCGCGTGTTGCCGTCGGCGCCTCCCCGACGGCTCTGGCGTCTGCACGCAACGTAGGACAGGCTTCCAGCCTGCCCGGAATTGTTGATGCTTCGAGCACTTGTTCTCTGAACTGGGCGGGCTGGAAGCCTGCCCTACATTTTGCTCACTACGCGCCAGTGTTCGGCGCGGTCACCAGCAAACTCGGCATCGAGCGCGAGACTGGAACAAGGCTTTTCTTTTTCTGCCACCTTCGCGCCCTGCTGGCCGCAGCCGTGCGCTTGAATATTGTCGGCCCGATGGACGCGCAGACGATCCAACTGGGTCTGGCACCGCGCGCTGAGGAAATTCGCGCCCAATGCGATCCACTCACGCTCGATGACCTTGCTCAAACCTCGCCGCTCCTCGATCTCTGGCAAGGGACGCACGATCGACTCTACTCCCGACTTTTTCAAAGCTGACTAAATGAAACCAAAGTTAATGCTTCATTTCGGAGACCATCACGGCAATGGCCACCCTCACGATCATCACGATCATCACGATCATCCCGGGCATTTCCACGAGCGGGAACTGCCGCTGGACCGCGACTTCCATCGCCGCGCGTTCACCGTCGGAGTGGGCGGGCCAGTCGGAAGCGGAAAAACCGCGCTCCTGCTGCAGCTCTGCCTGAAGTTGCGCGACCGGTTGAACATCGCCGCCGTGACCAACGACATCTTCACCAAGGAGGACGGCGAATTCCTGATCCGAAATCAGGCGCTGGACGCCCAGCGAATTCGCGCGGTCGAAACCGGCGGTTGCCCGCACACGGCCATCCGCGAGGACATCTCCGCCAACTTGCTCGCCCTGGAGGAACTCCATCAGAAATTCCATTCTGACCTTCTGTTGCTCGAATCCGGCGGCGACAACCTGGCCGCTTGTTTCAGCCGCGAACTGGCCGATTACACGATCTATGTAATTGACGTGGCGGGCGGAGACAAAATTCCCCGCAAAGGCGGGCCGGGCATCACGCAGTCCGATCTCCTCGTCATCAACAAGACCGACCTCGCCGGGGCCATCGGCGCCGACCTGAGTATGATGGAGCGCGATTCAAAAAGGATGCGCGGCAATGGACCGTTCGTCTTCGCTCAAGTGAAGCACGGCGTTGGAATCGACGAAATTGTGAGCCACGTCCTCCACGCGTGGCAACATGCGCACGGCGTGCCGCATTGACCTTGTTCTTTGACCCAGAAACCTTCTGCTGGCATGGTGTGCCTGCCAGCCGCGAACCCCAAACCGCAAACTGACCGAAGGGTTGGCCAAGCTGAAATACCCGGCACCGCAACCTGGACATCTGCTCGGACTGCGTGACTGAATCGCCTTCAACTGCGCTTGCGATCTCGGGGGCCCGCCGGGCCACGCTGCTCCTGGCCTGCATGTGGTTCGCCTACTTCCTCAACTACTGCGATCGGCAGGCCATCTTCTCGATGTTTCCCGTGCTGAAGTCCGACCTCGGCTTCAGTGACAAGCAACTCGGCTTGGTCGGCGCTTACTTCCTCTGGGTTTATGGCCTCGGCAGCTTCCTCACAGGACAACTCGGCGACAAGTTCTCCAAGCGCGCCCTCATCGTCCTGAGCCTCGCGCTGTGGAGCTTGGTTACCGTCGCGACCGGCCTGGCGAATTCGCCGAACACGGTCCTCGCGCTCCGCGCGCTCATGGGCATCTCTGAGGCGCTCTTCATGCCCGCCGCCATCGCGCTCACCGCGAACGCGTTTCCGCCCGCGCGCCGCTCGCGCGCCATCGCCGCGCTCACCACGGCGCAAATTCTCGGCAACGTCGGTGGTGGCTGGTTCGGCGGCTGGATGGCGAACGAAGGCCACTGGCGCGGGGCATTCTTCGCGCTTGGAGCCGTTGGCCTCCTCTACGCGCTGCCTTACTTCGCGTTTCTCCGCGGCGTCAGCGAAGAGGCGCAAGCCGAGACGAAGAAGGGCGGTGGCTCCAGCGCCTTGGCTGCGCTGGTGAGAGTGCCGACCTACTGGCTGCTCTGCGTGGTCTTCCCGGTATTTGTCTTCGGACTTTGGCTGCTCTACGGCTGGCTGCCAAACTTTCTGCACGAGAAATTCACGCTCAACCTCGCCGACGCCGCCTTCAACGCCACCGTGTTCCTGCAAGGCGCGACGCTCGTCGGAATGCTCACCGGCGGCGTGCTCGCGGACCGGCTCTATCACCGCACCAAAGCCGCGCGGCTCTGGCTGCTTACGGCAAGCCTGCTGGGCGGCGCGCCGTTCCTGCACTTCCTCGGCAACGGCGACACCCTCGCCGCCACACGCCTTGCCGCCGCCGGCTTCGGCCTGCTAAGCGGCTTTTTCATGGGCAACATTTTTCCGTCGGCCTTCGAGGTCGTGCCGGCGGACGTGCGCGCATCAGCCGTCGGCATGCTCAATCTGTTCGGCGCGGTTGTCTCCGGCTTTGCGACCCTCTTCGGCGGCTGGTGGAAGCAGAGCGTGGGGATCGAGAACCTCCTGAGCTTCACTGCGCTCGCCTACTTCATCGCCGGTCTCGCGCTCATCGTCGGCATCCAATTTCTGTTCCGCCACGACTACGAACGCATCCATTGATCGCAACCACGAATGAACACGACCTGAAATCCCTCGGGGAGCACACGCGCCCTCGCGTGTTCCCGTCGGCGCCCTCGCCGACGGGTGCAACGTAGTGCAACTGCCAGTCTGGTGCGAACTACGGGTGCACCATTGCGGCGGGGGCGCCGCAAGCAGCACGCGAGGGCGCGTGCGCTCCCTGCTACCTGAGTCGCAAGCCTAACCCCATTGACTATGCCACGTATCTTGATCGCCGAGTGCAAACAGGAAGTCTCCACCTTCAACCCGGTGTTGAGCGGCTACGAAGATTTCACAATCCGCCGCGGGGATGAAATCATACAGTACCATCGCGGCGTACGGAGCGAAGTGGGCGGCGCGTTGAGCGTATTCGACGCGACGCCCGGCTTGGAACTCGTGCCCACATACAGCGCGCACTTCATCACTTCGGGCGGCACGCTGGCGGACGCGGCGTTTCAACGCATCGCCGGTGAGTTGCTCGCCGGCGTCAAATCGGCCCCGGCGGTGGATGGTGTGTATTTTTCCCTGCACGGAGCGATGGCTACCCAGAGCGAGGGGGATCCCGAGGGATACTTGCTCGCGGAAGTGCGCAGGATTCTCGGCGAGCAGGTACCGATGGTGATTTCGCTCGACCTGCACGGCATCCTCACGGACCGCATGCTGGAGCACAGCGACGCGGCGGTGGCGTTCCACACGTATCCGCATGTGGACTTTTTCAGCACGGGCCAACGCGCGGCGAAGTTGCTGCTGCGCATCCTGGCGGGCGAAGTCAGGCCGGTGACGGCGAAAGTCACGGTTCCCGCGCTGGTGCGGGGGGACGAATTGATCACTGACACCGGCTCGATCCGCCACGCCGTGAACGCGGCGAAGGCCACCGAACAAAGTCCCGGCGGACTGTCGGCGGCGATGATGTGGGGCAACCCGTTCACTGACGTGCCCGCGCTGGCTTCGAACAGTTTTGTCGTGACGAACAATGACCCCGTACGGGCGGAACGTGAAGCGCTGCGCATCGCCAACGTGTTCTGGGAGCATCACCAAAAAATGCGCGTGCCGTTGATGAGCCTCGCCGACGCGGCCTGCATCGCGAAGGAAAACCAATCGGGCACAGTGGTGCTGGTCGATGCGGCGGACGCGACAAGTTCCGGCGCGTCGGGTGACAGCAACGCCATTCTGCGCGCGCTCGCCGAGACCGGCTACCAAGGGAGCGCCCTGATTCCAATCGTCGACCCAGGAGCAGTCGCGGCGGCCTTTGCTGCGGGTGTGGGGAATCCAGTGCGAACCACCGTTGGCGGCGCGCTGGACCAAGGACGGTTCGCGCCATTGCCGATCGAAGGCTGCGTGCGTCTGCTGTCCGATGGATCGTTTCACAGCGAGACGACGCGCGAACTCTGGGCGGCGGGAAAAACGGCCGTGGTGCAAGCCGGGAACTTCACTCTCATCGTCACGAGCCGTCCCGTGAGCTTGTACGACCGGGCATTGTTCCTCGCGCACGGCCAGGACCCGAAAAACTTTGGCGCGGTAGTGGTCAAATCGCCGCAGTGCGAGCCGCACATGTTCAGAGCGTGGGCGGCCCGTTACGTGGATGTGGACGCGCCCGGTTCCACGAGCGCCAACCTCCGCAGCCTTGGCCACACGCGCTGCCCGCGCCCGATTTTCCCGCTCGACCCGGACGTGAAGTTCACGCCCCAGGTGAAGCTCTTTCAGCGGCCGAGATACAATTGAACGATAAAGCCATCGTCCGCACTGCGCGCGCAGGGAAGAGGTATGGGGGTGCCAAAGCACGCCGGCCACATGATCGCCTTCATGGCACCGGAATTTGATTCAACGTGTAATGGAACGTGTCATGCCGCAGTTTCTGGCCATCGGCGCTCTTCACATCCAACGCGCGGACCATGATGACGTGGTGCGGTTGGCAGCCATCAATTTGCAGGCGCACGCTCCGCTGGTCGGCGGACACGCTGGCTTTGATCACGCGCACGGGCGGGCCGGGAATTTTTTCGTCGCGATCTTTTTCCGGGGCGTTGTGCTGGCCGTCGTATCCATAGGTATATTGCAGGGCATCCCAGTTCTCGGCGTCGCCGGCGCTCGCGGCATCGACGGGCTGCGTGAACGTGAGCGCAAAGCCATCCGGCTGAGCGCGGGCTTCGCGAATCTCGAACGGGATTTTTCCCGTGAAGCTCACGCGGTCGAGCGAGTGCGGCTGGGGCGCGATGCTCGTCCAGTGCCCCATGCGCAGTCCACCGGCGTAAAGCTTGCCGTCGGGTCCGAACACAATCCGGTTCACTCCCGAAGCAAAACCTTTCACGAACGGAAAGACCGCCCCTTGCCACTGGCCGTTGACCTTCTCCAGCGCGACACGCATGACGCTGGCGTTTTGAAACTCGCCGACCAGCATCTGGCCCTGGAACGGCCCAAAGCGTTCATCCGTAATGGGCGCGATGCCGCTCGCCGAGCGCACCCACGCATAAGGAAACCACACCGCTGGTGGGGTGAAATTGGTGTCGCCATTGAATTGGGCGCGGGGTGCCGGCAACGTTGACGGATAGCCGTAATACTTGCCGGCTTGCAGATGGTTCAATTTGTTCGCCGCAATCCAGTGCCCCTGGTTGTCCGTCATGAAGAGGTCGCCGTTGAATTCCCCGAACCCATTCGGCACGCGCAGTCCGGAGCAGAAGCCTTCGGCTGTGTATTGAGTCAGCGTTGGGGAGCGCACGCGCCCCGCGTGCATCAAACCGGCGCCCTCGCCGGTTTGCCGTGGGGCGTCAACT
The DNA here is from genome assembly GCA_016190065.1 of Verrucomicrobiota bacterium. Lineage (GTDB taxonomy): Bacteria > Verrucomicrobiota > Verrucomicrobiia > Limisphaerales > SIBE01 > VHCZ01. Next base: position 18,986 of record JACPRI010000073.1, read on the forward strand.
GCCACTTGTGCGCCGGATTGTGTCTGCGCCCCGGAAGTGGCAGACGAGGCGTCCGCCACTGGACGCGAGACGCGCGCGCTCCCCGCAAGCGGACTTACTTTCACGCACCAACCCATGAACGGCACATCGTAAATGGGGCGGTGCCCCGTGATCATGACATAGAAATCGCCCGACGCGTCGAGCGCCGGACCCGTGGCGTAGGAGTGGTAGTTGCCGGTGTAACCCCAATCGTCGCTGAGGCACTCGAAAAGATCGGCCTCACCATTAGCATCGGTGTCCACCAGTCGCGTCAGTTCGCATTTCTGCGTGACGTAAATATTGCCGTGGACGACGCGCAATCCGCCTGGCTCATTCAACCCGCGCGCAAAGCGGCGCCACCGCACCTGAGTCGGAGCGCCTGTGGCGCCTTCGACGATCCATACTTCACCCGCATAAGTGCAGATGGCCAGGTCGCCGGTCGGCAGGAAATCCATCCCGCCGACCAGCAGCTTGATGTCTTTCGGCACGGGGAAATGCTCGATGAAGAAAAAGTCGTCCCCGGTCGGCTTGTCTTTCGTGCTGGTAAGGACGGATTCCACTCCGTCCCTGACATTATTTCGCTTCTGAGCGTCAGAAGAGAAGTCTGGGACGCGCTGGAACGCGTCCTGACCGGCAGAGACCGCAGGTTTGATGGGCTCGGCGCCCAGTGCCTTGGCCAAAGCGCCCGCTTCGGTTTCATCGGCGCAAATACTCACCGCGATTTCAAAGACTTGCTCCGCGCGACCAGGAGGCAGTTCAAGGCTGATTCGCACTTGCGGACCGGACACGGCATTGGTCAGGACCACGCTGTAAGGACCTTTGCCATCGCGCTCGCTTTGCAGGCGCACGACACGGGGCGTAGCATCGCGGCGGGCCGTGAGAACATTTGTCGCCAGACCGCGCGCCGACACGATCAGGAAATCTTTTTCACGCCGAATGGCCACGGCGTCCTCCCTGCCGGGCAAGGAAACGACTTCGCCGGCGCCGTGAAACGCAGACAATCGGAACGACACAACGCTCGGCCCGACTTCGCATCGGCGAACCACAACGCCGCGTGACATGACTCGCTCTGCGCGCGGCGTCTCGCGCACGCGCACGGACTGGCCGGTGCTGGCGGATAGGAGTTCGTAGAGGAAGCTGGTCTCTCCTCCCTTTGTGCTCACGCCGAGAAAACGAGTGTCCGCAAGATTGAAGCCGCCACCGCGAGTGCTAGCGATTTCCCAGGGTTGCACTGGCAGATTGCCCCAGAGCAAATGGCCGGTGAAGTCGCAGATGAATCGCGTGGCCGTGTTGTTGAAAGGCGGCCCGTAAAGATTGAGCGGCGCGCCTTCCCAAACGGAGTGGATGTTGAGCAACTTCGCGTCGAACGCCAGGTGCAGGTTGGTTGTGAGCGAGACGACGATGCTGCGGCTGGAGAGTCCCATGGGCGCGCGACGAAAGGGAATATCGGGCGGATCGTGAGCTGGCAACACCCCGGACGTTGGAGCCGCTCTAGGGCCGGGCTGCGCGCCGACGCCTCCGGCAAGAATCATCACCGCGACCAGTAGAACGCCGCAGTGTGGTCGGCGAGGGCGCCGACCACGGCACGCGAGGGCGCGTGCGGTCCCCATCTCGATTGAATAATAGTCAAGCTCTCGGATGCGCTTCATCGTACGCCTTCTTCAATCGTTCCGTCGTAACGTGCGTATAGACCTGCGTCGTCACCAGGTGGGCGTGGCCGAGCAGTTCCTGAACGCTGCGCAAATCCGCGCCGGCGTCCAGGAGATGGGTCGCATAGCTATGGCGGAGTTTGTGGGGAGTTAAGCTCGGATCCAGCTTGGCCATTTCCAGATACCGCTTCAGACGAAGCTGGATCCATCTCGGATAAAGCGGCTTCAGCTTTTCTTCATCGGACAAAAAGACCGGCACCGCACCGAGGGGCGGCACAGAAAGCTGGTTCCAGTAAAGTTGGATTGCGGCCAAAGCCGGTTTCCCGATGGGGATGACGCGCTCTTTTTTTCCTTTGCCGCGCACGCGGACGAGTTGTCCGGCCCAATCGATGTCTTCGGCCAGAAGCCCGCACAGTTCGCTGATGCGCAGTCCGCACGAATAAATCGTTTCCAGGAGCGCCAGGTCCCGGAGATACGGAGTCTCGGCCACAGGCTGATCCGAGGCCTTCTTCAACCGCTCGAGTTCCTGGAGGGGCGCTTTGAGCAGATCCAGCATCTGCGCTGCGGTCAGGAATCGAGGCAACCGCTTTTCCAGTTTGGGCAGCGCGATGTTTTTGATCGGCGAACTCTCCGCCAGTCCGCGGCGGACCAGGAATTTGTAAAACGAGCGCAACGCCGAGAAACGCAGTTGAATCGCGGCCCGGCTCAGATGGTTCCGGCCTAAGTATCGAAGATAACCCCGAAAATCATCCCGCTGCAAACTCGGCCAGGACGGAGGCGTTTGGCGCTCTTCCTGGAACCACCGGCAGAATTCCGTCAGCGCTTGGCGGTAGTTCCGCTGCGTATAAACCGACGCCGCTTTCTCAGCGCTGAGATGATCGAAGAACTGGCGGAGCGATTGGTCGGTTTGAGCTGGATCATCAGCGGGTTCAGCCATGCCGAGCAGAGTAACCGCTCTGGAGTTCAAAGTCGAACACATCGCAGGCCACAGCTCGAACTCCGCCCCGAAGACAGGAACTATGTTTAACCACTAATGAACACTAATAGACACTAATCCAAGCGGAGTGGGGCAAAAGCCCCTTCGATTTTTGGCTGAATCGTCGCACGGTCGCCGCTATCAGTGCTCATTAGTGTCAATTAGTGGTTTAGAAAACCTCAACCAACCTCCGGCTTTAGGTTCACTCCACATGTCTGCAAAACGTTACCGAGTTGCATGGAGGGTCTTGATATGAATAATGCCGCTGTCATGAAACGGATCCGGCACTCGGGTTTTACGCTGATCGAACTTTTGGTTGTCATCGCGATTATCGCCGTTCTGGCCAGCCTGCTCCTCCCGGCGCTTTCCGGCGCGAAAGCGCGCGCCCGGGTCACCGTTTGCCTGAACAACCTGCATCAGATCGGCCTCGGCACCCACCTTTACATGGACGACAGCGAGTCACGGTTTCCCAAAGTCAACCACGTGCCGGACACGCGATTGATCGAACTGTTTCCCGCGCGAATGGCGGTCGGCGGAAATGATTCGGCTCGCAGCTTCGGGGGCGGCCTTCCTCTCGCCAAGGATCGGCTCTTGAATCAGCACCTCAGCGCTCGGGACCTTTTCCGCTGCCCGGACGATCGTGGCGTCGGACACACCAGCCATGAACTGGAGAAGAAGGTCTATGACGGTCTCGGCTATAGTTACTTTTACAATGGCCCGCCGTTGAATCCGAGCGAACTGCAGGCGAACGGCGAAGCGGTGGCGGCCTTCGAGGGCAAGAAGGAATCTTTCGTCCGGCAGCCGGCGTTGCACATTCTCTTTTACGAACCTCCCGCGCGCCGGCTCAACGGGGCCTACTACCAATGGCACCTCGCGCGCGGCCCGGCCTGGATTCACCAGCCCGCGTTGCCGCAGAAATGCGCCCCTTGCCTCCTCTTTGTCGATGGACATGCCGCGTTGACGGATTTCACCCGGCATTTTTCAAAGCCTGGAGCCGCGTCCATTTATCAACCCACGCCGAATTGGATCTGGCAAAACGCCGTCGAGCCAACGCGGTAACGGGGCATCTTGCTGGGCCTGACTTCACTCTGCGATCGAAGGAAACATTTCAGGGACGCGGTGGAACGCGTCCTTACCAGTTCATGGCTGGTGCGCATGGCTCGGAGGCCGTCGAAGCAGGAAATGTTTTCAACGCGCGCCGATCAGGGTTTCACCCCATTTTTGAAAACCGAGGCGCCGGTTAACAATGAGTCAGCACGCACGGATTCAAATAGACTTCCGATGTAGATTATGAAGAAGGCCATCCGGATTCTCCTGGTTGAAGATGCGTCGCGGGACGTGGACTTGATTCTGGCCGCGTTGCGCGGCGGTGGGCTGGCGTTTCGCTTCAAGCGCGTGCAAACCCGCCGGCGCTACGTTTATGAGATCGAACATCACCCGCCGGATTTGATCCTTTCCGATTACGGGCTGCCCGGCCTCGGCGGCTTCACGGCGCTGGCCATCGCCCGCAAGAAGTGTCCGGGCGTGCCGATCGTGCTGGTGTCCGACCAAATCGGCGCCGGTGCGATTATTGACACGTTGAGGGGAGGAGCGACCGGTTGCGTTCTCAAGCGGCGGCTAGACGTGAACCTACCTCACGTGGTGCGGCGGGCCTTGAATAACGGGGAAGAACGAGCAACGCCGCCAGCCTCTCGAAACCCCGGCCGCGCTTCACACGGCTTCCACTGCCGCAAGGGTTTCGGTTCGGGGCGGTTTTGATTTCGCAAATCTCATCTCACCTTTTGCTGCCGGACACCGCGATCACGCGGTAAAACTGGCGCGGCTAACCTGGGGTGAATTCCTTGAACACGAAATTCGCTTCGGGGCGGGAAACGAGGGCTGTGGGTTCTCAGTCGATCACGGCGCTGCATCCGGACCAAACCGCCAGAGGGCGAAACTCGACTGGACACGCAGTTCCGGGTCAGGGTCGCTTAGTGCGCTGGCCAGGGCATCGACGACGGGTCTCGGCTGTTCCAACGGCTGATCACCGTTATCAAATTCGGTTTCTCGCGTGCTAACCCCCTACACGCTCGAAGGGCCGCCAGTCGGTCCTCCTCCTTTTGCGTTGGGTCGCGGCAAATCTGAATCAGAAGATCGAGATTCTTTTCGAAGGCAGCGGCGGCGGCCAGGATGTTGATGCTGCGGAAGCGGTCATGCTCGGATCTTACCCGGCAAATGCGGATCAATTGCAGAGCGTTCGTGGTATCCTCGAGACCGATCTTGGCAATGGCCTTGGCGACCACATCCGCCATCACGCGCGGCGGCGACTTTTCTGTCCAGAGCGGCCCCCAATAGGCCTGGTCAAGGAGGGTCAATAATGCCGGTACCGCCTGTTGTGCCCTCTGTCCGAATTTGCCCAATGCATTCACCGTTTCCGTGACCAGGCCGGTTTCCGAAACCGACAACGCGCGGATCAGACCCAGGATTGCCCGAGTCGTTGGCCGGCCGATTTCTCCCAAAGCTCTGGCCGCAGCGGTTCGAACAAAAGCAGTTGAATGCGTATCGCCAAGTAGCGAAGTGAGTTGAGGGACAGCTTCTTCGGCTTTCGGCCCAACGGCGCTCAAAATCCAGGCCGCTTTGATACTCGTTTCGGGAGACCGCTCCGACAACATTCCGATCAGAGCCGGCACGATGGATTTGTTCCCAGGAGCCAAAAGGAGAAGCGTCCGGAAAGTGCCCATTTCAATCTGTGCTCTCTGCTCCAAATTCGGCGCCCACTTCCGCATCCACAGCGTTGTCTTGGGTGATTTGTAGATGAGAGTGAGCAGCAGGCTCTTTCGTTCGCGAAGATACGGCAACAACTCCGGGGTCAACGCGGGACCATGTTTCTGGATGACCTGCGTGGCTGCCTCCCTTTTGGGGGCTTCCGGCGAGACCAAATCGACCAGCCAGTCGGAAAGCGCTCTGCCTTCGATGCGTGGCTCGCGCAGGCAGAGAAAGCCAACCGCCAGTGCGAGGACGAGGACGAAAGTGCCGACAGCAATTAGGCGTCTTCGGGCACGCCGCCTTTTGCCTTCTTCCAATGTCATCTCAATTATCCGGTGGAGTGTCTATCGGTTGGGATGGGGAGCGCACGCGCCTCGCCAATTGAGTTCGGCAATGGAGTTGCTTGCGCCCGAAACCGTGCTTGTCTTCTCCCTCTCCTCCTCAAAAAAGGAGGAGAGGGTTGGGGAGAGGAGGGGATCACTTCTGGATTTCCCCTCTCTCCGGCTCTCTCCCCACTCGTTCCTCGCGGGGAGAGAGTGAAAAACCCGTCCAGCCCCTTCCATGCCGAACAGAACTGGCGCCTCGCGTGCCGTGGTGAGCGCCCTCGCCGACCACACGGGAGCGCGCGAACGAGTCCATGTGCAGGGACTGAACGACGCCTCCGTTCCGACTGGCGAGGCGCCGGTCGGGACACGCGAGGGCGCGTGTGCTCCCCAAATTTCCGATACGATCACTCGGAAGCTACGCATAATAATCACAGAGATCTTCAATCGGCCGCCAGCCGGTAAAAACGCGCCGTTCCGCGCGGCGCGTCATCGATGAATTTGGGGAATGCGTTGGTCCGCACCAACCGCCCCGCCCCCGTCCAATCGATCAAATTACTCGACGATTCCAAGCGATACGCCTTCCCGTCCGGGATCACGCCGGTGATGGTCCAGGTGCCGTCGGCCAGCGGCTCGAAGCCGGTGATGCGCGGCTGGGAATAAACGATGCCGGATTGAAAGATCTCCCCAGATCCCACGATCACGAACGTTCCCTGGCCGAACGCGACAGGGTGGAACGAGTCGTAACTGGGTGTGGATCGACTGATCCAGTTTATGCCGTTTGTGGACGTCAAAATGGTTCCGTCCCCAACCGCGATGAACGAATTCTCCGCGAAAGTGATGTTGCGAATATCCCGAGGCGACTGGACGTTGAGTGCAAGCCAGTTGAACCCATCTTTGGACACCCAGAATTTTCGCACGGCAGTGACTGCCACGAACGTATGATTGCCGAAAGCGATCGCGGAAATCACCTCTGAGGCCACCGGCGGCCCTGCTTCCCAGGTGACTCCGTTTGTGGAACTCCAGAAGGACTGGCTACCGGCGCCGCGCCGCCCCGCGGCCACAAACTTCCCATCCCCGAATGCGACCGGCCCCAAGCCGTCCCGTGTTGCAATGCCATGTCGTGTCCACGCCGCTCCATTTCCGGACGTCAAACTGAAACCGAACCTTGTTCGTCCACTCAGTTCGTACCACGTTCCGACCGCGACATACTTGCCGTTCCCGGAGGTAGGCAAAGAAAGTTCCGTTCCTGTTTGAGGGGCGTTGGTCCATGCATAAACGGACTTCCAGTTAATCGCGTCCGGCGAGGACACGAGCGCATTGAAGGTGAGCCCCCAAAAGGAGTCGTTCACAAAGCGGATGTCCCCGAGGAAAGCACCTCGGAGAGAGTTCATGCCCACGAGGTTTGTTGGCACAGATAGTTTTTGGCGGAGCCAGGCGCTTCCATCCTCCGAAGTGACAATTTCGTCGGCTGTCGCCATCACGAATTTGTTGCGTCCAAATGCCAGGTAGCCTGTCGGAATATTGTACGGCAAATGACGGAACCAGTTGGTGGAATCCAGGGAAGTATAAATGGCGCCATACCCTCCTGCGACATACAAACCGTTCGCAGATATCGCATCACGGAATCCGCCCAGGCTGGGCACACCGATCCAGTTACTCCCGTCGTCCGATCTGAAGGAGCCGAAGCGTGGGAAACCCGACCCGATAAAGACGCCATTGATAACGGCGATTCGTTGCAGGCTGGTTGATCCCGCCAAGCCAACTGGAAGTCGTCGTGTCCAGATCAGCCCGTCTGGCGATGTTAGATGGGTCCCTCGAATTCCGATGGCCAGAAATGAGTCCCGGCCACGAGCTACTCCCAGGAAGTCTTCATTTGTTCCGCTCTCCTGTTTGATCCAGGTGGCGCCATCTAATGAAGTCAAGATCGTGCCGCCTCTGCCAACCGCCACGAAGTTGCTGCCCCCATAAATCAACGAGAAAAGCGCTTGGTTCGTGCCAGACCATCTCAAGCTCCAGTTCATTCCCGTGTCCGACGTGAAGATTTGACCCCGACCTCCGCCGATCACCACGAAGCGTCCATTAGCAAAAGCGACCCCGCTCAAGCCGGGCAACGGCGGCGGGCTGAAGATTCTGTTTGTCCACGTTGTGCCGTCGCTAGAAATCAAGATTAGCGATTGGCCTGCACCCGATGCGGCGTAAGCTGTGCCGACTGCAACAAACTGACCGTTCCCGAACGTCACAGCGCGAAAACTGTTCGTCAATTGTCGCCATCGAGTTGTCCAGGTCTGCCCATCGTCCGAGGTAGCGATGGTTCCGTCGCCCCCGACCGCGACGAATAACCCGTTGGCGTAGGTGATCCCAGTAAGACCATGCGCCGTCGTGAGAGGAGACCGTCGCTGCCATTCATCCAGGGGATCTGCTCGAAGGCAGCCAAGGGTGAGAAGCCAGAAGGACGGAAGGATGAGGACTCGGACTGTTTGCATACGACACACCTGTTTTGCCAGGACTCAAGGTTGCTTGACCGTTGCGCCGGCTCACTAGCGACCGCCACAGGGCGGTGCTCAATGCAACTGAGGTCGAAGGGCCATGCAAAAACAGCATATCCCGCGCCTGGCAATGCGACCTGCACGCCCCCAGGCCGCTCTCTGGGCTGGGGACTTTCCCGCAACTTCGTTTCATGGAGAACTACCGCGTTTCCACCATGCGACCTGCAAACGGGTTCGACTCTTTCCCAATGCAGCGAACGATGCGCCCTCTCCCAGCGGGAGAGGGTAGGGGTGAGGGAGAGGCTGGCTTCAGCCCAACGCTCCGGGTTTGCCGAGCGCGTTCACCCTCACCCTGTCCCTCTCCCTCAAGGGAGAGGGAACCCACGGGCAGCGGGCTTGTCAGCGTTTCCATTGGGACTCCTCTGGCATGGATAATGCATCCCAGACATGACCCGAGTTGAGTCGTGAACCCATTCTGTATCGCATGAAATCAAACCGGATGAGCCGGGTATTGATCGGCACGCTGCTCCTGTGCGCCGGAGTTTTCCGCCTGACGGCAGATCCGCTGGATACATGGTTCTTGCGCCATTCATTGCTCATCGAGGATGACGTTCGCACGGTGGCTTTTGGCGGCGGGAGGTTTGTCGTGGCGGGCTCCGAAGGAACAATTCTGACTTCACAGGACGGTATTCGCTGGACGGCGAAGAAGGGAGAGCAAACGCAGCGGATTAGCGGCATTGCCTATGGCAACGGCCTGTTCGTCGCTGCTGGATATGCGGGGAAAATCCTGACCTCCACAAACGGCGTGGATTGGTCACCGCAGTGGTCACGGGTTGAGAATGGTTTTTCCGGCGTCGCCTACGGAAACGGACGCTTCGTCGTTGTCGGAGGATCCACGCCTGGAAGAGGCGGGCGTTCAGAGCGAGTGATCCTCACTTCGAGCGACGGCGTTCGCTGGACGGTTCGCCTTCGCTTGCCGGACGAAGCAACGCTCTTGAAAGTCATCTTTGCTCAGGATCAATTCGTGGCCGTTGGGACGCGCGGCCTGATTCTCACCTCCAAGGATGGGGACACCTGGATTACGACCAAGACCACCATGACCGATTCAATCTGGGGAATCGCCTACGGCAACGGGCGGTTCGTGGCCACCGCCCCACATGCACGGGTCCTGACTTCAACGAATGGCCTAGAATGGAAGACCAATTCCGTGGAAATCAAAGGCCAGATGATGTCCGTGTACAAGGTGGCCTTTGGGAACGGCCAGTTCGTCGCGACAGGCAATGGGGCGAAGGTCTGGACTTCACCGGATGGACTTTCGTGGACGCTGCGCATCTGGAACTTTGCCGCCTTTCCGTATGACATCACCTTTGCGGACGGCCAGTTTGTGGCGGTCGGATTTCCCGGAGCCGTCGTTACATCTGAAGATGGGATTCGATGGACTGTGCGGCATTCGAATGAAGTGGATTGGCTCTCTCGGGTGACCTTCGGCAATGGTCAATTTGTGGCCAGCGGGACGGCCTGGCATGTGGAGCCTGGCGGCTATGTCGCGAATCAAGGTATGTTCCGGCTTCTGAGTTCGGCCGACGGAATCAACTGGCCGATCCGATATTCCGACACCAATGTCGCGACGTATGCGTATGGAGTGGGGTTCGGACTGGTGTTCGGCGCGGGAAAGTTCGTGACCTTTGATCAGGTTTCCGTTTCTCAGGCCAAGGTACTCAGTTCGACCGACGCCACGAACTGGACGGCGAGAATCGTGAATGCCGATGTGCTTCCAGCTAAAATGGTGTATGACCAGGGAAAGTTTGTTGGAGTCGGAAGAAGAATTTGGACTTCGTCCGACGGCGTCGAATGGCAAAGCTATAATTCGGGCAGCCTCCATTGGCCCAGTGTGGCCTACGGCCACGGCCAGTTCGTCGCCATTGGAGGCACCGCAATGTTCAAGTCCCGGGATGGCACGAACTGGATTGCCGGGAGCCTCCCGTACGGGCCGGCGGACATCGCTTTCGGCAATGGCCAATTTGTGGGAGTGGGTGAATCAGCAGGCGCGCCCCAAGTCGTCAAATCCTCGGATGCGATTCTTTGGCGGAAGCAACCCACGCCGGTCGGGCTGACGTCGGGAAATCATTCCCTGGCCAGTGTGGCCTTTGGCGGTGGTTGGTTCGTCGGTGTTGGCGAGGGAGGGATTATCGTGACTTCGCAGGACGGCAGCCAGTGGACGGTGCGAGAGTCGGGGACCACGCAGAACCTCGCGTCAGTCGCTTATGGCAATGGGAGCTTTGTGGCGGTCGGGCGCCGAGGAGTTATTTTACAGTCGGGGAACCTCCTGGCCGCAACGTTGAGCGCGCCCAGACAAACGCCCGCAGGTTTTGCATTCGCTATCGAGGGCGCGTCCAATCAAGTCTATCGAATTCAGGCCACGACCAATCTGGCGTCCGGGAACTGGGTCGATGTGGAAACAATTACAAACGCTCAGGCTGTGGCGCCGTTCCTGGATCGAGAGTCGCCTCGTATGCCGCATCGCTTTTGTCGCGCGCTGGCTGTGCCCTGGTAAGGACGCGTTCCACCGCGCCCCTGATATTGTTCTTCCGATCGCTGAGTAAAGTCAGGGACGGAGTGGAATCCGTCCTTACCTGGTTGATGGGCAGCCGCCACGGCCTTCGAGCCGTCCGCACGGAGGCGCCGGTCGGGACACGCGAGGCGCAGCGAGGCGCGTGTGCTCCCCGTCTCTTCCGCATAGATATGGCTGAGGACGCAAAGGAAGATTGAAGAGGTTCTGCCAACAGCGTGCCGATGGGAGACCGAAAACTCGCTTGGTGGTCTTCAGAGAAGCGGTGGGGAGTGTCCTCGTGTGGTTTGGGGTGGGGACCCACCTTCCTTGCAAAAGGCCGGTCGGTAAGAATCGCCGCGATAAAACGTGCGGTCGAATGAACGTCAACCTGGTAAGGACGCGTTCCACCGCGTCCCTGATATTGTTCTTCCGATTGCTGAGTAAAGTCAGGGAGGGAGTGGAATCCGTCCCTACCAGGTTCAGGGGA
>JACPRI010000074.1 GCA_016190065.1 Verrucomicrobiota bacterium
CGCCCAATTCTTTCGCGAGTTGAATGCCACCCGACTGGCGGAGACAGAGGCCCGCAAGGTGGAAGAAAATCGACTCGAACCCGAAACGGTCAGGGAGATCGCCAACTTCACTACGACGATGGCTATCGAACCCGCTGATTTTATTGCCGTGCGCACCTGCCCCGGCAAGTATGACCAGGGCAATCCCTACGCCTGGCTTTGGCTACTCCACCGCGCGATGAACCATCACGGAAAGGAATTGTTTCGATGAAAAAACGCCTCGTGACCTTGGCCACCATCATTGGACTTTTTGCCCTCTCACCGCTCCTTTTGCCACTGCTTGCGGTGTTGATTGTCGAACGCCAACGCCTGTCCTGCCATGAAGAATCGCCGCGGTCGCAAATCAACACGCCATTCAGATGGTCGAGTTCGTGCTGAATTACCCACGCCCAAAGGCCAATCGCGGGCAGCGATGTTCTCGTTGGAACCTAAGGCATCGTTGGATCGATGTTGGAACCGAAGCCATCTGCTTTCCAGCCGTCGGGGGTTTGCTGGAGGGTGATACTGCCGTGGGTGGGGGCGCCAGCAGGACGGCCATTCGTCCCGTAATCGATCATGAAATTCAGCATATATCGGTTTTCACTACGGCCGTCTTTGGATGGGAATTGAGCTATTTTCATGTTCTTGATGCCTTGAGCGGCCTCGCCGCCCCATAATCGGCGCGTACTAGCCAACTGTTCGGAGTACGTCGGATCATTGTTGGGCGGCGGATTCAGAGCCAGGCCTTGATAGGCGTCCACTGCATTGTGAAACACCGCATAGAGTATGGATTGGGCGGCGTCCGCTGCGGTGTCCTGACCGGCCGGTTGCAGTGTGGCGATGTCAAATTTCCCCGGCAGCGAGGATGGTGTGACTACCCAAGCCTGCGCTCCTTGCGAGCGTCGTTGTCGGAGCATATCCGCCTCAAATTTGGCGAGGTCGGCCTGGCTTACCGCCGCTTCGACTTGCCGGCGCAGTTCCATTTCCTGGCGCCGTTGGACCCCTATCATTCCCCGCAAACGCAGTAATTCGCGCTGTTGCTTCCGCAACGCTTCGGCATCATCGGCATTGGGCGGAATCGTTGGGAGTTTTTCAACCGCATCGCGGATTTTGGTGAGTTGATCGACTTGTTGTCGCAGGGCAAGGTTCTCCCGGCTTAACCGGTTATTGTCCCGATATTGGATTACCAGAGGTGTGGTTACGCCGGTGGCCACCATGAGGCCCAAGACACCGATTTTCAATTTGGTCATAGTCATAAGTTGAAACACGAAGGTGGACATGCCCGAGGCCTTTACCGCCGCACTGGCGAGGGCGGCACCGGTTATCCCAGCCGCGATCCCCGCCGGGGCGGCGGTGATGGCTTGATTAGCTAACACAATCGCCAAGGCCGCGGTGGTTGAAGTCACTCCCTGCTTGGCTAATAACCGGCGCAACTTCTCCAAGGCCCGTTCCACGCGCATGCGGACGGCATCTTCACTGGCGCCGACCGCCGTACCAATGACTCGGAGGGGTTGGCGCTCAAAGAAACGCAAGACGAGCACATCCCGATCCGCGAGGCTCAAGCGATTCATCGCGTCATCCAGCACCGGGGCGATCTGTTGCCAATCTTCCACCGTTTGAGTGGGACGGAATTCTTCGTTCATGGCGATCGCAGTTTGTTCGCGGGCTTGGCGCCGGCTCTCAGTGCGCCGGGCCGTCTTGGCTATAAAACAGGACCGGCGGTAGAGCCAGCCTCCCAACCGTACGTCCGCAGATAGGGAGTGGGCTTTACGCGCCAAATCGGTAAACACCGTTTGGACCACGTCTTGGGCCAGTGCAATGTCGCCGCCGACCTGTCTGAGGGCGGCGGAATAGACTAAATCCGTATAGCGGGCCACGAGTTCCCCGAAGGCTTGCTCGTCTCCCTGAGTCACATACTGGCGCAACAATGTCGCACTTTCGACCATATCCTGTTACTCATAAAAAGCCGCTGATCACCAAAAGCGAACAACTGATACTGGTCGGAATTTGCTTTTCACGTTGTGACCGGATCGGAGCTCAGGCGCTTGATAAACGAGCTCCTGGACAAGCCCGCAAAACTGCATCGCCCAGTTTGAACCATCCTGGCCAGTGGTCCCCACCTGTTCCCCGACCGTCGGACCTGATTGCTCTAATGCTTGGTTGAACAAAGCCGCTTCGCGGCAGGGGAGCAGAGCGGGTTGGCGAGCGTCGCGGGTGAGGGTTGATCTGGCGGTGGTGGTTAACATTCGTTTCCTGCCTTACCCTGGCTGACCGCAGGCCGGCACTCGGGCCGAACCTGCGATCAAACCAAAACATCAATCCGGATTGTTATGCCTATAAAAAAAACTCCCCGCACGCCAGCTTAAACACCTTCGCCGATGACCTCGCGCTTCTGCCCCTGTGCCCTCGCACCCAGGAAGCTTACTACGCCTGCGTCGTCCACCTCAGCGAACACTTCGGCCAGGCCCCCGATCAAGTGTGCCCCGAACAACTTCGCCAGTACTTCATCCATCTCAAGACGGTCAAGAAGGTCGCCCGTCAAACCTCCACCCAAGCCCTCTGCGCGATCAAACTCTTTTGGGAAAAAACTCTGCGCCGCCCGTGGCC
>JACPRI010000076.1 GCA_016190065.1 Verrucomicrobiota bacterium
CCGGAACGGGAAGCCGCAAAGGGCTTCCAGCAATTGTTTCTGCTGAAAAAGCTTTCCGCGGGCCAGTCACGCGGGCCGTTAATCGAGAGGTGATGCTTCTTCGCCGAAACGGTGTGAGCGGCGAACCGCTTTAATCTGCCCATCGCTTTGGCGCGTTCAAGGCGACGTTTTTCACCGGCTTTCTGTCGTATGCCGGTGAATCAGCCGCCAATGGCAAAGCCTTCCATGCTTCTTCTCTCCATCTTTCCCCCCTTCAATGAGCTGTGGAGGAGCCGCTTCACCGGAGCAGCTTCATTACCGCCTCGAACTTCGTGTAGTCTCGAACCGCGAGGTGGAAATAATCGAGGTCGATAAAGATGTTTCCGCATCGACATCCAGCGTTTTCTTTCGGGACCGAGGAAATCAGGCCGCCACACTCCGTGCAGCGATAGAAAACGTCCTTGCCTTTGGGAGTTTCGCTCGTGTCGGAGAGTCCGCGTTTGATTACTTCGTGTTCCATTACTTCGTGTTCCTCATGAGATAGCCCTCGGCCCGCTGGCTTTCCGGATGCCGTCACTCGCCAAGGTGTGCTCTCAAGTAAACGCGATATTCTGAATCGTTCATCGGATAACAGAAACGGGAGTCGAACTCCGACAAATCACCCCTCAGAAAACCTCCGCACGCCCCTTCCAGTTCTTTGACAAGAGCCTTGAGCTGAGCGGCACAACCAGACGAATTTACGACGGACTTAATCCCCTTGTACCACAGCAACTGATTCAAAGAGACCCTGCATCGACCGTACTGAGGCGATCGAAGAATTACATCGGCATGAATCGCATTCTCTTCACAGCCGACGAAGAGCAGGTCGTCGCCTTTTCGGAAGTCCACCATCACGCCACGCGGCCTGGCATCGACCGCGTGGAATGAATAACCTAGACTGGCAAGAAGATCGCCCAGGATCGAAATGCACAGGTCCTTGAAGTCTTGCTTTGTCGTCACGGCTTCACCCATTTGTACAACTTGACCTCACCGAAGCCAGGAACATTAATCGTGCCCGCAGATCTTCGCCGGTAACCATTTTTCAATAGTTCGGTCACTTCCTCTCGATAGTAGTTGCCGCGTTGAAAACCTGGGGTTTTGCCAAGCGAATAGATCTCCGCTCCAGACCGGATTTGATCGCGTAGCCATCGCATATTCTTTTGGACCTCTACACCCTCCTTTACCCAGGCGTCCCAATTCCGAGCTGGCCATACCCTGAATCCATTCGCCTCTCCTGCAGTTCTCACCCGTGGCATGTATTCGCCCAACAATACGGGAGTTGCCCTCTTTGCGTTCTCCACGCCTTCGACGCAAAGGCGCTTCCTGGCTTTCAAGATGGCCCCCGCATTCGGCAGCACCCCGTCCGTCATGGCGTTCAGACTCAGACTTGTGCTGGCGAGCGTCTTCTCCCACCACTTCGAGCTCGGGTTGGCCAGGACCTCCAGGTCCATTGCTTCTCCCACTCCAGGCACCATGCTGACACCAATGATGCCCGCGGCCTTGTAGCGCGCAGGATAAAACCCGATGTCCGGTGGCCGGGCGGTGGGCTGGCCGTTTGGGGCGGTGTAGTAAATCAAAACCTCGTGCCCCCAAGGATCGACTTTGTTGACCGGATCGTTCCCGACGAATTGGTAGAGGTTGAGGCCGCCGGCTTCGCCGATGGGATCGAGCGTGAGCCAGCGTTGCAGGTTCGGGTCGTAGAAACCGGACGCGGTTTGCGCGGTCAGTATGGTCAGCAGGCAGAGCGTGTTGATGAGTTTGCGGATGGTTGTCTTCATGGTCCTCCTTGTTGATATGGGTTTGGGATTCTGAGTTGCGGTGTTGTTGGGAGAAACGGGTTGGGCTGGCGCGAGCCTGGATGGAGGCCCGGACGCGGAATTGGCGGCGCTCCTACGGCTTGCCTGGATTCGTTCGGTCCATGCATTGGCAGTGTGAACCCACCCCCGGCCCCTCCAAGGAGGGGAGCTATGTTCGGCGAGTCGGACACGGGTTCCCCTCCTGGGAGGGATAAAGGGATGGGTCGCTTTGCAAAAGGCGAGCCGGGAAAATTAGGAGTCGCCGAATTGAACTCAGGGTGATCGAAGTCAGCCCAAGCCGCACTGCTGCTTCGCGCGATCTCCTGGCGCGCCGCGGCCAGGGCCAGTCTTGGCGCCAGCGATTCGGGTTCCAATCGCACGGCGTGCTCGTAGCAGGCGATCGCCTCGTCCGTCCGGCCCATCGCCGCCAAGCACGCGCCGCGGATCGAGAGGAACGTGGCGAGTTCCTGGATCGGGGTCAGCGATTTCAGCAGGCCCATCGTCTTGATCTCCTCGTCGCTCACGGGCAACGGCCATTGCTTGAAGTGCTCGTCGTCATACCAGCCCACGCCGCGTCCGCTGGTCTCGATGTTGAATTGCTCGGACGGACTGTCCCAGCGCGCCACCAAGTGCGATTTGGTTTTCACCAGCTTCAACGGATAACCCAGTCGCCGCCCGACCGCGATGTACAAGACCGGCAGCGAACTGCACGTCCCCATGCGCCGCGGTCCAAGGAGCCCGTGGAGCAGCACGTCCCGCGAATCGGCGAAGAACACGTCGTTCGGCTCGAACACGCCGGCCGGCGTGATTCGATCCGGATTGTAGCGCACGTTGAAGTTGTTCTGGAGCACCATTCCCAGCATCAAAACTCGGAACTTGGCCTCGGAGTGATCAAACTCGGCGGGATTTTTTTGGAAGCGGTAAAGATGGCGTCGAGTATCGAAATCCGCGACGCCCGCCCACTGGTCCAAAGTGGCGAGGCAATCGGTGACGTTGAGATTTTCCGCGCCGCGCAAGCCTTCCGCGCAGAGCAGATTCATCAAGGCGATCTCGCAAGATTCGATTCGGTCGCGCGGCAACGCGAGGAGTTCGCTGAAATTGGCCGGCCTGTTCAGGGCGGGCGCTGCATTGGCGGCCGGAGCGACCGTGGAGTTGAGGCTGCGGAGTTTCGAGGAAGCAATGCCCAGAAACGCGGCGGCGAGCGCGCTTAACAGAATGAGGAAGGCGACGGCTTGCACGGCGAAACTTCTTCGAAGTCGTCCGGCTTTGTGTTGACGAAACTTGGATCGGGATTGGGTTTCCTTGACCGCCTCCATGTCTGGGAGATTAGTTGCTCGGTTCGAAATCGCAAGAGGATTTTTGTTCGGGAGTGTCTCAAAAGGTAGGGCAGGCATCTTGCCTGCCTCCTCGTTCCCTCTGATAGCGTTCAAAGAAGAGGCAGGCTGGAAGCCTGCCCTACATTATCGAACATTCTCCAACCTTGAAACGAACGTGAACTGACTCTAGTTTCGCACGGTATGAAAACTTTCCTGATCACGACTTCGATTCTCGCCGCCCTTTTCCTTACCCAAGATGCGATGGCCGCCACGACGATCAATTTCGATGACACGGCCGGCGGCCAGCTTCCCACCGGCTGGATCGCGGGTGTCACGGGAAAAGGAACTCCCAAATGGTCCGTCGAGAAGCACGACTCCGCGCCGAGCAAACCGAGCGTTCTCAAACAATCCGGCGAGGCCGCGTATCCGTGGTGCGTGAAAAAGGACGTCGCGCTCAAGAACGGCTTCGTCGAAGTGAAATTCAAGCCGCTGTCGGGCGAGGCGGATCAAGCGGGCGGCGTGGTCTGGCGCTGGAAGGACGCGGACAATTACTACATCGCCCGCGCCAACGCGCTCGAAGACAACGTCCGCATTTATCATTTCAAGAACGGCAAGCGCACCCAGTTCAAAACGGCGGATCTGAAGGTGCCGGCGAACCAATGGCACACGCTGCGCGTGGAGTTTGAGGGAAGCCGGTTCAAGGTCGTTTTCAACGGCAAACAACTTTACGAGGCGGAGGACGCCACTTTCGCGGAGGCGGGGGCCGTCGGCGTCTGGACCAAAGCCGACAGCGTGACGCTCTTCGACGATTTCAGTTTCGGCGGGAAGTGAGAAGAAGGCGGGGACACGAATTACGAATTCTCACGAATTAGCCTGGAAACGGCGGGGCGCGTCAACAGGAGAGAACAGGTAATTGAGATTTATCCAGGAAACGGCAGTTAATGTTAACAGGAGGAAACAGAGGAAACAGAGAGTGAGGCACCTTTGGCCGAAAACGGCCCATCGTGCGATGCTCACCCTTTGGGTGTCTCGGATGTCCGTTCCATTCCCAGACAGATTCCTGGCTCTCTGTGTCCTCCGTTATCTCCTGTTAACTCAAGAGCCGTTTTTAGGTTTATCAGCAGTGCGCCCCTTCTCCGCGGATCCAATTTGTGACAAGTCGCGAAATTCGTGTCTGATTCTGCGCGCCCGTTTGAGAATGCTCTTGAGGCCTATCGGTACAGAAGGTAAGCCTCGCGCCGCTTCTTAAATTCGTCCAGATCGATGGTCCAGCTTTGCCGGATTTCCGCGAGCGACCGGCCGGCGCGGATCGCCTCGACCGTCGAGCGATGGACGAGCAATCGGTCGAATTTCTCCAGCCCGAACTCCGCCGGGTACAGCCGCTGGAGTGTCCGGGCAATGGCGATCCCGACATCAACGGCGCCGCACTGATCGCGATCTGTCAGAAGGATATTCACCCCAGCGCACGGTCGGTCCTTGAACACGCTCGCATTCGGCGTGAACCGGATCGGCACGAAGCGCACGCCCTGCAGCGTGAGGTGGTTCAACTCCGCCGCGAGCTTCACGTCATCGATGTACGGCGCGCCGATGACTTCGAACGGCGTGCCGGTGCCCCGGCCCACGGAGAGCGCCGTTGTCTCCAGAAGCCCGATCCCCGGATACAGCGCGGCTTCCGTCAAGCTGCGCATATTGGGCGACGGATTGATCCACGGCAGCCCGGTTTCATCGAACCAGAATTCGCGGCGCCAGCCTTGCAAAGGAATCACCGTGAGATCGGCGTTGAAAGCGCGCTCGACGTTGAACATCCGCGCCAGTTCCCCGACGGTCATTCCGTGACGGACGGGAATCGGATGGAACCCGGTAAAGCTGGTTTCGCCGTTGAGCACGGGCCCGTCGATGACCACGCCGCCGATGGGATTCACGCGGTCGAGAACAAAAAACTTGAGCTTCGCTTTGGCGGCTGCCTCGAGGCAATTCCCCATCGTCGAGATGTAAGTGTAGAACCGGCAGCCGATGTCCTGAATGTCGAAGACGAGCGCGTCGAGATCACGGAGTTGATCGGGCTTCGGGGAGCGAGTTTGACCGTAGAGGCTATGGATGGGCAAACCCGTTTTCTCGTCCACACTATCGGCCACTTTTTCGTCGAGCGCGCCGCGAATGCCGTGCTCCGGGCTGAATAGCGCGACAAGTTTCATGTCCGGCGCGGCGCGGAGCAGATCGATGGCCGAGTTGCGGTGACGGTCCGTGCCGGTGTGATTCGTGATCAGCCCGACCCTCAAACCTTTCAGCGGCGCGAACTCTTGTTGAACGAGGACGTCGATGCCATTGAGCACTTGCACGACGCCGGCCTGTGGCCGATTCGCCGGAGAATTCGCCGTCACTTCAGGCGGCACGCGCGGCGGCAAAGCGCCGATCGCTCCGGCGAAATTGAATCCAATCACCGCTTCCGCCGCCAGTGACGCCAGCGCCGCCTGCAATGGCAACACGTTGCCTTTGCCGTCGGGATGCACGCGGTTGGAAAGAAAAACCCAGAAGGTCCGCGAGAACGGGTCGATCCAAAGACACGTGCCGGTGAAGCCGGTGTGCCCGTAGGATCCGAGCGGAAAATGTTTGCCCCGAGGCCGGCTGTAGCCGGAATCGATGTCCCAGCCGAGTCCGCGGCGCGACGGAACGCCGGCGGGCGACTGGACGGAGTTCATGAGCTTCACGGTCTCGGGTTTGAAAATGCGCACGCCATCGAGCGAACCGCCATTCAGCATCATCCGGCAAAAGCGCGCCAGGTCGGCCGCGGTCGTAAAAAGCCCGGCGTGCCCGGCGACGCCGCCCATGCGCCGCGCGGTGGGATCGTGAACTTTCCCGTGCAACATTTCGCCTTCGAAGCGCTCCGTCGGGGCGATCCGGGGGAGCTTGGTGGCCAGCGGCAGGAATCCTGTGTCCGACATTTTCAAGGGTTGAAAAATCTCGCGCGTGGCAAATTCATCCAGACGAACGCCGCTGACGCGCCGGACGATTTCGCCGAGCACGATGAAATTGATGTCGCTGTAGCGGAAGACCGCGCCCGGAGCGTTGAGCGGTTTCTCCGCGCAAGCCAGCTCGATGGCTTTGTCGTAGCCGGACCACAGCGGCGTCGAGCTGAGGCCGGGGCGCAACCCGGACGTATGCGTCAGAAGATGCCGCACCGTGATCGCTTCCTTTCCATGGCTTCGGAACTCCGGGAGGTAAGATTGCGCGGGCGCCTCGAGGTTGATCTTGCCCTGTTCGATCAGGCGCATGATGGCCGGCGTTGTGGCGACGATTTTCGTGAGCGACGCCGCGTCGAAAATCGTGTTTTCGGTCATCGGCGCCTTCCCTGGAACCAAGGCGCGATAGCCGTACGCTTTGCGGTACGCCGTTCCGTGGCGCTCCAGCCAGAGCACACCGCCGGGAATCTGGTTGCTGGAGATCGCGGCTAGAACCGCCGCGTCCATTTCGGCGAGTTTGGATGGGAAGAAAACAGCGCTTGATGATGACGGTAAGCCGTAGCCATTCAGTTGGGATGGGGAGCGCACGCGCCCTCGCGTGCGTTGGTCGGCGCCCTCGCCAACCAATGTACTGCGGTCGAAAAGGTCATCATTTAGTGATGGTCCGACGCGTCTGTCTCGACCGGCGAGGCGCCGGTCGAAACACGCGAGGGCGCGTGTGCTCCCCAATTCCGAGTGATTACCTACCGATGAGTGGGGCACCGTTCCGCAGCCTGCCGGCAGAGCAAGAAGCCCCAGCAGCGCCATGCTGCGGATCGCGGATCGAACGGCTGCTGAAACCACGCGCTGATCCCGTCGAACGCGCGATTCCCCCTCATCCGTCCTTCGGACACCCTCTCCCCCAGTGGGGGAAAAGGACGGGGTGAGGGGGATCGGTTCATGGAGAGCCTCCAAGCGCTTACCGCGTGCATTGAGACCATGAACCACCACAGGAGGCGACGGCTCGTCGCCGGATTCTGGGGATGAGCCGTTCCCACCCCGAGAGGGTTCATGGAGCAATTGAATTCGATCTTCGCGACGAGCACTCACGCGAAAGCTTTTACGCGGACGAGCGGGTGCGTGGCAAGCGCCGCCCGCGCAGAGCCAGCGATTCTTTACGGGGCACGAACCGCGCCCATCGCCGAAAGCGGCTGGTTTGCTGATTTGCGCCCAACTCGCTTTCCATGGCCCAGCGGCCCAGCCCAAAACTCCACTTGCCATCAAGAACCTCGTGTGAAAGGTTTCCCGGTCAATTTATGGGACACGTCAAACTGCACATTCCGGGGCCGGTCGAGGTCAGCGAGAAAACATTCCGCGCGTTTCGCTCGCCCATGATCGGCCATCGCGGCCAAGGGTTCAAAGATCTTTACGCGAAAATCCAACCCCAGTTGCAGGCGCTATTTTACACGAAGCAACTGGTTTTCCTGAGCACCTCCTCCGCGTGGGGTGTGATGGAAGGCGCCCTCCGCAATCTGGTGTCCAGGCGCGTGCTCTGCTGCATGTGCGGAGCGTTTTCGGACAAATGGCTCGACGTCGCCCAGCGCTGCGGCAAGCAGTCGGACGCGCTCAAAGTCGATTGGGGCTCGCCCATCCGCCCGGAACAGGTCGAGGCGAAACTCGCGACCGGCCAGTTCGACGCGCTGACGGTCATCCACAATGAAACTTCGACCGGGGTGATGAGTCCCCTCGCGGAAATCGCGGCGCTCAAAAGAAAGTATCCGGAAGTGATGTTCATCGTGGACGCTGTCAGCTCGCTGACCGCGACGAAAATCGAATTCGACGCCCTCGGCATCGACGTCTTGTTGGCGGGCACGCAGAAGGCGCTGGCCATGCCGCCGGGACTAACCGTGTTTACTTGTTCTCCGTCCGCGCTGGCGAAGTCGGCTACGATGAAGGATCGCGGCTATTACTTCGACTTTGTCGAATTCCAGAAGAACGCCGAGCAAAACATGACGCCGAGCACGCCGAGCATCGGCCACATTTATGCGCTCGCCTCGAAGCTGGAGGATATTTTCGACGAAGGACTGGAAGCGCGTTACCGCCGGCACGCCCAGCTCGCCGAGCTAACGCGGCAATGGGCCGCTGGCCACGGCTTCACGCTGTTTCCGGAGAAGGGATTTGAGTCAGTCACGCTGACCTGCGTGAACAACGGCGCCAGGCCAGGCGGACGGGCCGTCGATGTTGCGACGTTGCAGAAGTTGGTGAAGGACCAGGGATTCTTGATCGACGGCGGCTACGGCAAGATCAAAGGCACGACTTTCCGCATCTCCAACATGGGGGATGAGACGGAAGCGACGATGAAGCAGCTCTACTCCGCGCTCGACGTGGCGATGAAACAGCTCTGATTCAATACTTCGCCTTGATCTGAGCTTTCTTCGCCTCCAGTTGCTCACCCAGATCCTGTTGGTAAAAGTAGCCATCGCGCGACCCGTCTGTGCTCCAACTGTGGATGAACAGCATTTGCTGGAATTTCATCCAGCTGGCCGAGCCGTCCATGTAAAGTTGATTCCCGCCTTCCGGCAGGCGGTTAGGTCCACGGTGCGGTGGCATGCCTTTGAAAGCTGAGTCCCGCCCGCCTCCCCAGGTGCGGTCGATCTTCATGATCCCGTCCGCCGCCAGCACCCAACCCGGTTGAGAGATGGATGACTTGACCGGACTTCGCGAGGCGAAGGTGCCCGCCGGATTTCGCCACGTCCGGATGCCGCCAAAATACTGGAAGCCGATGACCCACTGCGGATATTCCGCCTCATAAGTCGGAAACGTTGGGCGATTGGGACAGGTCCAGATTTTCGCGACCGTATCATTCGTGCCGACGGTCAGCCCGACGGTGCCTGCCGCGCGGCCTTCGGGCGGGTTCAAGCAGATTTGCACCTCGCCGCCTCGCGCTTCGAGAATGTTGTCATTGTTGTCGTCGGCATAAATCGTCATACCGATGCCGATTTGGCGAAGGTTGTTCAGGCACCCGGCCCGGCGGCTCTTTTCCTTGGCCCGGCTCAGCGCCGGCAACAACATGCCCGCCAGGATCGCGATGATAGCGATGACGACGAGCAATTCGATCAAGGTGAAAGCCGCTTTGGTCGGCTTGGAGTGGCGAATGACAACGCGCATAAAATCAATGAGGTTGGAATTGATGTTGATTTCGCATCGACGCTACTGCAACCGAGTCGAGCTTACCAGTCCCAATCGCCCAATCGCATCGTCGCATTGTGAAATGCGCCTTCTAAACCGGCGCGAACTGGTCCACGGGTGTAAACTTCTCCACGTCCACCACAAACCCGACGCCAAAGGGATGTTTGTGCAGCGAAGTCACGTCGAGCAACCCTTCCTTAACGCTAAACCTCGGCCAGCTCAAACCGCTCCGCTCGTAAAGGCCCATGTGCGCCGACAGCACTTGCTCCTGGATTTCTTTGGAGAACATGGAGAGCCCCGGGAAATAATGGTGGCCATTTCGCTCGACACTTTGAATGCCCAGCGCCGCCGTCACCGCCAAATCCTGAATGACCGAAACCGGGCCGATGGTCGCCAGGTCCTCGCCGCTCATGATCCATTTCGCCCGCGGTTTTTCGCGTTCGAGATGAGTGAGCAAACACCGGTTGGCAATGCTCTTGAACACGCCTTTGCAATTCTTGTGCGTGGTCCCGGCGTAACCGAGAGCCAGCGCCGTGGGCAGGCTGTCCAACGTCCCGTCGGATTCGTCGATGATCGTCGCCGGTCGATTCGGCCATTGAGCGAATAACTCAGCGACGTCCGCGCGCAAGGCCACGTCCCGGTGCAACGGTTGCTCCACGAACATCAGGTGCCTCAGGAACTCGTTCAGACTCGGCGTCCGCTCGACGCTCTCCCAGAACGCGCGAAAATCCGCCAACGATTTGAACTGCTCGTTTCCGTCGAGGCTGAATTTGTATTCCGGATTCGCGTCTCGCTGCAAGATGCGCGCGAGTTGCTCCAATCGATCCAGGTCATGATCCAGATGACCGCTGACTTTGATTTTGAAATGGCGCAAGCCGTAGGCTTTGACACAGGCGGCAAACGACTGCGGCAGCCCGTCGTTCAAACGGTTCGCCGGCTCGATGTGTTCGTCCAGCAGGGGATCGACCAGGCCGACGGTGTGGCGCAGCGTAATCCGGTCGAGCGGCTTCGGCGGCAAGACGTCGCCCGGATTCTTGTCGCGCAGCGGCGGATGAATATCGCTCAACTGAATGCCGAGTTGATTCGTCCGCACCATCTCAGCGAAAGGCTTTCCGGCCGCGCGGCACACGGCTTCGATTAGAGCCCGCTCGACCAGCGAAGTGCCAAAGTGGGTCAACAGCGGAGGCAGTTTCTCGCGTCGTCCCCAGGCGTCCTGCTGCTCGTAGAGTTGGCGCCAGACCGCAAAAGCAGTCGCGCCGCTCAAGCCGGCCGAGGCGGTCGCCGCGTGCCGGATCACGCGAATCATTTCGAAGATTTCCTCTTGAACCGGCTTGTCCGGATCTTTGGTGAACCACTTGGGCGGGAGCAAATCGGCCGAGATGCCGGCGGACGTCTTGCCCTCGACTTCCACGTGAACCCGGACAAAGGCGTGCGGCACTCGCGTCATCGTGGCGATCCCGTACTTGAACGGCATCCGCGTCTGGAGATTCGTCAGATGAATGTCACAGCGTTGAATTCGAATCGATTGGCCCGGCATGAGAGCAAAGGTAACGCGGTCGCGCTCCCTCCACGAGGCAAAAGTCTCCAGCTTTCTCTTGACCAAACGCGCAGGCGCTTCCACTTTCGATGAAAACCCGGCCGGCGCGCGTGCTGGGCGAGCCTTGTGTTTGTAGCGCAGAGTTGAACTCTGCCGTATCGCAGTTTTCCAAACTGCCGAGTGTCGAGAGGGACGGTGCGCTCCGGATAGCCGGCAGGTTGGCCGACTGCAAGTCGGCGATACGGCAGATTACAAATCTGCGCTACGCAAAATAGAGCTTCGCCGAGTTTCAGTGAACACATTGATCTATGCTTTGCGATCTATGCCATCGGAACGAAGCTCACCGGCACATCTATTTGTTTGAGCATGGGAGGGGACGAAAGACCTTTCATCTCTGCGACCCCTGCGCCGCGGCCAAGGGCACCGAAGATTCCCGGAGCGGTTCGAGCCTTGATCTCTTGCGGGAAGTCCAGGAATGCCGGCGTTCGCGCCTCGCTGCCCTCGTTAACCGGGCCGTCTTTTCCGCGCCGATCTTCGACATCCACACGCATCTCTTCGATCCGGCCTTCGGCGAGCTTTTGCTTTGGGGGATCGACGATTTGCTGACGTATCATTATTTGGTCGCCGAGGTGTTTCGCTACCTGGACATGCCTTACGACCGGTTCTGGAAATTGACCAAAACCCGGCAAGCAGATCTCATCTGGAAAAAGCTTTTCGTCGAACATTCCCCCGTTTCCGAAGCGTGCCGGGGCGTCATCACAACTCTCCAAACCCTCGGCTTCGATCCGAAACAAAGAAATCTCGCAGCCATCCGGAAGGGCCTGGCCAATTGGAAGCTGAAGAACTTCATCAACCACTGCCTCAACGAAGCCGGCGTCGCCAAAATCTGCATGACGAACTCGCCGTTCGACGACCTGGAGCGCCCGGTCTGGCAGCGCGGCTTCAAACGCGACGAACGTTTCGTGGCCGCCCTGCGCATCGATCCGCTCCTGCTCGCGTGGAGCGACACCGCCCCTCGGCTTCGTGAATGGGGTTACGAGGTCCATGCGGATCTCTCACAGAAAACCATCCGCGAGGTGCGCCGTTTTCTCAAAGATTGGACCCGCCGCATCCAGGCCAAATATCTGATGGTTTCGCTCACGCCGGAGTTCGCTTTCCCGGACGCCGGCGCTTGCGCTCAACTCATCGAAAAGGCGATCCTCCCGCACGGCTGCGAATTCGGGCTGCCGTTCGCGCTCATGATCGGCGTCAAGCGCGCGCAGAATGCGGGACTGAAAATGGCCGGCGACGGCATGGGCCGGAGCGATTTGACGGCCCTGGCCAATCTGTGCGCCCAATATCCGGAGAACAAATTCCTGGTGACCGTGCTGGCGCGCGAGAACCAGCACGAGCTTTGCGTGCTGGCGCGAAAATTCCGCAACCTGCACATCTTCGGCTGTTGGTGGTTCACGAACGTGCCTTACGTCGTTGAAGAAATGACGCGGATGCGGATCGAGTTGCTCGGCCTAAGCGTCACGCCGCAACATTCCGACGCGCGCATCCTCGACCAACTCATTTACAAGTGGCAGCACTCCCGGAGAATCATCGCCCAAGTGCTGGTGGAAAAATACGCCGCTCTTGCGGAGAGCGGCTGGGAAGCGACACCGGCGGAAATCGAGCGCGATGCAAAGGAGCTTCTGGGAGGCGCTTTTGAACGATTCTGTGCATCGTAACGTAGGACAGGCTTCCAGCCTGCCCGATGCTTTGCCCATCAGGAGCAACTAACGATTGAGCCTCCAAAGAAAAGTGGAACCACGAAATGCGCGAATGAAACTTGTTGGCCCGACCGCACGAGATGGCAGGCCTCATTCGAGGCGCAAGCGGTAGTACCGCTCGGACGAAGCCGGCAGGGAATCGACCAGGCGCTGCAAGGCTCCGTCGCCCACCTGATTGGTCAACAGCCTCCAAGACGGCTCCAGGACCGAGTTTTTGAATTCCAAGGCATACCGCTGCCCAACCGGTGGCTGCGCATAAAGGACAATCTGCCCCTTTTCGACTCCGCCGCTCATCAGACGGAGCACGCCCGGAGCGCCGCCATGCACCCGGGCAAGGCCTTGGCTCGAAATTCCATTTACGTGGCTGAAATTGCCCGCGATCAACAGATCATCGTTCTCGAGCACCAGAGCGACGACGGCGACACCTTGAACGGTGGTCTGAAACGTTTCGTCTTGTTTGCCGTCCGGAAAAAAGCGGATGAGTGCGTTCGCGACCGAACCGATGATCATCCCGCTGCGCTGCAAGGCCAGGAGTCGGAAGTAATCCAGCGCGACCTTGCTTTGCAGGGCGAAACTCCGATCGCGCGAGCCGTCGGGCATCAAGCGCGCCATGGGCGGAAATCGATCTCTAATGGAAAAAATCGGTCCGCTGATCAACAAACGGCCATCCGGCTGGCGAATGACGCTGGAAATCGATCCGGCGCCGCTCACTTCGGGAACAAATCGAGGATCGACGATGCCATTCGACAGGATATGCGCAAGGTGATTGCGCGGCTGGCCTCCGATGGTATCGAACGTCCCGGCCGCGTAAAACCCACCCGCTTCCTCGGACACCAGTGCCGCGATGATGGGGCGCTGGTTGGGATCCTTGGTGTTGAGGCTCGGCTCGATCGCCAATGATTCGTCCAAGCTGCCGTCCGAGTTCAAGCGAACGAGCGCGGTCTTTGGCCGACCGCAAAACAGATTGAAATCTCCCCCAGCCAGGATCTGGCCGCTGCGGAGCGGCAACAATGTCCAGACCCCGGGACAACAGCCGAAGTTGCGCAAAGCCGGACCTGTGCCCGGAACGAACGTTGGGTCCAGTATTCGCTCCGAACTCAATCGGAAGACGCCGCCCACTTTGAGACCGTTTATCGAGGAAAAGACGCCCCCGATCAGAACCTTGCCGTCCGGTTGAACCGCAATGCATCTGAAATGCGCCGAAGTCGGCGCGTCTGTTCCAAATATTGCCTGGAGGGAGAAAGTCTCATCGATGCTTCCATCCGCTCTGGTGAAGATCAAATGAGGCCGGACACCTTCGGGCGTGTAGCGGTTTCCTGACGCATAATAATAACCGCCGCTTTGGGCCAGCCCAAAACCGCCGTCCCCCAACTGTCCTTCGAAGCGAAACTCAAGATCGGTCGCGCCCGGATGCACTTCGGGCGGCGCCACGCGCAACTGCGCCTCGCGGCTTTTCAGCGTCATCCCCGCGGCTTCAATTTGTACCGCATAGTTCCCTGAATTGGCCGGACGCACGTCACGCAAGGTAAGCCCGCGGTTGGTTTCACGGGGAAGGTTGGTTCCATTGAACTGCCACTGAAATTGCGGACAAACCGAAGCCGACACGGTGACCGAGAAATTCACCGTCTGGCCAGCCAGCGGGTCTTGATCGATCGGCTGCACGGTGATGACAGGCGCGGCCGGCGAGTCGTTACCGAGGAAGATTCGGACCACATTTGACCGACTGTTCCAAGAGGGGATTCCAAAACTGCCGCCAAGGGTGAGCCGCCCGTCATGATGATCGACCAGGCAGTAAACCTGGGCCGCGCTGGAACTCGCTACCGGCTGTATCTGCCGGATCAGAACGCCG
The DNA here is from genome assembly GCA_016190065.1 of Verrucomicrobiota bacterium. Lineage (GTDB taxonomy): Bacteria > Verrucomicrobiota > Verrucomicrobiia > Limisphaerales > SIBE01 > VHCZ01. The sequence continues at coordinate 14,399 of JACPRI010000076.1, forward strand.
TCGCATCGGACCAGAGCCAGTCCGGGGGCAATGAGAATGTTTCCGTCATCACGAACGGTTAAGGCTTCGACGGGAACGCGGCTGTTCCACAGAGGCTCGTAGGCAAAGCTTTCATCCAAAGAGCCGTCGGCGTTCAGTCGGGCCAGGCTTTTCACCTGGCGCGTCCGAACCGCGAAATCGAAACCGCCGCCCATCAAAATGCGTCCATCGAGCTGGACCGCGGCGGCCCGGACGTCGATGAATCGGCCCAGCAATTCACGGGTCTTGAAATTAGCGTCGATCGTGCCGTCCGCGTTCGCGCGCTCCAGGCCGTTGGTGGTTTTCAGGATGGCTTTGCCGTCGGGCTGAAGGGCCAGAACTCTGCCGCGCGGGAAAGAATTCGTGAAGGTCGTGTCCACGTTTCCGTCACGATTCAATCGGGCGATGCCCTCGTACCGCACCGCGCCGATGTTCGTGAACGCGCCCGCGATCAAGAACTGGCCCTTGGCCAGCCGTTGGATGAAGTGCACGGGACCGTCCGGAGCGGACCTTTCGCTGAAAGTCTCATCCAGACTGCCGTCCGCATTGATCCGAGCCAGATAGTTTCGAGGTTTTCCGTCATACTTCTGGAAGGAACCGCCAATCAGGATTTGGTCGTTTTCCTGGAGCACGCCTGCGCGCACCGGCTGATCCGGTCCGCCCCGTGTGAAAAACTCGGGATCAAGCGCGCCAGGATCACGAGAGACCGGCAAGACTTCGAGACTTGCCTCCGCGCTCGCGACGGTTCCAAACCCATCTTGAACACGGACGCTGTATCGCCCTGAGTTTTTCAGGAGGACATTCTCAAATCGCAGTACGGGATTCGTCGCGCCCGGAATGGTTTGCCCGTCGTGGAGCCACTGGTAGGAAGGCGCCGAAGCTGACGCGACACTGACTACGAGGGAAAGATTCGTGCCTGCTTGAACTACCCGACTCGCCGGCGGAACGGTAATGACAGGCCGCCCGGTCGTGAGGTCACCGCCGTAAAGCCGCACCAACGAGCGGGCAGACAGACCGTCGAACGAATCAAAGCTGCCGCCCAGGAGAATGCTGTCGTCGCGCAACACCGTCAGCGCGCCGACGCCACCCGAGTTTCGCAGCAGGCCCAGACCCGGGTTGAAGTTTGGATCGAACGTGCCGTCGGGATTAAGCCGGGCCACAGTGCTGCACGGGATGCCGTTGACGTAGTTGAATGGCCCGGCCGCGATCACCGCGCCATCGGGTTGCAGGGCGAATCGGAGATCTTCGACCCGCCCCACGTCCGATTTGAATTCGACCCAAAACCCGCCGTCGAAGCTTCCGTCCGACAACAGCCGCGTTAAGAACGGCGATGCGGTGCCGCTTCCGCTTGAGGCCACGCCGCTGGCCAGCACTTTGCCGTCTGGCAAGGCGACCAGATCGGAAACGAAGCCGTTGATCATCGGATTGAACGTTGAATCAAGGGAACCGTCCGGATTCAGACGCACCAGCGCGCCGGTCTGCTTCCGATTAAAGTAATTGAACCTCCCGCCGATGATGAATTTGCCGGCTTGATCCACGCCGACAGCATTTATGAGATTGAAGGCAGATCCTGGATTGGCAGCGCCCCAACCTGCGTTGAAAGTCGCGTCCAACTCGCCGTTCGGCATCAACCGCGCCACTCCACGGTTGAGCGGAGCCGGTTGGGGAGAAAATGGATCCCACGGCAGCGTGTAGGGACCAGCACCTCCAGCCAACAGCTTTCCGTCCGGCAGCAGCGTCAACGCATAGATTCCCTTGGCGTGATATCCGTCCGGCCCCGGGATCGCTGAAAAACTGGGGTCCACTGTTCCGTCCGCATTGAGCCGAGCCACGCCCGCCCAGTTGGTCGCTCCGGGCAACTTGAAGTAGCCCGCGATCACCATTTTTCCGTTCTCAAGCCGGACCGCTGCGCGCACTTCGCCCTCGACCAGAGCATCCAGCCAACTCGGATCGTTGGAGCCGTCGGAATTGAGACGAGTGATTCCGTGGCGGAGTTGCCCGTTGAAATTCGTGAAAAAACCGGTGACGAGCAGTTTGCTGTCGGGAAGTTCGAGCACCGAACGCACGCTGGCATTCCAGTCTCCGGCGATACCCAAGCCGCTGGTGAAGCTCAAATCCACGGCGCCAGGCTGCACCGGCTTTGGCACCACAGTCAACGTGGCGACCGCGCTCGTGCGGGCGCCGAAGGAGTTATTGGCAATCACGGTGTAGGCACCGGCATCGGCCAGGCGCGGGCGCGGGACCCGCAAGGTCTCATTGGTCGCGCCGAAGAGATCCAGGCCGTTGAATTTCCACTGGAAGGAGGGCCGCCCGGTGCTCGCGACCGAGGCGGTCAACGTGGCATTCTGCCCTTCGCGAACCGTTTGGTTTGTGGGAGGAACGAAAATGGTCGGCGGAGCATTCTCCAGGCTCCCGCCCTGCAACCGTGCGATGCCGCGACGCGATTGCCCATCCGCACTGATAAACGAACCCGCGATGAGAATTCTGCCATCCGGCTGAACGGCCATGCTGTAAACCGCGGGCCCGAACACGTCCAATCCGCCTTCGCATCCCCGTCCGGTGTGAAACGAGAAATCCAGTTCGCCGTTCGAGAGGAGTCTCGCCACGGTCGGACGGAGCTGATCGTTCACAAAGCGAAAGCTGCCACCAACAATCACGCGGTCTTGCGTATCCATTCGGATCGTGCGTATCCCCGCAACTTGGACGACGAAATTCGAATCCATTCGGCCGTCGCGATCGAGCCGCACGATCGGCTGCACACCATAGGCTGTATTGTTGACGAGGATTCCTCCGTTGCTCTGCATTTGGATGGTGCTGATACCTGACAGGCGAGGAAGCTGTGCCAGGAAGTTGGAGTCAGCCGTGCCGTCGGGACTCAGTCGCGCGAGGTTGACGCCAATGAAGGATCGGGTGTTGGGAAGGATGTTGCCCGCCAGGAGCAGGCTGCCATCCGTGGCACGATGGATCACGCTGATCTCGTCGATGAATATGGGACTGAGCGCGGCGTCACGCCTGCCATCCTGCCTCAGCCGCAGCAAACCGGTGTGCGGGCCACCCGCCGTAAATGGTCGGCGCGTGCCGACCAGCACCATCCCGTCTTCGAGCAATGCCAGCGCATTGACGGGCGTGTCAATTGGGGGATTTGCCGTGAATGACGCGTCCACGGAGCCGTCCGCGTGAAGCCGAAAGACATTCGACACGCGGAGGCCGTTGTAGTTCGTGATCCAGCCGCCGATCAGAATCTTCCCATCCTGCTGAATCGCTACTGTGCGGACCTGATTGAAAGGGGAATTGGGTGAAACGACAATTCCAGGTCTCGGATCGAACGCGGGGTCGAGACGGCCGTCGGAATGCAGCCGCGCCAGGTAATTTCGCGGCACACCGTTGAACGAAGTAAAGGCGCCCCAAACCATTATCCGGCCGTCTTGCTGCAGGAGAGTGCCGTAGATGGGGCCATTCGCGCCGGCACCTGGATCAAAGCTCGGATCCAGTGCCCCGGGATGAAGCTGCGCCAACGGCGACTCGTTGCTCCGTAAAGCCAAAGCGCCGGCGAGAATCAACAATCTAGTCAGAGCCAGCAGCAGTCCTCGCCCCACAGACCATTGCTTTCCATGAACGCGCCCTGTTGTCATGAGTGGCCAGAAATAGCAGAAGCTAAGCCAGCTTCCGTGCGTCCACAAGCTGCCGTCGCACGCCCGCGGCCCCTCGGTCCGCATCACAATTCCACATGCTCCGTGCTGGCCACCGCGCCGCGTTCGTCAGTCACGGTCATGAAGCAGACCCACGGACGTTCTTGTGGCAAACGCGCGCCCGCGGTGTTGCCTTGAATTTCGGCATCGATGGTCTGCCAGTTTCGCTTCTGCCAGGGGCCGGAGTCGGTCGTGTAATGCAGTTCGGCTTTCGTGATCGGCATATTTGAGCGGAAGGCCACTCGCGCTTCGCCACGGACGATCTCCATTTTGCCAACCTTCGGCAAGGGAACTCCCTTTTTCAGGACGGCGTCCACGTAGAGATCAATCTCCGGAATTGACCAGCCTTCTTTGTGCCCGTGCTTCATCCCGACCTTCACACACAGGTCCGCCCCGCGCGGCACCAGCCGATACGACTTTTGGTAACTGTCGAGCGGATACGCGAAATCAGTGGTGCCGTTCACGAAAAGGATCGGGCAACGGACCCCCGGCAAGTATTTTGACGGCTCAAAATACTTCACCCAGCGATCGCGTTGCTCCGGCATCATCTTTGAAAACCGGGAATCCACCCAGGCGCTGTTCTCGTGAATAAACCCGCAGCCATAGACCGGCACGGCGACTTTGAGCCGGTCATCGATCCCGGCAACTATGCAAGTCAGATAACCGCCCCAACTGATCCCGGTGATGCCGACGCGCGAAGCATCGACTTCCTTCTGCGCCGCCAGAAGCGAATGTCCGCGCAGCACCGCCGCGACCGCGTGGTAGGTCCACAGGTCGCGCGCTTCGTCGTCGCGGAAATCGCGGAACTTGCTGCCTTCATCTTGATCCGGTCCGCCGTCCGGAAGGCGCTGGCCGTCGGGTCCGCGCCCGGACAAATCCATGGCGAGCGCGACATAGCCGCGCTCGGCCCAAAGC
>JACPRI010000077.1 GCA_016190065.1 Verrucomicrobiota bacterium
CCAACGTGTGCTGCCTCCGTTGCCGCATGACGAGGGCGTGTTGTATGCGATTTTCAGCCCGGACGGGCAGCGCATCGCCACGATCAGCGGCAACAACGCGGCGCGGGTCTGGGATGCGGCTAACGGCGAAGGGTTGACGCCACATTTGCGCCATGCGCGGCAAGTCACTCATCTCGCGTTCAGCCCGGACAGCAAGGTGCTGGTGACCACCTCGGCGAACCTGATCCGAATCTGGGACGCCAACACTGGCGAGCCGGTCACTCCGCCGATCATGCATCCGGACGCGGTCTTCTCGGCCGAGTTTGGACCGGACGGCGAGCGAATCGTGACGGGCTGCCGCGATGGCCGGGCGCGGGTCTGGAATCTGCGGCCTTACCACTTGGATAAGGAAGAGATGATCCTCTGGACGCAATTGCTATCGGCGCACCGGATTGACCGGGCCGGCACGGATCTGGAGCCGTTGAGTCTTGGAACGCTGAGCAATGCATGGCACAAGTTGCGGTCCAAGCCTTCTCGTCTGCTGGCGGCGCCGTGAAGTGGGGCGCTGCGCTCGGCCCTTCATCCGAAACCGGCAGCCAAACTCTAAACAGGAGGAGATAACGGCAATTCATCCTTGTAACGTTCTAACGACCTTGGCTGCGGCAGTGAACCAGGCGAGAAATCTCCCGATTTTTTGTTGTACCTCGGCCAATTTTCTTCTGTAAGGGGGTGAAGCCAGAAACGGTTCAAGTTTGGGCGCGCGTGGAAGTGAGTCTGTCGAAGATGGCCCGGCTTGAAAGACCAAACCGTTGCGTGGGCCGCGTGCGTTGAGGGAAAGAAGCCGAATTGGATGGCTGTCTGCTTGTGTCGGAAAGGAAGTCTGTCAGCGAATAGACCGTCTGGTGTTGGACTTTCGCGTTCGACGTCAGGCCAAAAACTATGAGGTCCCATGAAGAATGCTCCTAAAACAAACTACACAAACCCGGCACCGCGGCGACTTGCCGCGCGGGCCGACAAACTAAATTCAGATCGCGAATTCTGTCGGGTGAAAAACCGACTCGCCGGCGCGCTGTTGGTTCTCTTGAGCGTGCTGGCGCTCGCGCCGGCAGCGGAGGCCCAGACGCCGCCCGCATTCAGCAGCAATATCGACACGGTATCACCGGGATGCCCACTCGTGACCTGCATTCAGGGTCAATTTGAGCAACCGCAGCCGCCTCCAGCGCCGCCCGGCATTCCGCCGCACGTCTGGTACATCCGGGCCCGCGAGACCGGCACACTGGCGATCGAAGTTCGAGCCGTTTCAGTCAATTCGGCTGAGACCGGCAGCATCATCGCCACGTTGTTTGATGGCGTCACACCCGTGACCAGTATTGAAGTGCCGCATCCAACAGTGGCCGGAGCCGAGAATATCGGCTCGCTGGTTGCCGCAGTCCAGGCGTCGCAAATTTACCGGCTGGAAGTCACGCGGGGTCCGCACGATCCTGGGCTTCCGGAAGCGCACCATTACAAGCTGGGCTTTTCGAATGTGCTCGTGGACGTCGGGATCAACACTCCTTCGTTTCGTTATTTGGAGCCGGAGCTGCAGACCTTCCAGGTCAATCTTGCGGAAGGAGAGAATCTGAGTTTGAGTCTGAACCCGCCCACGGACATGAACCCTCCCGAAGATCAGACGCCGGAACTGACCGTCGAAATCAGCCGGCGCGACGCTTTTCCGCAAACGCTCATGTCCACGACCGTCACGTTGCCCTCCACCATCGTTGCCGCGAATCCATTCAACGGAGGGGCAGGAACTCTGGTCGTTAAAATCGGAGGAAACACTCATTATGTGCTCACCAAGAATTCCAGTTCGGGAGTTGCCGACGCCGGTTTGTATTTCGACACCTGTTGCCAGCCGCTGCCACCTCCGCCGCCACCTGCCGCCGCCACGCCAAAGACGATCGGATACTGGAAGACCCATGAGGAGGAGACCGCGAGCCGATTGCCGGTGCCGTTGGGGAATTACCTCGTCGATACCCTGGCCAAGGCCAAAGCAGTGCTCGACAACGCCCACGCGAAGAATGCTCATGATATGCTGGCCGCTCAGTTCCTGGCCGCCAGGCTGAACGTCCTGGCCGGCGTGCCGCACGCCTGCATCGACGCCGCGATGAATGACCCCTATCCCAATGGTGCCACCGGGATTCTCGTGCAGGCCGGATACATGGGGCCGGGGACAACCGTCGCGCCGACGGGCACGAACAAGACCGCCGTAAATGCGGTGAAGGACATCCTCGACAACTTCAATAACAATGGTTGCCCGTAGTCGAAACCTGGAATGTGGTGGCGGAGTATTTCCGCCGCCACAACGGTTGGCGCTCATGTCTGGCGTGGATTCTTCAGGCGTTCCGGATATCGGGCGGGGAGGAGAAATCTCCCCGCCCTTTTTGTTTTCAGCGCGGGCAATGCATCGGTCCCGCAGAGCTGTTCCGTGCCGCCAAAACCAAAATAACACGAATCCGTGCCTTCGACTCCATTGCTTTTCGAGTGGCCCGATCGCCCTTTAGGCCTCGTTACCACCACTTGAAATTCATGTCCGGCGCCACTCCCACCCACCCTGGCAAATCCTTGGTTGGAAACTGATACGGCTCCACATGAGCGTCGCCGAACAACATCGCGACTAAACTCTTTCCATGATAGTTGTGCCAGACGCTCTTCTTGTCGGTGTAACCTCGGTTGCCGTGCCAGATCCAATCGCCCTGGATGATCTTGGTCGTGGGCCGAAGGCCGACTTCGGTTGATTTGATGGGAGTGGCGCTGTAGCTGCCGCGCGTTCCTTGAGAGTCACCCGTCACCCGCTTGACCCTGAAACCATCCACCGCCCATTCGACCAAATAGCTGTTTCCATATTGGCGAAAGCAATTCGTGGCGTTTCTCAAGATGTCTCCCTTGTCACTCGGGCAACGAAAAACGTC
>JACPRI010000081.1 GCA_016190065.1 Verrucomicrobiota bacterium
ATCGACATGGCGCTTTGGGATATTACGGGCAAAGCGTGGGGTGTGCCGGTGTACCGGTTGCTGGGCGGGCCGCTCCGCGACAAGATCCGAATGTATCCGACGCCGAAAGCTCAGAAAGTCGGCACAGGCGGGCCGCATCCCCAATCGGGGAACCCTCCAGATGTCGAACGGCTGGTGCAGATGGTGAAGCAAGCGCGCGAACGGGTCGGCACAGACGGCACGGTGATGTTCGACGCGCATTGCGCCGTGCCGCCAGCCATGCTGATCCAGCTCGCGGCGGCAATCGAACCTTACGAAATTCTGTTTCTCGAAGAGCCGGCGGTTCCTGGAAACATCGAGGTCTTCAAGCGTTTGAAACAACAGATTCGCATTCCGTTGGCCACCGGCGAACGCGACCGGACGATCTGGGGCATGGTGCCGTATTTGCAGGAACGCGCGATTGACATTCTTCAACCGGATTGCGGCCACACCGGCGGCATCACCCAGATGAAGAAGATTGCGACGCTGGCGGAGGCGTATTTCGTCCCCCTTGCGCCTCACAGCACCTGTTCGGAACTTGGCTTGACGGAGAGCCTGCACGTGGCCGCGTCGGTCCCGTTGTTCTTGATTCACGAAGGATACCTCGATGGTCACATCATGCCACCGGGGGTCGCCAGAAAGAATTGGCAGGTCGATAAAGATGGCAACGCGTCGCTGCCTGAAGGGCCGGGATTGGGAGTGGAGGTGAACGAATCGGCTTTCGAGCGAGTCAATGCTGATCCCCGGCGAAAGTTCAAATGGCCAACCCCCAAACAGCCGGACGGATCGGTCACGGATTATTGAGGCCGGGCGCGGCGTAAAGCGGAGAACTCCTGTTCGCGAGTTGCGAGGCTTGGCAACTTCAAAGACGGCGTCACAGGGACCGGAGTGGGACATCGCAGGAAATTTGCTTGTTTCGAGTTTTGAGCGGCCCTTAATATCCGCGCCCTGATTGGCATCGTGTATTAGGATTGTGCTGGCAGCCAAAGCAGGACGCGGCACTGTCGGAATGCGCGAAATCCTTCAGAACTCGAGAATGCCAGAGTAGCTCAGGGGTAGAGCAGAGGACTCATAAGCCTTTGGTCGGGGGTTCAAATCCCTCCTCTGGCACCAGCTTGAAAAAACCAATAAAATCAGGGTCTTTGTGGGGTTTTCGAAGACGAGAATCTCTCTCGATTCTGAGCTGCTTTCCCGTGTAGTTCTTGGTTAGCGACAAGCTCAGGGCGAACGCCTTCGGCGAACCAGGTTGCACGTGAACTTGCGTCAGCAGGTGGATGGTTTGAATCACTGGCTGCCATGCAGATTGTCCGCCTGCGGTGGTATGAATTCTGTCAGATGCGGCTCAGTGACGCCAAACCCACCCGAGCTTGAGACCGTGGCTGGTTTAGCTGTAGCTAGCCACCGGGCTTGTTCAGGATACAGGTGCCGTGGATCGATCAAATCGCTGCACACCCGGGCCTGGGCGCGTCGTTGCAACTTGAGGCAAGCCTCGAAGCGGTCGAGGTGATAGGCGGTGAGTTGCGGTGGCGTGAGAGTCGAGATGTCGATGCGGTCGAGCAAAGCAAGCGCTTCTTCCGCGCGTTCGTTCAAAAGTAAGGCCGCGGCGTGATTGATCCGCGCCGGCAGCGAATGCGGATTTCGCGACAGAACGCGCCACGTCAGCCGAATCGCTTCCGCCGGCATATCGCGGCGGATCAGCAGAGCCGCGGCGTAATTGTTGGCGACGGCGGAATCATGAGGCTGAAGGTCGTAGGCCCGGCGCGCCGCCGCCAGCATGGGATCGGTTTGTTTGAGCTGCTCCGCAACTTGAAAACGAGCCGACCAGTATTCGGCGCTCGAATCGAGCCATTGCTCCAGTTTCACCAACACGGCGTGCGCCAGAAGGGGATAGTCCAGAAGAATCAAATCCTTCGCCGCGTCCAAGCCGGGTTGTGGATTGTGAAATTCCCACTCCGTCATCTTTTGAAAAGCGGACGCGGCATGGAAGCGCCGTTGCAGACCGACTTCCGCCCGCCCCTCCAAGTAAAAGCTATAGGCCGTCAGCCTTTCCTGGCCTCCTTCGGCCTGAACACGGATTTGGAGGGCGACCCGTCGAAGCTCATCCCAATTTCGAGCTTCCAGGAGCGCGTGGGCGTAGGCGGCCCAGATTTCTGCCGAATCTCCGAAATCCGCGGCGAAGCGCCGAAAAGCGCCGAGCGCTTGATCGCTGAGTCCCCACTCGCGATACAGTTCCACCAGGGCGATGACTTCGTCCGCCGACGCCGGCCGGCACGGGAGCGACTCGGTCAAACGCAACGCTTCCGCTTTGCGCCCAAGCTGAGCGAGCAGCCGCCAGTACTCGATGTATTCCATCAGCGTATCCGCGCCCTCTGTGTGCAACCTCGCCAGCATCTCCCCGCACCGCTCCGCGTCCATCCTCCGCAAACTGGCGGCTAACAGAAGGCGAAAGGCCAGGATTCGATGCGCGGGATTTTCGAATGCGTTTTGAAGTGCGCGCAACGCGCGTTCTGCGGCTTCCGGCGGGGACCACCCTGCGATCCAGGAGGAATGATAAAGGACAAGTTCCTCGTCCGGAGGCAGGCTCGGTTGAATTCGACGCCAATGGTTGATGAAGGCATTGGCTCGGCCAGTGCGAAAAAGCGCCTTCAAGTACGCCGCGTCCAGCGCGGGGGTGAGTTCATCTTGCCGGCGTTCCAGCAAAGCAATGAGCAACGCAAAATGCGCATACTGGAAGAAGATTTCCCCGACTCTCTCCAGGTCGTGCCGGTTGGTCGCGCTAAGCTGGAGCAGCCAGAGAGACTGGTGGACGACGGCTTTGCGGTACTTTTGCTTGTTTTCGCTTCTCGCCGCGCACTCCAGCGCCCCGCGAACCAAGTCGGCGTCCGCTCGATTGTTCGCCAGCGCCGCCATCCACGCATAGTGGGCTTCATCAAATCGGCCCGCCGCCATGGCTTTGAGCGCGCTGCGCTTCAGCGACCAGGCTTGCGCCAGATCCAGGCCGCTGACCTTGACGACGGGACGAAACCCGGGCGGCGATGCGGTCCAGATGCGCGGGAGAAACAGCCCCAGCAAAACGAACAACAAGATGAAACCCATGCAACCAAGCTGGAACCATGTGTCCTGCACCAAAAGGCAGAAAAACGGATGGCCCGCAAGTTTGCGCCTCAAGTATTTTTTGGATAGAGCCTCCATGGCTGGGAGTCTCTATACGCCGCGTGAGAAAAAAGACAAGAAAAGATTTCTGGAAGATTCGCTACGGGCGCCGCGACGGCGACGTGGCGATTTTCCCCTGCTTGCGGGCGAGATAATCCTCGACAAACAGCAGATTCGCCTCGCCCGCCCGCTGGACTGTCTTGAGGAGGTTTTCCATGCTCGACACTTCCTCAAGC
>JACPRI010000006.1 GCA_016190065.1 Verrucomicrobiota bacterium
CCGCGATTTTGAACTTCGGCTTCAATATCAAGAATCCGCCGACGCAGATTCATTCGGCGAAGTTTGCGCGACGCAGAACGCGCCCAAACGCCGGCCACGCCTTCACGCTGATTGAGCAACCGGAGCGCGGTGCTGGCGTTTGCCGACGGCCACGCGGAAACGCATCGCTGGACCGACGCGCGAACTTACCGCCCCAAAAGCAAACAGTTCCACGGCCACGCGGATGCGTCGCCCAACAATCCCGACATCGCGTGGCTGCAGGAGCGGACGACGGTGCGAGAACTGAGCTCTGAGGGAAAACCACGAGGGTCTGGAAACCGGAGACGACACTAATAAACACGGCCCTCGACTCAGTTCCGCGCGGCAGGCATCTCCGCGATACGGATTTTGCGGAAGGAAAGGTCGGTGGTCGGATCGTGCCCCTGCAAACTGAGGACGCCGGGCTGCGCGCGATATCCCTGGCGCGCGTTTTCGTTCGGAGCCCGCGTATCCGTGAAATCGCTGACCTGAATTCCATTGACCCACACGGCCATGTGCGGTCCGTGTGCGACAATGGTTTTGGTGAACCATTCGCCGTCGGTCGAAACGACGCGCCGGGCGGGCTGGCGGTTGTAAATTCCACCGGTGCCGTAGTCCACGGGTTTGGTTCGGTCGTCGCCTTGCCATTGATTGCGAATCTGGCTTTCGTAACCGCTCCAGAATTGGCCGGCGAGCGCGCGGAAAAAGACGCCGCTGTTCAGGTGTTTGCCGTTCGAGATGATGTCGAGCTGGAACGTGAAATCGCCATAAGCCGCTTCGGTCTGGAGATCGCCGTTGCCGTTCTTGACGTTGAGCCAGCCTTCGGGAGTCACGGAATAAACCGATTTGCGACCGGGGATTTCTTTCCAGCCGGAAAGGTCTTTGCCGTTGAAAAGGCGGTTCAGCCGAATCGGCTGCAAGCGAATGTTGCGGAACTTTAGTTCGCCCTGGCCGTTATATTGGAGCGCAATGGTGCCGCGCGCCTGTTTCGGGTCGTTCTTGGTCACCAATTTCTCGCCGTCCAGCCCAACGACCAGATACTGCTGATCCGTCATGATATCGAACCTGCACCAGCGGCCCACCGTGGAGACTTTTTTCGAAGCGCGCGCCACTTCGTTGATGCTGCCGGTCGGCCATTGGTCGTGCTTGTCATAAATATTCACCTCGTAAGCGTTGTTGGCCGTAATCGCGCCGGCGGTGGGGCAACGGAGAAACACCCCGCTGTTTGCCGCGTCGTCGATCCAGAACTCGACGCTCAAGTTGTAATTGGCGAACTCGGTCGTAGTGCTGAGGTAACCGATGCCGCTGCCTTTGACGGCCTGGATCGTGCCGTCGGACACGGTCCATTTCGCGTCGCCGCGCGGCGCCCAGCCGAACTGGGTTTCGCCATCGAAGAGCAGAATCCAGCCCTGAGACGCTTCATTGGGCGTGAGCGTGTTGGATTTTCGCTCCGCCGCCAGAAGGGTCCAAGGCAAACAGAAAGCTCCCGCGAGGAGAACGACAGAGAATGATTTCATTGATTTCTTCATAGCCCGGGAAGGGGTTGAGTTTCGACGTTCAGTTCGAGACAGATGTTTTCGCTTTTGCGCGGGAAAAGCAAGAAAAGCAATGCTTGGTTTGAGGGTTTTAATGTTCGTCTGCTGCAAGTGAGTTGATTTCAACGAAGCAAAACAGGAGTGGCGAATCGTGATCGGCAAACTCCGGACGGACGTTAATTGCGCGAGCCTTCGGCTCGGTTTCGTTTGCGGTAGAAGAAATAGATGGGAGTGCCCATCGCCACCAGGAACGCCCCCAGCGCCGAGTTGATGATGGCCGGTTTTCCCGCCGCGACCGCGGCTTGATAGGTCGTGACGTCGTAGTAGATCGTTAGGATCAAGTAGATAATGGCGAAGAGGACAAAGATGATGGGCAAAAAAGGATAACCTGGCACTTGATAAGGCCGATGCGCGTTCGGTTGTCGGCGGCGAAGGACAATCACACCATAAGCGGTCGCCGCGTTGAAAAACCAGCTCACAAAGATCAGCGTGTCGGTGAGCGTGTCGAACGTGCCGCTGAACAGAAGCATAATGCTCCAGGCCGCCTGGATGAGCAGCGCGGCGGCGGGCGTGTGAAACCGGGGATGGACCACGCCCAGGACCTTGGGGAAAACATTCCGGTGCGCCATCGAGAAATAAACGCGCGCGCTGGCCAGGATCGTGGCGTTGGCCGCGCCGAACGTGGAGATCATCACCACCAGCGCGATCCATTTGCCTCCGCCCGAAACGCATTTCTCGGCGACGTCGGCGGCCACCAGTTTTGACTGCGACATGACATCGTTTGGCAGCACGTAAGCGTAGGCAACGTTCATGGCCACATAGATCAGCGTGACCGCGGTCATGCCCAGGATCAGGCTTCGGGGAACGTTGCGTCGCGGGTCGCGCACTTCACCGGCGATGTAGGTCACTTTGTTCCATCCATCATAGGCCCAAAAGGCTCCTTGCAGCGCCGCAGCGATGGCCGCCCAAAGCGCCAAACCTTGCAATTGGACGGCCGAGTTGTCGGACCGCAGGTTGGCCAGGTTGCCACCGGAGGGCAGCAGGAACGCCGCTAAAAAAAGCGCCGCCATGCCGCTGATCTTGGCGATGGTGAAGACATTTTGAACCCAGCCGCCAAATCGTGTGCCGAGGTAATTAATCGCCGTCAGCAAAACGATCACGCCGGTCGCCAGTCCCTTCACTCCGATTTCTTTCAACGGACTGATGTCTCCAATGAACGGCAAGTGAATCGTGAAGGCCGCGGCCGGGCCGGTGATTTCGGGCAGCCGAACGAACTGGGTCGCGTACTCGGAGAACACGTAGGCCAACGCCGCGATGGATCCCGTTTGCATGACCGCAAAAACCGCCCAGCCGTAGAGATACGCCACGAAAGGCCCGTAGAGGTAATCGAACTGGGCGTATTGCCCGCCCGTGTCTGGAAGGCTCGCAGAAATTTCAGCGATGCTCAGGGCGCCAATGAGCGTGAGAATGCCGGCGAGAATCCAGACGCCCAAAAGGATCTCGGTGGAACCGACCTGCCCCGCCATGACGCCGGGCTTTCGGAAAATGCCCGAGCCAATGACGCCGCCGACGACCACCATAACGGTGGTAAACAAACCCAGCGAAGGAATCAGGCCCGACTCGCCGTTGGGGCCCTTGGGCTCGGGATTGGAGTGGTGGGTGGCAGGCATCGGGCGCGGCGGGAAGAGTAATGACGCGATTGCAGCGTTGCAAGCCGCGGTAAAATGAATTTCAATTTCCGGGTCTGATTTTCATCGGTTCGGTTGCTTAAGGCTAAAATCGAGGGATGTGCCGCAAGGCGAACGCGCCCCACAGAAGGTAACGAAGTCATTGTTCCCTTCGTTTGCTTTTGTAAGACACTGCAAAGCCTGTCTTTCATGACGAGAAGAATGATTATTCTGACCGGCGGGATTACCAACCCGGGTCCGGCCAAAACCGCCGTCAACTTGATCCGCTACAAACCCCAAGAGGTGGTCGCGATTCTGGATGCGGCTAACCGAGGGCGAACCTGCCAAGAATTGTTCGGACTCGGAGGAAGCATCCCTGTCGTCGGCGCGCTCGAAGAAGCGCGCGAGGCAAACACGGTCGTGGTCGGGATCGCTCCCACAGGAGGCAAATTGCCGCCGGAAATGAAGACAACGATCCTGGAAGCCATCCGGCGGCGGCTGACCGTCGTGTCGGGTCTGCACGAATTCCTTTCGGATGATCCGGAGATTGCACAAGCTGCGCATCGACACGGCGCCAGACTTGTTGATGTCCGAAAAAACGAGGAACGCGACGTCGCGCACCGGAAGGGCCTACGCGAGCAATGCCTGCGCATCCACACCGTCGGCCACGATTGCAACGTGGGCAAAATGGTCGTCAGCCTCGAACTCAGCCTGGCATTGCAGCAGGCCGGTCATGACTCAAAGTTCGTCGCCACCGGCCAAACCGGGATTCTGATCGAAGGGGACGGCTGCCCGATCGACGCCGTGGTGTCCGATTTCGTCAACGGCGCGGCCGAAAAGCTCGTTCTCGCCAATCAGCATCACGGCATCCTGCTAATCGAGGGGCAAGGGAGCCTCGTGCATCCGCGCTATTCTGCGGTCACGCTGGGCTTGCTCCATGGCTGCGTGCCAGACGGCTTGATCCTCTGCTACGAGATGGGCCGAGAATTTGTAGCTGGGATGGACCCGTGCCGGATTCCGCCTCTTTCAGTTCTAAAGCAGCTTTATGAAACCATGGCTAACCTCATGCACCCGTGCCGCGTTATCGGCGTGGCTGTGAATGGCCGGAAGTATTCGGAAATGGAGGTCACACAGGAGTGCGAGAAAGTCCGGCGTGAACTTGGCCTGCCCGTCTGTGACGTCCTGCGGCACAGCCCAAAAGAATTGGTTCAAGCCATCCTTGAGTTGAAACAGTCGCTCGGCAAATGAAATGAATCTCACGATCCGGCCTGCGACCGAGAAAGATATTCCGGTGGTGCTGTCCTTCATCCGTGAACTTGCGGAGTACGAACGGCTGGCTCACGAAGTGGAAGCCACAGAGGAAATCCTCAAGGAGTCGCTCTTCGGCTCGCGGGCTTGCGCGGAGGTCGTTTTCGCATGCATCGGCGCTGAACCCATAGCCTTCGCCGTCTTTTTCCACAACTTCTCTACTTTTCTGGGGCGGCGTGGACTCTTCCTTGAGGACTTGTATGTGAAACCCGCGTTTCGCCGGCGTGGCGTTGCCCGGGCGCTGCTGCATTATTTGGCGCAGCTCGCCAGGGAAAGAAAATGCGGACGATTGGAGTGGGCGGTTCTGAAGTGGAACAAGCCGGCAATCCAGTTTTACGAGCAGCTCGGCGCGGTGGGGTTGAATGAATGGACGATTTACCGAGTGACGGGCCGTGGCCTGGAACAGCTTGCCGAGTGAGCGCCTGACCTGCCGCCTCTTGCCGGAAGGACTGCCGGCCAATCGTGCCCCCATGCGCGGCATCCACATTCTCTAGACTGGCGATGGCAAAAGTACAAAAAAACGCCCGCTACCTCCTAAGGAGCGGGCCACAGCGTTGAAGAGAAGTTTCGGGGCTAGTATAGCAGCAAATTTGATTTTGGCTATTGGGGGAAACCCTGATTTTTGGGGAATCTACAAAGAATGGGACTGGGGGCATTCCGCGAGGCTTCAGACCGCTTGAACCTCGGGAACTTGCCAGCGCCACTGCCGACTGCACCAAAATCGGCGAGAACGGCAGACGTCAAGTGCGCGCGACGTGGAATGGAGAGAGGTTCAGGATACGACCGGCAGCACCGCACACTCAACAACGACCTCACCCGAATCAGAAAGCACAAAAAAACGCCCGCTACCTCCTAAGGAGCGGGCCACAGCGTTGAAGAGAAGTTTCGACACCACTGTAGCAGGCAAAATCATTTTGGCTATCGGGGCGCACCCTGATTTTTTTTTAGGGGAATCATGCACGATGCGTCCGATTCTTTCCTGCGCCCGCGACCGAGTCACTTGGCCCCGCTGCAGTGTGGATGGTCCAAAAAGCGGCAGCGCTCTCACTCCCCGAACGCACGCTACTGCTGAAGAGGAAAACGAACGGCTCGAAAGAAACGTGCCGACGCGGCTGTTATGTCCACGTCATTCAGTTCAATCGTCGTGCCCGAAGTCAGATTCCTGCTCAGGATTGCCACCCAATCCGCGAAGTTGGTTGATGCCTGGATTTCATAACGATAGCCAGGGCGTCCGGTCATCCGGAGTTGGATTTTGCCGCCGGACACTGAAACCGCATTCAGCCAGGGCTGCGTTTGTTCGGAAGCATCAGCGCCAAACAACTCAAGACGAATATCCTTTACCTCCCCGACCGCTGCGGCGCGGAAGTCGGCAACGTGGATTCGCCATTGGCCTTGCGAAGTTTCGCCCCAGTTCGCCACGGAAGTGAATGACCATGCGGGGTAATCCGCGTTCTGATCCACGTGCCGCTCCGCAAGCCGGCTGCGCGTGCCGTGGGGCGAGATCAGGGTGATCGCCAAGTCCCCGCGCCTCGGATGCAGGATCGTCGCAGTGACGACCGCGTGTTCAACTCGGAGCGCGGGAGAACGTCGAAAGTCAAACACGAGCGATGTGCCGGTAAGCTCGTTGTCTGGAATCGACAGCGCCAGATTAGTGCGTGTCTGGAATTGGCTGATCTGGGGACCGAGGTTTGTCCAGTTCGTCGCCAAGGTGACGGCAGCGCCCGCATTGACCAATCCGCCGCCATACTTGTGATTGAAGCGAAGGCCGGCCCCATTCGTGACCCAGTCGGCATCGGAGGGATCGACCTGAGTTGCGGAACGCATCAGGATTTCTTTCACGTCGCGCCAGCCCAAGTTGGGGTTCGCTTCCAGGACGAGCGCGACAACGCCCGAAACCATGGCCGAAGCCGCCGAGGTGCCGCCAAAATATCGGGTGTAGCTCGTGTCGGACAAATCATCCCCGACCGGGACATAATTCAGTCCGTCGTCCCCGGTCAAATCCGCCGTCGCGATGCCTTCCTGCGCGGAACTCTCGCCGACATTGGAGGGCGCGGTGACGACGAGGCAAGCGCCGGGCTCGCTGTAGGCCGCTTGCTTGCCAAGGTCATTAATCGCGGCCACGGGAAAGACGTACCTGGAGTTCGCGTAGCCGTCGTAATTCACATCATCCTGCACCTCCCGGCCATTGCCGCCAGACCACACAAAAATCGTCCCCTTTCCGCCGCGTCCGTTTCGAACGGCATTTTCTCGGGCCGATTGCATGAGCGGTCCTGGACCGTCCAGATTCCTTCCGTCGTCTTCCGCTCCCCAACTATTGTTGCTGACGTGAATGACGCGATTGCTGTGGATGATCGCCGCCGCGCTTTGGTCATCGCTTTGCACGAAACCGCCGACCAGGCGGATGCTCACGAGGTTTGCCTCAAATGCGACTCCCGTGACACCCAAAGCATTGTTCCCGCGCGCGGCGGCCACTCCGGCCACGGCTGTGCCGTGAAAATCGTCGTTTCCGCCAGGATTCGCGTCGTTGTCGTTGTCCCGGTAATCGTGATGGAGATTGGATTGAATGTTGGGAGCCAGGTCCGGGTGAGCCAACTGCAACCCGTCATCGACGATGGCGATGTTCACTCCCCGGCCGTGATACTTCTCCCACGCGCTCACGACGTTCAAATCGATGCCCGGCTTGCCGCGCGACTGGCCGGTATTCAGGAGAAACCACTGGTCAGGAAAATAGCGGTCGTTCGGCAGAATTTTTTTTGACAGCTTGCGACCCAGGATGGGATCGGCAGTCAAAACTCCGTCCGTCTGGCGAAGAACAGCAGTCAATCTCAGAGCATCCGCAGCCTCGCCGGCCTCAACAATAAAGTAGCCAGGCGCGTAGTCCACGGAGCGGACGACCGAACCACCGGCCTTTTGCGCAAGCGCGATTGAGTCGAGGCCATCCGCCAGCCGCAGCAAAATCATTCGCGTAACAACACGCCGCGTCGCAGCGGTTCGAGGTGTGCGCTTCTCGTAAAGAACCGGCGCAGCCTCCGCACCCGCCCACCGCTGCAAATCGAAGTCCAGCGGTAACTTCCCCGTCACCCGGGGCTCGGAGGGCACGTTCACAAACTGCTCCTCACCGTTCGGCCAGCGCAGGCAGAGCTCATCGGTGGCGATCTCGAATCGGCGGCGATAGGCTCCCTCCTCAATCTCGATCGATGTGGGGTCGAATGGAGTGCCCGCATCGAGCCGCGGCGAATAGAGCGTGGTGAGGATGGCGAGGAGGAGGATTAGGAACCGACCGGATTCCCCCTCACCCGCCCTTGGGACGTCCTCTCCCCCAATGAGCGAGAGGGAAGGCGTGAGGGGGATCGGCTCACAGGAAGATTCACGCATGATGGTCAATCCAGTTGGTGGCGAAGGATTGAGTCGCGTTGGGCCCATTCGAGGTTCGGGTTCGGGAAATCCAGATTGTAGTGCAGGCCGCGACTCTCCGGCCGTTGCAAGGCGCAGTGGATGATGAGTTCGGCGGTCGTCGCAATATTGCGCAACTCGAGGAGGTCGCTCGTGACTCTAAAATCCCAATAGTATTCTTGAATCTCCGCTTGCAAGTTGTCGATCCGTTTACGCGCGCGCTGCAGGCGCTTGTTGGTGCGGACAATGCCCACGTAATCCCACATCAAACGCCGGATTTCGTCCCAGATGTGCGACACCACCACCATCTCATCCGCATCGGCGGCTTCGCCCGATTGCCAATCCGGAATAGCGCAATCGACCGGCGGCAGCGGAGCCGCGGTCACCTGCTGCGAGGCGCGATGGGCGCAAACCAGCGCTTCCAGAAGCGAATTGCTCGCCAGCCGATTGGCCCCGTGCAAACCCGTGCAAGCCACCTCGCCGACCCCATAAAGCCCGGCGATCTCCGTCTCGCCGTTCACGGACGTCAGCACCCCACCGCATTGGTAATGCGCCGCAGGCACAACCGGGATCGGCTCCTTGGTGATATCGATTCCGTACTGCAGGCACGTGCCATAAATATTCGGAAAGCGCTCCATGGTGAACCGCGCGGTCTTGTGCGTAATGTCGAGCAACACGTAGTCCGCTCCGCTGCGCTTCATCTCGCTATCGATCGCGCGCGCGACCACGTCCCTTGGCGCAAGGGATTTGAGCGCGTGATACGCGTCCATGAACTCGACTCCTTCGATCGTCTTCAACACCCCGCCTTCACCCCGCACGGCTTCACTGATGAGAAATGATTTTGCCTTCGGATGATACAAACAGGTCGGGTGAAACTGAATGAACTCCATGTTGGCGACCGCTGCGCCGGCCCGATACGCCATAGCGACGCCGTCTCCGGTCGCAATGTCGGGATTGGTCGTGTAGAGATAAACCTTGCCGCAACCGCCAGTCGCCAGCAGCACCGCGCGGGCCTGGAAGGTGATCACGCGCTGGTTCTTTTTGTCAAACACATAGGCGCCCAGGCAACGATTCGGACCTCCCAAACCAAGCTTGTGGCTTGTGATCAAGTCGATCGCGACGTGATCCTCCAGCATCTCGATGTTGGGCTGTTCGGCCGCCGCGGCCAGCAGCGCCCTCTCGACCTCTCGTCCGGTGACGTCCTTGGCGTGAAGGATTCGGCGTTTGGAATGTCCACCTTCCTTGCCGAGATCGAGTTCTTTGGCGCCTCTGGACCGAGGGATTTCCCGTTCGGAAAACTTCATTCCGAGCGCGATCAAATCCGCAATGCGCGCCGGCCCCTCCTGGATAATGGTGCGGACGACCTCCTCATTGCAAAGCCCCCCGCCGGCTTCGACCGTGTCACGCACGTGCATTTCGAAGGAGTCCTCCTTGGACGTCACGGCCGCGATCCCGCCTTGCGCATAGTTTGTGTTTGATTCCGCGCGATGTTTCTTGGTGACGATGCAGACCCGACCGTGCGGCGCGACTTTCAAAGCAAACGTCAATCCGGCGATGCCGCTCCCCAGCACCAGGAAATCGCACTGTTTTCGGTCGGTTTGCATACAGGGTTTGTCGATGCGGAGAAAACTTTTCTCATTCCTAGTGTGCCGTTCACAAAAACAGGGGACAATACCTTAACAGGAGAAAACGGAGAACACAGAGATAAAACTCCGTTCTCTCCGTTGCCTCCTGTCAAAAGTTCTCACCATCGTATTTGATGAACACGACACTAATTAATTAGAGCCGAGCGTTGTCAATCAATCGCGTCTTTCCAAGGAAAACCGCCAACGCCATCTGCACGCCGCGC
The DNA here is from genome assembly GCA_016190065.1 of Verrucomicrobiota bacterium. Classification (GTDB taxonomy): domain Bacteria; phylum Verrucomicrobiota; class Verrucomicrobiia; order Limisphaerales; family SIBE01; genus VHCZ01. The sequence goes on from JACPRI010000006.1 coordinate 9,771, forward strand.
GCAACTTGCCGGACTGGCTCAAGGTTTTTCGGATCAAAAAACTCGACGTAATCGACCCGCGCCGCTGGCTGTCGTTGGATAAACCGAATTAGTTCCCCGCGCAACCGCGAAGCAGGCAGAAACCTTCGAGAGGCCGCAACCTTCTTTTGGGCCAATTGAATCGCCTGCCGCAAAACGACGGCCTGACGCCGCTCGGCGGGCGACAGATAGGCATTCCGTGAACTCAGGGCCAGGCCATCGGCCTCTCGCACGATCGGCGCCACGGTGATTTTCACGGGAATATTCAAATCGCGCACCATCTGTTGGATCACCGCGGCTTGCTGGAAGTCTTTGGCCCCAAACACCGCGAGATCCGGCAGGATGATGTTGAACAGCTTCGCCACGACCGTCGTCACGCCTTTGAAATGGGCCGGTCTGGATGCCCCTTCCAGGCCTCGGCTCAAGCGATGTTCGACGACAAACGTGCTGAACGCTTCGTTCTGGGAATCGGGATACATTTCCCGATCTGGCGGCACGAACAACACATCGACGCCTGCGGCACGGCAATGCTTCTTGTCGCGAGCCAGATCGCGAGGATAACGCGCGAAATCTTCGCCTGGTCCAAATTGCGCGGGATTGACGTAGATGCTGACCACAACGCGTCCATTTCGCCCCGCCTTGCGGCGCGCCAGTTTCACGAGGCTCAAGTGGCCGGCGTGCAGGTAGCCCATCGTCGGCACCAGCGCAACGCGCGGGCCGCCTCGCCGCCAGCGCCGCGCCAGGCGTTGCATGCCTCGAACCGAAGTCACAATGCGCATAAGCAACGCAGGTCAACTCATGGTGGAATTGGAGCCTCAGTCCCAAAAGCAACAAGCCGTGAAGATCGACTCTTCACGGCCTGGTGAGTTGCGCAAAGAATCACCGATGGAAATGGATGGTCGCCGGACCGGACGTTTCCTGCGCGCAGGGCGCGTTCGTCGGCGCTTCAGGGACACTTTGATTTGGCGCCACGAGGTTGTTGGCCAGCAAGTACGCTTCGACCTCTTCTCCGCTGACATCGGCGAGCATATGGCCATTGACTTCAACGCAGGGGCTGAGCATCTGCCCGCTCTTTTCGATCATCTCCTGGCGTTGGTTGGGATCGTTGATGATGTCTCGGTCTTCGTAAGACAATTCGTACTTTCGCAGAATGGCGCGCACGCCCTGGCTCCAACCGCATTGCGGTTTCAAGTAAGCGATAATCTTCGGTTTGTTCATAGTCGTCATCCGGCACTAACCTGCCATACGACCGAGGTTTGGCAATACTTTCCTGAAGCGCGGCTCGTGATACGCAAAACGTAATCTGCGAGTCATGGCCAGCCGCACATTTAGTTGATGGCGGCCGGACGCGAATCACGTTTTACGCATCACGCATCACGAACCCTAGGCATCACGCAAAGGAGGAAGTCAGGGAACTGGGAAAGTGTGCTTTGCGTCAGAGGAGTGATCGCTGCTGGTCAACCTTTGCCCTGCGCGGCCACGACTTCGTCGCGAATCGTGTCCTTGAATTTCTCGACGCCTTCACCGAAGGCCGCGGCGATGGGGAG
>JACPRI010000070.1 GCA_016190065.1 Verrucomicrobiota bacterium
ATTCGACTCTGGAAGAACGCCGCCGCCAATTGGCCGCCACGACATTTCTTGCGCTGGGCAACACCGTGCTCGAAGAGCAGGACAAAGCGCAGCTCCGCATGGATGTCGTGGACGAACAGCTCGACACCATCGGCAAGGCTTTCCTCGGGCAGACACTCGGCTGCGCCCGCTGCCACGATCACAAGTTCGATCCCATCCCGACCCGCGATTACTATGCGATGGCTGGCATCCTGCGCAGCACGAAGACGCTCGTGCACGCGAACGTCTCGAATTGGATCGAGCTGCCGCTCCCCGTCGAGCCCGAACACGAAGCCCAATTCCGCGAGCACGAAAATGCTCTGGCCGCGCTTCAGGCGAAGATCAAATCGGCCAAAGACGCCGCCGCGAAGTTGGTCGCAGCTTCTGGAAAACCAAATGCAACGATTCAGCCGGCGATCATGGCGCCACGCGATTTGCCGGGCGTGACCGTGGATGACCTCCAGGCCAAGCGCGTCGGCGAGTGGAAGCATTCTCAATATTCCGGCCGCTATATTGGCGACGGCTACCTGCACGATCTGGACACGGGCAAAGGCGAGAAAACGCTCACCTTTCATCCGGAGCTGCCCAAGGCCGGGAAGTATGAAGTCCGCCTGGCTTACGTGCCGGCGTTCAACCGATCCTCAGCCGTCCCCGTGACCATTTTGAGCGCTGACGGCGAAACCATCGTTCACGTAAACGAACAACAACCGCCACCGATCGAAGGCCGCTTTGTTTCCCTGGGCCAATTCCGGTTCGAACAAAACAACCAGGGTTACGTGCTGATCTCGAACGAAGAGACGAAAGGCCACGTCATTGCTGACGCCGTGCAATTCATCCCGATTGAAGACGCAACTGCCGGTTTCAGCCGGCGGGCCGAAACCGCGGCGATCAAGAAAAACACAGAGACTCGGAGCAGTTCGGCCCACGCCGGCGCGCCCGCAGCCACGAATGACGTGGCGCAACTCGAGGCCCAACTCAAGGCGCTCACCGCGAACGGCCCGAAGCGACCCATGGTTATGTCCGTGAAAGAGGAAGAAGAAATTGGCGACACGCACATTCATATCCGAGGCAGCGTTCACAGTCTCGGAGACAAAGTGCCGCGCGGTTTCCTGCGCGTCTCGACCTTCGGAACGCCTCTGGCCATTCCTGAAAAGGAGAGCGGCCGGCGACAATTGAGTGAGTGGCTGGCCAGCTCGTCGAACCCGGTGACGGCGCGCGTCATGGTGAATCGTGTTTGGCACTGGCTTTTCGGAGCCGGACTTGTCCGCACGGTCGATAATTTCGGAACCACGGGCGAACTCCCGTCGCATCCTGAGCTTCTGGATTACCTGGCCATTCGGTTCATGGAAGAAGGCTGGTCGGTTAAGAAGTTGGTCCGGGAGATCATTTTGTCGCGGACCTATCAGCTCAGCTCCTCATCCGGTTTCGATCCTCAAGGGTCCGGGCGGCGATTGAGTGAATCGTATCGGAGTGTCGGAGTATCGGAGTACTGGAGTGAGGAATCTTACCCCAACACTCCGAAACACCGGTTCTCCAACACCGTGCAAGAGACCATAGCCAATGGCCAATGGCCAATCGTCAATCAAGAGGTCGATCCGGAAAACCGCCTGCTCTGGCGAATGAACCGCCGCCGGCTCGACGCCGAGTGCATCCGGGACACGATCTTATTCGTGAGCGGCCAACTAAACCTCGGCCTGGGCGGTCCCACGATCAAGCCCGGCACCGCGGCGGATTACGGGTATCCGGACACGACCACGCGCCGCAGTGTCTATGTGCCGGTCCTGCGCAATGCGCTGCCGGAGATTTTCGAGGTGTTTGATTTTGCGAATCCAAGCGTCGTGAGCGGGGCGCGAAACATCAGCACGGTTGCGCCGCAAGCGTTGTTTTTGATGAACCACCCTTTCGTCATGGAACAGGCTCAACGCGCGGCCCAACGAATCCTCTCCGTGTCTGGCCTCGACCTGCGGGCGCGAATCCAACTCGCGTACCGGACGGTGCTCGGCCGCCTGCCCACAGACAGCGAACTCGCGGTGGCCGCCCGGCGTCTGAACGTTTCGCCGGAACGCTCCGGTGACCAGGAACGCGAGGAAGCCTGGGCGCAGTTCTTTCAAGCACTGTTCGCGTCACCCGATTTTCGATATCTGAATTAATGGCGCATCTTCACGAAATCTTCAGTGGCGGCGTGACTCCCTCTCCTCCCGGAAATGGCGGAGAGGGCTGCGCCTACAATTGAGCCACGGAGTGGCGGAAACTTCTTCCCGGCTGGCTGACCTGCGCCCCACCCCGGCTTGCTTTGGATTCTGGGGGTTTTCGTTTCAGCGCATTGACCGGAGGCATTTGCTCTCGTAAACTTCCGAAGCCAAAAAGCCAATTCTGAGCATGTTCGATTTCCAACCGCCCATCACCCGGCGACACGCGCTGAAGACCGTCGCGTGCGGCTTTGGCTATCTGGCGCTGGCCGGCCTGGCCGCGCACCGCGCCGCCGCCGCGAATCCGCTCGCGCCAAAGGTCCCGCACTTCAATCCGCGGGCTAAGCGGGTCATTTTCATCTTCATGCAAGGCGGGCCCAGCCACGTCGATTCGTTCGACTACAAGCCCATTCTGGACAAAGAAGACGGCAAGATGCTCAGCTTTGACGACGCGCGCACTATCGCCAACACGGGCAAACGAGCCACGCCTCAGCGCGTCATGAAGCCGCTTTGGAGATTTGCGCGGCACGGCCAGAGCGGACGCTGGGTCTCGGACCTTTTTCCGGAAATGGCCCGGCACGTCGATGACCTCTGCTTTATCCACTCCTTGCATACCGAAGGCGTGGCACACGGGCCGGCGACGCTGTTCCTGCATTGCGGTTCGACCAACTTCATTCGCCCCTCGATGGGCTCCTGGGTGACCTACGGCCTGGGCACCGAAAACGACAATCTGCCCGGTTTCGTCACCCTTAGTCCGTCCAGCGGCAATGGCGGTCCGCGCAACTACGGCAACGCGTTTCTCCCGGCCGTGTATCAAGGCACGGCTGTTGGTCGGGCGGGCGCGCCGGCCAGCGAAGCGACCATCCGCAACCTCTCCAATCTTTCCCTTTCGCCGGAAGCTCAGCGGCGGCAGTTTGAAATGATCCGCGAGCTGAACGCCGAGCAATTGAGGCGAAGCCCGGGCGACTTCGAGCTTGAAGCGGTCATCAACTCGTTCGAACTCGCCTGGCGCATGCAGAACTACGCGCCCGGTGCGCTCGACCTCACAAGCGAATCCCCCGCCACGCTCGCTTTGTATGGGATTGGCGAAAAAGCCACCGACAATTTCGGCCGCCAATGCCTGATGGCACGGCGGCTTTGCGAAGCGGGCGTGCGCTGCGTCCAGGTCACTTACGGCGACAACACGGCCAACCCGGCCTGGGACCAACATTCCAATCTGCCGAAACATGCCGATCACGCGCGCGCGGTGGACAAACCCGTCGCCGGTTTGCTCGCCGACCTCAAGCAGCGCGGCTTGCTCGAGGACACCATCGTGTGGTGGGGCGGCGAGTTCGGCCGCACGCCGTATGCCGAGAAGAACGGCACGGGCCGCGACCATAATCCCGGCGGCTTCACCGTCTGGCTGGCGGGTGGCGGGCTCAAACCGGGATTTGCCTTCGGCCAGACGGACGAGTTTGGACATCTCGCCGTGCAGGACAAAGTGCACATGCACGATCTTCATGCGACGATCCTCCACCTGCTCGGTCTGGATCACGAGCAACTCACCTATCGCTTCGATGGCCGCGATTTTCGCCTCACGGATGTTGCCGGCCGCGTGGTGAAGGAAGTTTTGGCTTGAAGCTTTCTCTTAGCCCAGAGCGTGTCTGCAAAATCGATTCAGCCGCAGTCCGGCACCTATTTCGAACGGCTCAGTTTCTGCGAAGGGCAGATTGCCGCGCCGCCGCATCCTGAGCTGGGCCTCGTGGCCGTCATTCCCAGCTTCAACGAGCCGGATTTGGTCGGCACTCTTGAATCACTTTGGAATTGCGAACGGCCCGGCTGCGCCGCCGAAGTGATCGTCGTTCTCAATTCCCCCATCGGCTGCGACGCGGGGATACTCCGGCAAAACGAACAAACTTTGAAGGAGGCTTCCGCCTGGATCGCACAGCATGCGGATCCGCGCCTGACGTTCCACGTGGTGCATTTTCCCAACTTGCCTCGAAAACACGCGGGCGTCGGCCTGGCGCGAAAAATCGGCATGGACGAAGCCGCGCGCCGGTTCGATGAGGTGAAGAAGCCGAATGGAATCATTGCTGGCTTTGATGCGGATTGCCGTTGCGACGCCAATTATCTGACGGCAATGGAACGGCATTTTCGCGCGCAACCGCGCTGTCCCGGTTGCAGCGTTTACTTTGAACATCCGTTGGAGGGACCGCTGGAGCCGAAGGTCTATGAGGCGATCGCCGCTTACGAACTTCACCTCCGCTATTACACTCAGGCGCTGCGCTACGCCGGATTTCCGCACGCCTACCACACGATCGGCTCCTGCATGGCTGTGCGGGCAACCGTCTATAAGAAGCAAGGCGGCATGAACAAGCGGCAGGCGGGTGAGGATTTTTACTTTCTTCACAAGGTCATCCCGCTCGGTGGATTCGCCGATCTCACCGCGACGCGGGTGATGCCCTCGCCGCGCCCGTCCGATCGCGTCCCGTTCGGAACCGGGAAAGCGGTTCTTGATTTTTTGCACGAACAGAAAAGTGTGACCTACCCGCTCGAAGCATTTCTGGATCTAAAGGCTTTTTTTGAGGTTCTGCCGACGCTTTCCGCCTGCGGCATCAAGGCGGGTCTTAGCGGCCTCCGCTCCATGTCTGATGCGATGCAATCGTTCCTGGACAAACAGAACTTCTGGAAAGCCCTCGAGGAAATCCGCAAGAACACGGCGAACGAAGATACTTTCCGGAGTCGGTTCTTCCGGTGGTTCAACGCGTTCATGGCGATGAAATTTGTGCATTACGCCCGAGACAACCATTACGGCGTGCCGGGAGTTGAACACGAAGCGGCGAGGCTCTTGCCCTTGATTGCGGGCGAACGGCACGTTGCGGCCACGGCCGACGGGGCCGTGTGCGAGCTGCTCCGCATTTATCGCGCGCTTGAGCGCGATGGAAAAGGGATTCATGGAGACTCCACGACCTTTTGATCGGCATCGGAACCATGACCCCCCCCTTTGCCCCCCCGGGAAGAGAGCTACGTTTCGGACGTCGGTTTCAGATTCCCCTCCTGGGAGGGGTGAAGGGGAGGGTTGGTTCACACAAAGGACACGTCGCATGAAACATCGTTGGAAGCACATTCTACTTTGGAACAGGTTCTGGCTGCTTTGGGCTTTCGGCTCGGTGGCCGCTCTGGCTGCGGACGCGAACCCGGATCTCCTGATCCGCGGCGGCAAAATCGTCGATGGCACGGGCAATCCGTGGTTTTACGGCGACCTGGCCGTAACCGGAGACCGCATCACGTCGATCGGCGCCGCAAAACTCGCCGCCGCCAAACGCGAGATTGATGCGCGCGGCCTCGTGGTCGCCCCGGGATTCATCGATATGCACTCGCACTCCGAGTGGCTGTTGCTCGAAGACGGCGACGCGCAAAGCAAGATTCGCCAGGGGGTCACGACCGAAGTCTTCGGGGAAGGAACCTCCGCCGGGCCGTCCAAAGGCAAACTCCCGGCTCGCCCAGTGAGGATTGGGAATCAGCCCGCGGTCATCGCGACTTTGGGCGAATATCTCTCGGCGATCGATCAAGCTCGGACCTCCGTAAACGTCGTTTCCTATGTCGCTGAAGGGAACGTCTGGCAATGCGTCATGGGCCATTCCTTTGAGCGCCCGAGTGCAGCCGATTTGCAGAAGATGAAAGAGCTCGTGGCGGAAGCGATGCGCGACGGCGCGTTCGGCCTTTCGAGCCAATTGATGATGCCGCCCGGCTCTCTCGCCACGACCGACGACCTGGTGGAGTTGTGCAAAGTCGTCCGCGAGTTTGGCGGCATTTTTGTCAGCCACATCCATGATGAAGGGCTGGGCGTATTCGATTCGGTGAAGCAGGTCATCGAAGTGGCCGAGCGCGCCCACGTGCCGTTGGACATTCTTCACCTGAAGATCGCCGATCAAAAATATTGGGGCCGGATGAACGAAGTGGTGGTTTTGATCGACGAGGCGCGGCGGCGCGGCGTCAATGTGCAGGCCAATGTCTATCCGTACACCCGGGGCAACAACGACCTCGCCAGCATTATTCCCCCCTGGGCGCACGAAGGCGGGAGATCGCAAATGCTCGCTCGGCTCAAAGACGCCACGCAAAGGCCAAAGCTCAAGCAGGACATCCTGAACGGAATTCCTGGCTGGTACAATCATTACACCGCTGTCGGCGGCGATTGGAGCCGCATGCTCATCAGCGCAAACAATCGCTACAAAGGAATGACGATGGACCGGGTCGTTGCCCTGAAGAGCGAGGGAAAGAATCCACCCCCTGACCCATTGGACATTCTGTTCGAGTTATTGGTCGAGCAGGAGGGATCGGTGGGCACCGTTTACGCGCATCACACGGAGAAGGACATGAATCTGGCTCTGATGCAGCCGTGGTGTTCCGTGGGTTCCGACGGTTCGGCTTACGCAATCGAAGGGCTGCTTCGCCGGGGAAATCCGCACCCGCGCAATTTCGGCACCTTTCCTCGCGTGCTCGGCGTATATGTGCGCGATCGCGGCCTGTTACGTTTGGAAGACGCCGTGCGGAAGATGACTTCGCTCAACGCCGCCAAGCTCGGCCTTCGTGATCGCGGCTTGCTCCAGTCGGGGGCCTTCGCCGATATCGTGATTTTCGATCCCGCTCGTGTCATTGATCGCTCCACCTACGAAGAACCCTTCCAGTACAGCGAGGGGATCGAATATGTGGCTGTGAACGGGCAAATCGTGTTGGACCGCGGCCATCACACCGGCGCACGACCGGGCCGCGCCTTGCGGCATGCATCGCGCCGTTAGCGGGGACGCGGTTCAATCCCTGGCGGAGCGCGGCCTTCAAGCGCCTTCAGGCCGCTTGAGCGTGTCAGCCTGGAAAAGGCGGTTCAACCGCAGAGAACACACCGCGGCCAAGCCAGGCAAAGTCGCGATCGAAGTCGTTAAAAGGTTACAAGGGTTAAATCGTTAAAACGGTGAGATGGGTTAAATTCGTTCGCAGGCAGCGATCAAGTTTTTGACTCATTTAACCTTTTAACGGTTTAACGCTGTAACGACTTCGGCATTCGGCAGCCGCTCGACTTGCCAGCCCACTGCGGATTACAAATCCGCGATACGGCAGAGTGCAACTCTGCGCTACGTCCCCGGCGTTTGTCCCACCGTTAAGATTAAGCCGTCCCATCGTTGCGGCTTTGGTCTTCCCAAAACCGGTTGCCAAACCTAACTTTCAGGCCACATTACAGCACTGACATGATACGGCCAGCTCGCATCTCTTACCTCTTCATCCTCGTCCTGCTCGTGTTCGTGGGCTGGATGCACATGGCGACGCCCTTCATCACGGTGCTGTTTGCCTATTTCGCTTTGGAGCGGCTGAACGCGGGATTGTTCTCGTTCTCTGCTTTGGACAGACTGAACGTCGCGCTTAAGAAATGGGTCGTCGTCGCGGTTTTTGCGCTGCTGGTCACAGGCATTCTTTATGCGTTTGGCCACTTCACCAAGGAAGCCGTCGAGGCGTTACCGGCCGTCGCCGAGAAGTCTATCCCGAGAATCGTGCATTTTGCGCAGGAGAATCGGCTGCAGTTGCCTTTTGAGAATCCCGACACTCTCACGGTGAAAGATTTGCAGGAAAGCGCGGTCAAAGCCATCAAGGAGAATCTCCGCTCCGTCGGGAACTTCGCCAAAGCGACCACCAAACAATTTGTTCTGCTGGTCATCGGTCTGGTGGTCGCCGCGAGTCTCTTTATCAATCCCCAAATGGATCTCGAACGCGACCGCCGCCGCCTGAAGAACAATCTTTACACGCTCACTTGCGATGAAATTACCGAACGCTTCCGAAACTTCTATCGCAGCTTCGCCATGGTCATGGGGGCTCAAATCACCATCTCGACGATCAACACGGTGCTGACGGCCATCTTTGTCCTGTCCGTCAAATTGCCCTACGCCAGCGTGATCATCGGCGTCACGTTCCTGTGCGGTCTGTTGCCGATCATCGGCAACATCATCAGCAACTCCGTGATCGTAGGCATCGGGTTCACGATTTCTCCGATGCTCGCCATCGCCGCGCTGGTGTTCCTTGTCATCCTGCACAAACTCGAGTATTTCCTGAACAGCAAGATCATCGGCGACCGCATCAAGAACCCGGTCTGGCTCACGCTGCTGGGATTGATCGTCGGCGAACGGTTGCTCGGAATTCCCGGCATGATTCTCGCCCCGGTCATTCTTCACTACGTCAAAATGGAGGCGGCGCAGATCGAAGTGGCGGGCGAGAAGGAGGAATTCGCTCTGGCGGGGGAAAACGATCCACGAAATTCTGACCGCGGGTTTTGAGGTGAGCCGCTCATCCTCGCCCAATCGCAACGATCGGTGGAATGAAGACCGCTAAACTTCGTGTCGCCGCCGCGCAGATGAAGTTCCGCGATTCGCCCGCGGAAAATCTCGAGTGGATCGCCGAGACCACTCATCGCCAGGCCCGAGCTGGAGTGGACGCCATCCTGTTCCCGGAATGCGCGGTGACCGGCTACAACCGTGATTTCCAGCGGTTGTCGTGTGAGACCGTCCACCGGGCCTTGAGATTCCTGGGCCAGACGGCCCGGGAGGCGCGATGCCAAATCCTGGTCGGCTGCCCCACTTTCGCGGGCGCACGGCTCTTCAACTCGTTGCTCGTCTTTGACCGGCGCGGGCGGGAAATCTTCCGCTACTCCAAGATTCATTTGACCGCGCGCGACGCGCAATTCTTCAGGCCCGGTAACTCCATCGCATTTTTCCGGCTGGATGGCATCCCGTGCACGGCCATCATTTGCCACGAACGGCGCTTCCCGGAGTTGGTGCGATTGCCCGTCATGATGGGCGCGCAAATTCTTTTTCATCCGAACGCGGGCTTGGACACATTGGCTGTCTCCAAGGCCAAACAAAAAGGGAAGGACGGAATCGCGGTGCGCGCGTTCGAGAACGAAATCTTTTACGTGTTCGCGAACTCAGTTGGTCCGCAAGGAAATAATCTTTGGTCCGCCGGCGACTCCAAGATCGTCGGTCCGGACTCCAAGGTTCTGGCGCTGGCGAACAATCGCGACGAAATGGTCATTACGGCGGAACTTGATCTGTCGAAGGCCGGACGAAAGTACGCCCGCGAAGCGCTCGTGCAACCGGCTTTCCTGCGGGCGCAGTGGCGCGCGATTGTGACCGCGTGCCGGCGGCAACTGCGGAAATCCAAACCGTAGGACAGGCATCCTGCCTGTCGAAAGGCTACATTTTCCGTTTTGGCCGCAGCTTCTCCAATTCCTCCTCGGACGGCGGCGTGAACGTTGGATCGCTCGGATTGGCCGATGCCAGCGGGGCGGCGTCGCCCAGTTTGTCCTGCCATTCTCGCAGCGCAGCGATCATCCGCTCGATCCGTCTCGCTTGCGACGCCTCGGTCGCCAAGTCGTGGATTTCATCCGGATCACGCCTCAGATCGAAGAGCTGCGTCCTGTTGATTTGCGGGTAGCGAATCAGTTTCCAGCGCTCATCGCGAATCGCTCGCTGCACGTCGCGATAGGAGAGGAACAGTGTGTCCCGCACGCCTCGTGATTTCCCGTCCAGAACGGGCTTGAGGCTCTGGCCATCCAGGCCGGGCGGGATCGGCGCGCCGGCCAAGTGGCAGACCGTCGGGAAGATATCCAACAAATAAACCAGAGCGTCCGATCGCCCTTTCCGAATGCCCGGCCCGGTGAAGATCAGCGGCGCTTTCATGCCGGCTTCATAGATATTTTGCTTGCCCATCAACCCGTGACTGCCAATGGCAAGGCCGTGATCGGACGAGAAAATAATGATCGTGTTGTCGTACTGGCCCAGGTCCTTGAGGCACTGGAGCAGCCGGCCAATGTGGTGGTCTAATCCGGAGATGACCGCGTAATACTCGTGCAAATGGCGGCGAATTTCGTCCGGCGTGCGCGGCCATGGCGCCAGCATTTCGTCGCGGATGACTTGTTCGCCGTTGTTGAAGGGATGTTGCGGCAAATAGTTTTTGGGCAGCGGGATTTTCGCGCGTTCATAGAGATCCAAGTACTCCTTGGCGGCGACGCGCGGATCGTGCGGCGCTTCAAACGCGAGATACATGAAGAAAGGACGCTCATCTTTCTTGGTCCGGAGAAATTCGATGGCCGCATCGACGATGGCTTTGCCTGGCTGGCCGCTCACGCGCTCCTTGGTTTCATTGATGTACTGGTTGTGCTGAAACCTCGCCTGAATCTCAAGCGCCGTATTCCCGCGTTTGCCGTGGTGATACGTCGCGTAGCCCGCCTGATTCATCGACACGGGGAAATTCGGATCATTCCCGGATGCTAAATTGCCTTTCCAGCGAAAGTAGGCGCGCCCGCTTAGGAGCATATTCCGGCTTGGCGTGCAGACCGCGCCGATGTTTCCGCCCAGGCAATAGGCATTGCGAAAGACAAAACCGGATTTGACGAGCGAATCGAGGTTGGGGGTCTTGATGTGAGGATTGCCCAGTGCGCGGATTGTGTCCGCCCGCTGATCATCGGTGAACAGGAACAGGATATTCGGACGCGTGGAGGATAATTTCTCCGCAGCGCTCGCGGAATTGCCCAGAGCGCCGGTGGAGAAAATCAAACCGACCAGGATACTCAGAAAAAGTTCTCGCATGCAGTGTGGTAATGATGGAACTGGTAGATGCCATTCCGCCACTTCCCGCCCCAGCCATTCGAAGCAAACCGAACCTCAATAACCGCCGCGGGATCGCTGCCCGATAACTTCACCGCGCCCGGATAAAACAGAAGCGGTAGCTTTGGATTGTTCGGAATTGAGCCATCGTCTTGCAGAAGATAATGAGCCACCCGAGGAGAATTGGCGTTTGGCGCGGGTTGCGCCTTCTCAGCGGATCGGATTGTCCAGTGCCGCATGGGCTGATGCTGTCAGAAAATTCAGGTTTTGGAAGCTCATCATGAACCCACCCCTCACCCCTCCCAGGAGAGGGAACCCGCGACTGGCGCGGCGAACAGAAGTCCCCTCCAGGGAGGGGATGGGGGTGGGTTCATGATCCGTCCGCAGTTCTTTTGGAACAGGGGGCCTCCCATTGAACGCTGAACGTCGAACCAACTGCTCCGTTCATGGTTCGGTGGTTCTGAAAGTTTTCCTATTGGCAAGCGCGCGATTCCCTTCGATATTTCCGCCCATTGACGTATGGCTGAAAGCACGAAACACGTTTACGACGAAAGCAAAATCAAGACGCTCTCTTCGCTGGAGCACATCCGGCTCCGCACGGGCATGTACATCGGGCGCATCGGCAACGGCTCGCACCCCGACGACGGGTGCTACGTCCTGCTCAAGGAGGTCATCGACAACGCGGTCGATGAGTACATCATGGGCCACGGCAAGGAGGTCCACATCGGCATCGAGGGCACCAAAGTCTCCGTCCGCGATTACGGGCGCGGCATTCCGCTCGGCAAAGTGGTGGATTGCGTATCGAAGATCAACACCGGCGCCAAATACAACGACGACGTTTTTCAGTTCAGCGTCGGCCTGAACGGCGTTGGCACGAAAGCGGTCAACGCGCTCTCGAAAGAATTCTTTGTGCGCAGCCATCGGGACGGAGAATTTGTGGAGGCGAACTTCAAGCAAGGCCGGCTTAAAAACCAGAAAACCGGCAAAGGCTCCAAGGAACCGAACGGCACGTTCATCCGTTTCGAGCCGGATCCCGCGATCTTCAAGGAAACGGAGTTCAAGCCGGAACACGTCGAGCGGCGGCTCCGCCACTATTCTTACCTCAATACCGGCCTCAAGCTGATCTTCAACGAGAAAGTGTTTCAATCGCGAAACGGTTTGCTCGATCTGGTGATGGAGGATTTGTCGCGCGACGCCAGCGAACCGATTTATCCGCCGCTCCATTACACGAGCAAGATGCTGGAGTTCTGTTTCACCCACAGCAACAGCCGCTACGGCGAGACGTTCTTTTCGTTCGTGAACGGGCAATACACGAGCGACGGCGGCACGCACTTGAGCGCTTTCCGCGAAGGTCTGCTCAAAGCCGTGAATGAATATTCCAAGAGCAGTTACGAAGGCGACGATGTGCGCGAGGCCATGGTGGGCGCTGTCTCCATTCGACTGAAAGATCCGGTCTTCGAGTCCCAGACCAAAAACAAACTAGGCAACACCGAAATCCGGTCTGATCTCGTCAACAAGGTCCGCGAGGAGCTTCTCCACTTCTTCCATCGCAACAAGGAAATCGCCGAGAAAATCGTGGCCAAGGTGGAAGACAGCCGACAGTTGCGCAAGGAACTGCAGGAGGTCAAGAAGCTGGCCCGCGAGCGCGCCAAGGCGATCACGATCCGCATCCCGCAGCTCAAGGATTGCAAGATGCACTTCGACAAGAAGCGCAACAAGGGCCAAGGCTCGATGGTTTTCCTCACCGAGGGCCAGAGCGCGGCGGGCTCGATCGTGAGTTGCCGCGATGTGAACACGCAGGCCATATTCGTCCTCAAAGGCAAGCCCTTGAACGTCTGGGATCTCAAGCGCGACATCGTGTACAAAAACGACGAGATGTACAACCTGATGCGTTCGCTTGACATCGAGGACAACATCGAAGGGTTGCGTTACGAAAAGGTTGTCCTGGCCACGGATGCGGACGTGGACGGCTTGCACATCAGAAATCTGCTGATCACTTACTTTTTCCGGTTCTTCGATCAACTCGTGCATGACGGACATCTCTACGTGCTCGAAACGCCGCTCTTCCGCGTGCGCAACAAGGAGAAGACGACTTACTGCTACAGCGAGGCGGAGCGCGATGAAGCGGCGGCAGCCATGGGCAAGAGCGCCGAGATCACACGGTTCAAGGGTCTGGGCGAGATTAGTCCGAACGAATTCAAGCAATTCATCGGTCCGAACATGCGGCTCAGCCAGGTGGAATACGCGCCGAAGCCGGACGCCTCGACCATTCTCAATTTCTACATGGGGAAGAACACTCCGGAACGCAAGGATTACATCATGGCGAACCTCGTCGTGCCGGTCGAAGAGTAGGGCCAGCTTCCGGCCTGCTCCGGATGGAATATCAGGGACGCCGTGGAACACGTTCCTGCGTCCCTGGAGCCGCTAAACTTCCGCCGTCGCCTCGCTGTTCCTCCAATGCCTGCAAACGCCCCTTTTCGCCGTGGTCACGAAATCGATGAGAACGCGCGAGCACTCACTCTGGAACTCGGCGGTCGCGGCTTCGAGCGCCGACTTCAGACTCACTTTCCGGCGAAACAGCACGTGATAAAGCCGCTTCAATTCGAGGCGTTGCTCGCTCGTGAAACCAGCCCGGCGCAGACCGACCACATTCAACCCGCAGAGAGTGTTTTCACCGCAAGCCACGGTGTAAGGCGGCACATCTTTGCTCACGGCGGCTCCGCCCTGCATCAGCGCCAGCGTCCCGACACGCACGAACTGGTGGACCAGACAATTCCCGGAAATGAACGCCCGATCGCCGACCTCCACGTGGCCTCCGAGCAGAGCGCCATTGGCGAAGATCGCATGGTTTCCGATTTTCGCGTTGTGCCCGACGTGGCTGTGCGCCATGAAAAAATTCTTCGAGCCGATGGCGGTGTCCTCGGAAGTCGTGTTCGAGCGATGCACGGTCACGTGCTCGCGAAACACATTGCCGTCGCCGATGACCAACCCGGTTGGGTCTCCCTTGTATTTCAAATCCTGGGGCGCTTCGCCAATCACGCAGCCGGCATGGAACCGGTTATCCGCGCCGATCGTTGTCTGGCCCGTCAAATGCACGTGAGGGCTGATCCAGCACCCGGAGCCGATTTTCAGACCGCCATCGATGACGGTGTACGCGCCGAGCGTGACGCTCGGATGGATTTGGGCACCGGGATGGATGATGGCCGTGGGATGGATCACAATGCGTTCCCGTGCCCACAGCAACGACCGCAGGCTTCAGCCCGTATTCGCCCGGCTCGCACTGGCACCCGCGTTACCTTTGATAGACCGGGCCGCAGAAGATTTCGTTCGGATAACTGATTTTGTTGATGATCTGCCAGGCGCGGTTCCATTTCATGAGGGCAGCCGAGCCGCCGAATGTCCCCACCACAGCGCCACCGGAGAGATTGGTGTGCACGCCAGGTCCATTGACGTTATTCACGTTCCACCACGCCGGGAGGCCCGCATGGCGAAGGGAGATGCCGTTGCCGGCGTTGCCCGGCGGCGGGACGTTTGAAGCGTCGTTGAAGTTGAATGCTGAAAGTTCATTCTGCTCCCACATCTGCCAATCGGTCGGGAGGAAATCAGTGACTTTGTAAGTTCGCCCATCTGGGGTGAGGGAAGGTTTGCCAATGTTGTTGTAGCCCCCGATGGTGCCATTCCAGCAGTAGGAAGTGAGCTTGACGGGCCGTTCCAACCAAAGCTGCTTCAGCCTGCCGGTGCCGCGCGTCGCCACGTCTTTCGGACACCAGCAAACCGTGTGGCTGCTCAAATACGGGCCAAGCTGGCTGATTTTGAAAAAAAGAACCTGGTTGCTGAACTGGATGGAGTCCGCATCTCGGCCCGCGGCCGATGTCGGAGAAGCCGGGCCACCGGGGATGCGGCCGTTATTCTTGGTCGCGTAAACCCAGCTATCCGGACCGGTCACATCTCCACCCCAACTCGGATGGGCCATTCGATCCTCGTTGTCCGTAGCGTAGAGCTGGCTGGCCAGCAGCACTTGCTTCACGTTGTTCAGGTCGAGCGCCATTTGCGCTCGATCCTTGGCGCGCCCGAGCGCCGGCAAGAGCATCGCCGCGAGGATGGCGATGATGGCGATGACAACCAGCAACTCGATCAGGGTGAAAGCCAGCCAGGGGAAGATTCGATTCCGAGGTTGCACGGAGTGGGACTGCGAATTCTTTTCTGTATTCATTGCTCGTTCTCCTTCAATTTTCTGCCGCCGTGATCTGCCCTTGCGACGAGGGCCGAACGCGTCTCGCGGCGCAATGGATGATGCGGCTGAGCACAATTTGGGTTTTCACAGCGCAACGGAAGATAGCTCCCTGGAAGGAACGGAACAAGTGAAATAGCGGCGCCGGCGGCGCCGAGGATAGGGAAGGATTCAGAGAGGCCGGGATGCAGAAGGATGTTCTGAAGACCGCGAATCGACTGTTGTCCAAGAAACCCGCTTCAGGAGGGTTGTTCAAAGCGGCGGTGCACGCATTGCTTGCCCATGCAGACGATCTGAAGGCATGGACAGAACATGTGGAAACGGCATAGAAGAGCGCAGATCCGCCTACGTTCTCGATGTGTCCAGAAGCTTGACCGTCCTCGGGCCTTGGCGGATAAAGGCGAAGGATAATCTTGCAGAGAAATGGTGATGCAACGACGACCCATCAATTGCTACGATTCCTTCAGTGAGGACACGCGAGGCTAATATGAGTGTGACGACATTTGAAGGTGTGGTTGTAAACGGACAGATTCGTTTGCCGGCCGACGTTTGTCTCCCGGAGAAGGCCAAAGTGTATGTGATCCTCCCCAACGGAGTTGTGCCGCCGCCAACTTTGGTGGCCAGCCCTCGGCTGGCGCATCCCGAACAAGCCATCGATTTCAAGAAGGAAGTGATCCAAGATCCGCCGAATGCCAGCCTATGACGCCACTCGGTTCGCGCCGCCCGCGCCGCTGGGGTTGGTCACTTTGCGCAATACCGCCACGGGCGCCAGCGTGTCAGCCGTGCAGGCGTTGCTGGATTCGGGAGCCGATGTCACCCTTGTCCCTCGAGAGGCAGTGCTCCGTGTCGGCCTTTCGATTGATCCAGCCGCGGTTTATGAGTTGATGGGATTCGATGGTGCCCGAAGTTCAGTGCAAGCCGTGCATCTCGATTTGGGCTTCCTCGGCAAAACTTTTCGAGGGCGGTTCTTGGTGTTCGATCACGAATACACCATTCTCGGCCGTGACATTCTCAATCACATTTCGTTGTTCCTCGATGGACCAAATCTAAACTGGGAGGACCGGAAGCGGTAACGCTGAGATGGGATCACCCGATTCTTGGATCCCTGTTTTAAAACGACTGCCACACCAATGGCTCTGGATCGCGGGCGACCGGCACGATTGGCACTTTCGATTGGAAACTTTGGACCGCGGGGCTAAGCTCCGCGCACATATGAGCCGACGTTCCTTCTTCCTCATCTTTTCGTGCCTCAGCTTCAGCTTCGCCTTCGCTCAACCATCTCAATCCGACGCCGAGTACGCGCGATCGAACTATACGAAGTTCGAGTACCGCATTCCGGCGCGCGACGGCGTGCGGCTGTTCACGGCGGTGTACATTCCGAATGATCGCGCGCAGACGTATCCGATCCTGCTCTTCCGCACGCCCTACAGCGTCGGGCCGTACGGCGCGGACCAATACCGGGAAACGCTCGGTCCCAACAAGCGTTTCGACAAGGAAGGCTTCATCTTCGCGTTCCAGGACGTGCGCGGCCGGTTCATGTCCGAAGGCACGTTCACAGATATGACGCCCCACGTGGCGGCGAAACAGGGCAAACAGGACGTGGACGAGAGCACCGACACTTACGACACGATCGAATGGCTGCTCAAACACGTCGAGAACCACAACGGCAAAGTCGGCCAATGGGGCATTTCTTATCCGGGATTTTACACCGCGGCCGGCATGATCGACTCGCATCCCGCGCTCAAGGCCGTGTCTCCGCAAGCGCCGATTGCGGATTGGTTCTGGGATGATTTCCATCATCACGGCGCGTTTTTCCTGCCGCACTCGTTCAATTTTTTCTCTGCGTTCGGCAAACCCCGTCTGAAGCCGACGACTGAACCTTCGAAAGGCTTCGAACACAAATCGCCAGACGGTTACCAATTCTTTCTCGATTTGGGTCCGCTCAAGAATGCCGACGAACGCCATCTCAAAGGCGAGATCGCGTTCTGGAATCAGATGGTCGAGCACCCGAATTACGACGCGTTCTGGCAAGCGAGGAATCTATTGCCGCACCTCAAGAACGTCCGTTGCGCGGTCCTCACGGTCGGCGGGTGGTTCGATGCGGAGGACCTGTTCGGCCCGCTCAAGATTTATCGCATGGTGGAGAAGAACAATCCGGGAACCTTCAGTGCGCTCGTCATGGGGCCGTGGTTCCATGGCGGATGGAACCGGAGTGACGGCGACGCGCTCGGCCACGTCCGCTTTGGATTCAAGACCGCCGAGTTTTATCGGGAGAAGATCGAGTTTCCCTTTTTCAACTATCACTTGAAAGGCAAGGGAGACCTGCGCCTGCCTGAAGCTTACATGTTTGAAACTGGCGCCAACCGCTGGCGGGCGTTCGAGCATTGGCCGCCCACGGAGACAAAAGCGAAAAGTTTTTACGTGCGCCCCGAAGGCGGGCTGTCCTTCGCGCCGCCGGATCAGTCCAGCGAAGCGTTTGACGAATATGTCAGCGACCCGGCCAGGCCGGTGCCGTTTGTCGAAGACACCGCGACCGGCATGACGCGCGAGTACATGACCGACGACCAACGGTTCGCCTCGCGACGCACTGACGTGCTGGCCTATCAGACGGACGTGCTCGATAACGATCTCACGCTCGCCGGTCCGATTCAGGCGGAGTTGTGGGCTTCAACGTCCGGCACAGACTCCGATTGGATCGTCAAAGTCATCGACGTTTTTCCGGGTGACGCCAAGGATCCGGCGCCGAATCCGCGCCAGGTTCGGATGGGCGGTTATCAAATGCTCGTGCGAGGCGAAGTCATGCGCGGACGATTCCGGAACAGCTACGAGCATCCGGAAGCATTCGAGCCGAACAAGGCGACAAAGGTCTCGTTCGAGCTGCAGGACGTGTTGCACACCTTCAAACGCGGGCATCGCGTGATGGTGCAAATCCAGAGCTCGTGGTTTCCATTGGTGGATCGGAACCCGCAGAAATTCGTCCCGAACATTTACAAGGCGGAGAGGGAGGATTTCATCAAGGCCACGCAACGAATCTTCCGGTCCAAAGCGCAACCCACTCATCTGAAAGTTGGAGTTTTGGAGGCCATCGACCGGTGAGATGTACGCGTCGCGGCAAACCGGCGTATGTGTTCAGAGTGGGTAGGACGCGTTCCACCGCGTCCCTGATCTTGTTCTTTCGATCGCTGAGTAAAATCAGGGACGGAGTGGAATCCGTCGCTGTTTGAGAAAGCGTCAGCAGACACAGCAGGGTTATGGTGAACATAGCTGCATCCGACGCTCACTCGGATCTCGTGGTTGGATTCGCCTTCTCCACTTCCACCGCGTAAACGTGCGTCGCGCCGTGCATATTGGAACGAAAGACGATCCATCTTGCGTCCGGGGTGAACGTCACGTTGGGTTCGAGTTGGTAATTGTGCTTCGACAGATCCACCAGCCGTTCTGACTTCAGATAACCCGTCTTGATCAGATCCTTCTGTTCCGGAAAGACGCCGGCAGGATTTCGCACGGCCACCGGGCGAAAGAGGTAAATCCACTGGCCGTTGCCGGGTGGATCAAGCCGCTGGCCGTCCGGCGAGCGGTTGGCCACGCTGTTTGGGCCGCCGCCATCGCCCGCGAACAGTTTCCCGTCGGGTGAAATGTTGAAGTGGACCGACCACTCGCGGCGCTCAAGGTGATACTGAGTTCTTGCCCCAGTCGCGAGGTCCACGCCCGCGAGCCAAAACACGCCGCTTTTCGGGGTTTGAAGGTCATACCAAATCGTTCTCCCATCCGCGCTGAAAAATTCGTGCCCGGCGATTTCCATGTCCATAGTCCGTTTGTGGATTAACCGAAGCCCCGTACCGTCACTGCGGATGGTCCAAATGCGGTCCAGATAATGCCAGGGACCTTCGTGGCAAAACATGATCAGACTCGGGTCGGTGGGCGAACACTGGAGATGGTTGGTCCAGTCGTGTTCGCGATAAATCTTCTTCACCTCGCCACTCGCGATGTGGATCGTGTAAAGCACCATCGGCGTCCCCGCCGCCCAGCGCGATTCAAGGCGTCCGCCGGAATTGCCGGGAGGCGGTGTTCTGGGCTGCGGTTGGCCCACCGGATCAGAGGCGATGCCCACGAGCAAGGTCTCGTCCGCATTGATCGCGAGCGTGCCGCCGCGCCCGACGTCCGGGGGAATCTTCGCCACTTCGCGGGTGGCCTTCGTGTCGAGGTCTGTGGCATGAACTGCTCCGTCGCGGATGTAATAAATGTTTCCCGTCTTGCGACCCGTCACGAGCACGCCGACGCGGCCCTTAACGACTTGTTCGATCTCGCGGGTGTGCAGATTCACCGTCGAAAGCCCTCCGGGTGTCGTGATGACCAGCTTTTTGCCGTCGGTGGAATAGGCGTGCTGGTGGAAATACAAACTCGCGCTGCCCGGTTCACGCGAAAGGCGAACGACTCTGTGCCCGGTCTCTGGTTCGATCCATTCTTTGGGCGGCTCGTCTGCGGCGAAAGCCAAAACGGGAATCAGATGCAAAGCCAAGAGGCAAGGATTGGAACTGCGCATGAGCTATTAATGAGCGAAGAAGCCGACGCTGGTCAATGCATCAAAGATGCCGAGTGCCGAGTGTGATCTCACGCTGCGTGCTCCCACGTTCGCGAGATTCTCTCTTAACGTAGGGCAGGCTTCCAGCCTGCCCTATCCCAAGAGTCTGCGAGAGCAAGAAATCAGAATTCGTCGAATGGACCGAAGCCAACGACTCCGTAGAGTTTCTCGGCTTCCCAGTTCACGGCGAGTTCGATAACTTCAAGGCAGTCGGTGGCAGTGGCGAGGAGTTTGCGCTGAGCGGAAGGATGCAGGTAAGCCGGGGCATCTTGCTCTAGTTCCTCCCCCAGCGCGCGGACTGCGGCAGCCAGTTCGTTCGACGGGGACTGGCCGGCGAAGGTGAGGCGCTTGGCGGTCAAAGCCAGTTTGGCGAGAGATTCGAGCGTCGCCGCTTGCGCAGGCGTGGGCATAACGAGCGGGATTTGACGAAGGTCACCAATCTCCCACTTCTGCGTGTGCTTGATTAACTTCATTTTGATGAAGCTCACCACGTCAGAATTGAGCAAGGCGAGGAATGCTAACGGCACTATGACGTCGGCTCGCGGTGTCAGGCGCATGCTGTCCGCGTCGAATACGCATGGCTCTTGAAGGCGTGCCTTCATGGCGACGTGGTTCGCCACCGCAGTCCAGGTGACGCCGCTGGTAAGGTAGAGATGCGCGTTCCTCATCACTGGCATTCCGCTCTCAGGGCGTCCGCTGTTCTCGAAAAACCAAACAACATTTTGTTGTGACCAGTCGATGTAGAGG
>JACPRI010000071.1 GCA_016190065.1 Verrucomicrobiota bacterium
ACGTTGATCTGGACGGCTATGAAGATTTGCTCGTCACCAACGGATTTAGTTTCGACGTGATGGATCAGGACAGCCACGATCAATTGCGAAGCCGGCGGCGGATGACGCAAGAACAACTCAAGCGCTCGCGCCAGTTTCATCCAGCTTTCCCGACCCGAAACGCCGCGTTTCGCAATCGCCGCGACGGAGCGTTCGAGCCGATGGACCACGAATGGGGTTTCGATCAACCGGGAATATCTTACGGCATGGCGCTGGGCGATCTGGACAATGACGGCGATTTGGACCTGGTCATCAACAATCTCAACACCGCGGCCAGTCTCTATCGAAATGACACCCCGGCAGGCCGCATTCAGGTCCGCCTAAAGGGGTTGCCGCCGAACACACAAGGGATTGGCGCGCGCCTCCGGCTGGTGGGCGGCTCGGTTCCGCAGAGCCAGGAGATGATCTGCGGTGGCCGTTACATGTCCGGCGACCAGGCCGTGCGCGTCTTTGCGGCGGATGCGAAGACCGGGGCGCCGATGCGGCTGGAAGTAATCTGGCGCAGCGGAAAACGCAGTGTCGTGGAAGATGCGCGGCCCGGTCGCGTGTATGAAATCGACGAAGCGGGCGCGAGTGCGGGAATGGATCGTGGAGCGTTGGAGCGTCAAAGCGTCGAAGCGTCTTCGGCTCCCTTGTCACGCATCACGGACCACGCATCACGCTCCAACGCTCCCCCGCTGTTTCAAGACGTGAGCCACTGGCTGAACCATGCGCACGCCGAAGATGCGTTCGACGATTGGGCGCTCCAACCTCTGTTGCCGCGCCCCTTGAGCCGATTGGGCCCCGGACTGAGTTGGTTCGATGTCGATGGCGACGGTTGGGAGGATTTGATCGTGACGGCGGGCCGCGGCGGAAAGCTGGCGGTGTTCGGCAACAAACTAGGAGAGAAATTTCACAAGATCGAGGAATTCGCGCCGGCTCCGGCCGACGAAGGCGCCGTGGTGGGCTGGGCGGACGGAAAAGGGAATCGGAAGTTGCTGGTCGCCGTTTCGAACTACGGAATGGCCTCAACGGAAAGTGTGATCGCAGCCTATGGCGGGACTAACTTCGCCGTGCCTCAACGCTTATCGGCGGGCAGCTCAAGTCCGGGGCCATTGGCGCTGGCCGATATCGACGCAGATGGCGATTTGGATTTATTTGTCGGCGGACGATTTCGCCCTGGCCGGTATCCTGAGCCGGTCTCTTCAATGATTTGGCTAAACGAGGGCGGTGAATTCCGACTCAGCCGCCCGCTGAGCGAGCCGTTCGCCTCGGTGGGTCTGGTGAGCGGGGCGACCTTTGCGGATCTGGACGGAGATGGCGACCCTGATCTCGCGCTGGCCATGGACTGGGGTTCGGTGCGCGTCTTCATCAACGACCACGGAACTCTTAGAGGCTGGAATCCGCTCGTCACGCTTGCAGGTGAAGATTCCGCGCTCCACGCTCCACGCTCCACGCTCCACGAACTCACCGGCTGGTGGACCAGCATCACGGCAGGCGATTTCGATGGGGACGGCAGATTGGATCTGGCCGCGGGCAATTGGGGGCGCAACACTATTTACGAACTCAATCGGCCTGGCCCCTGGCGCATTTACTACGACGATTGGAACGCCGACGGCAACCTTGAGTTGATCGAAGCCTGGCCCGCTCCGCATTCCGCACTCCGCACCCCACACTCCGAAATGGCCTGGTTTCCCATGCGCGACCGCTCGTGGCT
This sequence comes from Verrucomicrobiota bacterium, assembly GCA_016190065.1. Lineage (GTDB taxonomy): Bacteria > Verrucomicrobiota > Verrucomicrobiia > Limisphaerales > SIBE01 > VHCZ01. The sequence continues at coordinate 1,736 of JACPRI010000071.1, forward strand.
CGCCCGCGGCCTGCCCGAATTGCCGATCCGGTTTGCGACGCACCAAGCCTTCGGCAAAGCCAGCGTCCAGGACATTTTGGGCGAGCGCGCCGCGAAAGCGAAAACCGCCGAGGCCGCAGAATTGGAGTCTGCGGTCTTTCTCAACCGGGGTTCGCATTTCGAGAGAGTGCCGTTGCCGAGGGAAGCTCAGCTTGCTCCGGTCTTCTCAATCAACGTCGCGGATTTCGACGGCGATGGTGTCGAGGATTTGTTTCTCAGCCAAAATTTCTTTGGCACCGCCTCGGACTTGTCCCGCGACGATGGCGGGCGCGGCTTATGGCTTCGTGGAAGCGGGCGTGGAACTTTCACCGCGTTGGACGCAAGTCTCACCGGGATCAAGATTGAAGGCGAGCAACGCGGCGCGGCTCTGGCCGATTTCAACCACGATGGGCAGGTGGATTTGGCCGTTTCGCAAAACAACGGGCCGACCAAGTTATATCTCAACCAGGCCGCCAAGCGCGGGCTGCGCGTGGTGCTCAGCGGACCAGCCTCGAATCCGGACGCGGTCGGCGCCCAGATGCGCTTGCTCTACGCAGGGGACCGCAAAGGTCCCTGGAGAACTGTGCAAGCTGGGTCCGGCTATTGGTCGCAGGACGGAGCAGTCCAGGTGCTCGGCTGCGCTGATCGGCCAGCGGGCCTATGGGTTCGCTGGCCGAGTGGCAAGGAGCAGACCGTGCCTTTGCCTGGCCAAACCTGGGAACTTCGGGTGAATTCTGAGAAATGAATCCTTTCCATGAACCAGGTAAGGGCGGATTCCACTCCGTCCCTGACTTTACTCAGCAATCGGAAGAACAATATCAGGGACGCAGTGGAACGCGTCCTTACCAGTTCGGGGTTCGAAGCGGTAACACCATTTGGGAAGCAGCCGTTTCCGTAATCCTGATGGTTCTATTCCAGTGCGGCTGCGACAGACAGCCCACACGGCCTGCCGACAACGTTGACAAGGCTTCCTTTCCACCTAAGACCGAACTGGTTCCGCTGACCACCATGGTTCCGATCAAGCCCGGCACTTTCATTCGCGGCAAGTATCCGGTCTCGATCACTCGCGGTTTTTGGCTTGGGAAATACGAGGTCACTCAAGCGGAGTTCGAGGCGGTCATGGGCCGAAACCCCAGCCATTTCAAAGATGACCCGCTGCGGCCGGTCGAGAAGGTCAGCTACGTGGATGCCGTCGCCTATTGTTCGGCCTTGACCCGGCGTGAACGGGAAGCGAAGCGATTGCCCGACGGCTACGAGTACCGGCTCCCCTCCGAAGCCGAGTGGGAATATGCCTGTCGAGCCGGGACCACCAACTTCTTCAGTTTTGGCGACGCAGCCACGGAGGCCGATCCATACGCCTGGACGTCCGAAAACAGCGACAGCACCACGCATCCGGTGGGCCAAAAGCGGCCCAACCCTTGGGGTCTGCATGATGTGCACGGCAACGTATGGGAATGGTGCCTGGATTGGTTCGGGGATTATCCAACGAACGGGATGACCAACCCACTCGGACCGGCGCAAGGCAAGTTCAAAGTGTTCCGCGGCGGCAGTTGGTACCATGACGCCGATTTCGCGCGGTCGGCAAACCGGTTCATGATGGCCCCCTCGAATGGCATTTACTTCGTCGGGTTCCGTGTGGCCCTCGGTAGCCCCCCCATTGACATGGCGAAAATCAGGCGAAAATCCTCGACAACGGGCGAAGAACCGGGCAATACGATCCTTGGTGCCCCTTGAGTTCCCAGACGGCGCCAACCAAACATCCAAAACCGAGACGTATGCACTACAAAATACTCCTCTCACTGCCTCTGGCAGCATCTCTACTGTGCCCGTTTGCCGCGAGCGGCGCGAACAACATTGAAGCGGGCAAGGAAAACTACTCGGCCGTAAAGAAAACGGTCTTGATCGATGGGGATTTATCCGATTGGGGCGGCGCGACGATCTGGAAAGATGTCAAATTCTCGATCCCCAAGAACGCCCCCAAGCAATTGGTGTCTTTCGAAACGCTAAGTGGAGGCGGCACTATCGCAACCGATAGCGTCTGGACTGGCCCGGAAGATCACTCAAACGCCTGGGCGATCACGTGGGACGAGGACAACCTGTATATCGGCATGGTGGTTACCGACGATTACCATGAAAACGCTGCCAATAGCGGCTGGAACGGCGATTCCTTGCAGGTGCTCTTCGCTGATGCAGATCGGACGATCGACACCATGCAGTACAATTACGGCCTCGGCGGCACCGAGGAAGCTTTGGGTGAGGTGATCATCACCGAGTCTAAGGGACCGGGTGGCGCCCAAGTTGCGATTGTCCGAAATACCGTGGCCAAGAAAACCATTTACGAAATAAGGTTCCCGGCCAGTTCTCTGGATAAAGTCAAACTCGAAGCGGGAATGAAGATTGGCGTCGGGCTGTGCGCGAATGACGGCGACCTGGAAACACCTGGTCAAAAGGGCTGGAGCGGCTGGGGCGTCCACTCGATTGTGCATGGCAAAACGGGGGCGCAAACCGGACTCGTCACGCTCGCTGCCGGAGACCCGCCGCCGACCAAAGCTCCGCCCTTGGAGTTCAACGCTGAGCCGGCTAATTACATCACCGCAGATGGAAACCTCGCGGACTGGGTCGGCAAAGAATTCCGCGGTCCCGTGCCTTTCGAAATCCCCAAAGCTACCGGAGGGAAGGTAGTCTATTTCGAGACGCTCAGCGGCGCCAACACCGTTGCGACTGACAGCGTCTGGGATGGTCCGCAAGACCATACGACCCGGTTTTCCTTTGCCTGGGACGCGGGCAATCTCTACATCGGCGTCGTGGTGACTGACGATTATCACCAGAATTCCAACAGCGGGTGGAATGGCGATGCATTGCAACTTCTCTTTGCCAATCCGGCGCGAGATACCGTCACGCACCTTTACAACTTTGGCCTGGACGGAACGGACGGCGCGTTGGGCAATGTGGTGATCAACAACGAAAAAGGCGCCGGTGGCGAAGTCGTCGGCATCGTTCGAGACGCCGCTCGGAAGAGAACCACCTACGAAGTCAAGTTCCCGGCCAGCGCGCTCGACCTTCAAAAGTTCGAGGCGGGAATGAAAATCGGGATCGGGCTGTGCGTGAACGACGGTGATGAACAAACGCCCGGACAAAAAGGCTGGAGCGGTTGGGGCGTGCATTCCATCGTCCATGTCAAAAGCGCTGATCGCGCCGGGCTCGTCACGTTGGTGCCCGCCAAAGCGCCGAACGTGCTCACCTTCGATGCACCACCTGTTACGCAAGGTTTCAATGTCGCGGACGGTGACCTGTCGGATTGGGCGAATCGTCCATTCATTGGGCCGGTGCCGTTTGAGATCCCCAAGACCGGAGGCGGCAAGGTGGTCTATTTCGAAACGCTCAAAGCAACGGATGCCGTCGCGTCCGATGCGGAAAGCGTCTGGAGTGGCCCTGCTGATCACACCAGCGTGCTGTCCATGGCGTGGGAAAAGGACGCGCTCTACATCGGGGTCGTGGTCACCGATGATTATCACCAGAATTCCAACAGCGGTTGGAATGGCGATTCGTTGCAAATTGCCTTCGCCACCGTCGAGCGCACTGGAGCGCCCTCACATCTCTACAATTATGGCTTGAACGGAGAGGAAGGCGCGACTGCTGAGATCGTCGTCAATAACGAGAAAGGTCCCGGAGGCGCCGATGTGGCAATTTCGCGCAAGGGCGTGACCACCACCTACGAACTCAAGTTTCCGCCGTCCGCTCTGGAACTGACCGAGTTCAAGGAAGGCATGAAGCTCGGGGTCGGCCTTTGCATCAACGACGGTGACAAGGACACGCCCGGCCAGAAGGGCTGGAGCGGCTTTGGCGTCCATTCCATCGTCCATGGCAAGGCGGCGGAGAGGACCGGCCTTGTCACGCTCACGGCCGGTGGATCGGTCGTGGTCGCGCGGCCGCAGCTCGCCGTGGCTGCGACGGGCGGGAATCTGGTCATCACCTTCACCGGGACTCTGCAATCGTCCGCTGTGCTCGGCGGCACCTGGGCGGATGTGGGAACTGCCGCAGCACTCGGCGGGAAGGTGACCGTTCCGCTGACTCAAGCGGCAACGGACAAGGTGCGTTTCTACCGCGCCGTCAACCGCTAGTGGTTCCGTGATTTGCAACTGCGAGGGGACGGACGGAGACTCGTCCGTCCCTTCTCGTTTTGGTAAGGACGCGTTCCACCGCGTCCCTGACTTCTTTTGGTCGGGATCGCTTCTCTCGAAACGAACGACGGGGAAACCGAGCGGCTCCGGTGTTCCCATCGTCACTCTCTTATCAAATTGTCTGCCTCACGGAATAGAGTGGGACGCGGTGGAACGCGTCCCTACCAAGGTCAAAGCGGTGAATTGTTCGGCTCTTCCTCACACTTTGGCCCGCCGAAGGAGCGCGAAGGCGGCTCCAAAGCGCGCGGACACGCGCTGGGCCGCCTTCACTCTCATCGAATTGCTCGTTGTCATTGCGATCATCGCCATTCTCGCCGGATTGCTGTTGCCGGCTCTCGCTCAAGCCAAGGAACGAGCCCGCCGCATTTCCTGCCTGAACAATTTGAAACAAATTGGCCTGGGCACTGCGCTCTACGCCGATGACGACCCCAAGGGTTATCTCGGCGCAAATGTATTCGACGGCGACGATGACCTGAATTGGCTTTACCCGAATTACGTCTCGACGCTCAAGACCTTCAATTGTCCGAGCACTCAGAATTACATCCCGACCAACGCGGGCAAACACGAAGTCACCGGCGAACCGGGGCTGCGCTATCTCTTTCGCACAGCCTCCGGGAAATCCAAGAATCCCGGCAGCAGCTACGAGGTGTTCGGGTTCATGAATTTCAACGGCGGCAGTGTCACGGACATTCCGGTCCACGGCACGCCGCGTTCGACCCCCGGCTTGAAGAAAACGCTCGCGTCCGTGCAGACCTACGCACATCGCTTCAATGCGTTTGGGTTGAAAGGCACCATCGCCGGTCCGTCGCGCATCTGGATCGTCCTGGACGCGGACGAAGTTTTCCCCGGCGCGCGCCAGAATTATCCTGACCCGGTGGACAATCACGGCGATGGCGGAGGCAATGTGTCGTTTTGCGACGGCCACGCGGAGTGGGTTCCGGCGAAGAAATACGTCTTCAGCTTCGAGATGTCCCAAGACGAAAACAGGACAGATCCATGACCCTAAGAATTACTGCGGCAGCACGCTGTTAGTCGGCGATACAGCAAAGCGAAATCTGAAATCAGAGGCTCCTTGTTGGAAAGAGGTACGCGCGGCGATTCGTTTTCTAGGAGAGTCTCTGATTGCTCGCGGGTGAACGCGAAGGCGGAGCAGGCCTGAGTCGTAAGGGTTGGAAGCACAAAAAACCTCGACGGTGTTTCCCGTCGAGGTTTGCTCGAAATCTGGTTCCAGTTTGCTACGGGCTGGCGTA
>JACPRI010000131.1 GCA_016190065.1 Verrucomicrobiota bacterium
CTCGTACTTGCTGGCCAGGTCGGCGTTTTGGAAGTCGCGCAACTGGCCGTTGGTCACGAGAATGTCTTCGAACCCGTCCAGATCGACATCGAGGAAAATTGGCCCCCACGACCACTCGGACGCCTCGACGCCGCTGTAAAAGGAAATCTCGGCAAAGGTGGTGTCGCCCCGGTTGATCAACAGAGTATTGCGGAGTTGCTGCAAGCGAAGGTCGCTGAGGCCCGGCGCCCCACGCGTGGAACGGCTCTGGGAAATCTGCACGTGCCGATTCACGTGATCGCGGCTGAGCATATCGACGACGAAGAAATCGACCGAGCCGTCCCGGTCGATGTCCGCGAAATCCACCCCCATGGAAAACGTGCTCGTGTCGCGTAGGGAGAGATTGTCCAGCGCGCGGAAGCGGCCGCGGCCATCGTTCATCCAGATTCGATCCGGCGTGTAAAGATCGTTGCACACATAAATGTCCGGCGCGCCGTCGCCGTTGATGTCGTGGAACTGCACGGCCAAGCCCCAGTCACGCGGCGGCTCGCGCAAGGGCCGTCCCTGCTCGTCCAGGAAAGCGCCGCTCGTGAATGACGCGGCAGTGAACTTCCCTTGGCCGTCATTGAGAAACAGGAAATCCGCTTCGCCGAGCTCCAGCACATTGCCGGCCGGCGTGACGACGAAGCGATTGGTGAATTCCAGCGACGTTGCGGTTTGGCCGTTGACATGGGTCACCACGAGGCGGTCGCCCGCGGGTTTCACCGTGAAGCGCGTGGTGATCTGATCCTGAATCGTGGTGGGCCGGAAGTTTGCCACGTAAAGGTCGAGGTCACCGTCGCCATCGATATCCGCGAGAGCCATCGACATGCTGCCGGCTTTGGAAGCAACGCCCGTTGGCGTGGTGATTTCCTTGAAACGTCCCTTCCCATCATTTTGAAAAACACGTGTGCCTCCGCCGAGGGAATTCACCAGCAGATCGAGGTCGCTGTCGCCATCAATGTCCGCGAACGCCGCCGCCGTTGAATCATCCCCGGCGCAGGCCACGCCCGCCGTCACGGTGATGTCCTCGAATTTCAAATTGCCCAGATTGCGGTAGAGGACATTGTCGCTGTCCAGGCCGCAAAAGTAGAGGTCGCAGAGACCGTCTCCGTCCGCATCGCCCGCCGCGACGCCTGAACCGCTCAGCAAATTCCGATTCGCGAGAGAACGGTCGTCGGCCAAGTGATTGGTAAAACCGATTCCGGTGGCGGAAAAAGCAAGGCGCGAAAAGCCCGCCTTCTTTCCCTCGACGTTGACCTGAGCGGCTCTGAATCCTTCTCCAGCCTGCCAGGCAAGAGCGCCCTGGACGCATCCCGCGGGCAGCAGGTGCATCAGCAGCACCAAAAGAATCGTTCTTCCGCCGTTCGATGGATTCGCGCTCAAGATTGCCGCCCAGATTTATTTCTTTTCAGTTCGTCGAGAGCGGACGCTATGAGATTCCTCCGGCCGTTGCGATTCTTTCTTTCTTCTCCATTGAGCAAAACAACACTCAGCGCTACCTTGCGCTGGACCGGTTGCTCCTGCTCGGCCAGATAGACCACGCCCATGCCGCCCTCGCCGAGTTTTTCGAGAAGCTTGTAGTGGCCGATGCGGTCGCCGGGCCTTTCGGTCAGGTCGAGCGCAGTCGCTCCTTCTGGGTTTGCCTCTTCAGGATCAGGCTGAGCGTCTCATGTGGGGGCCGTGAGACGCTCTTTTACCAATCCAGACGAGGGCGTGCGAGAGAATCTGTCATGCGATCAAGGCTGTTCCTCCCATTTCCATCCGTTTCATTCACCGAACGCCTCCTTTGATGACGCGCACCGGAATCGGCACGTTGCAAAGCTCGATGCGGCCGGCCTGAAAATGGAACCAATCCTCTCGCCGATTCCGGCGCGATTCGATCAGCGCTCGAAATGCGGCCGTGTCCGCCCGCATCACTTCCAGCGCGCTGCGTTCGGCTTCGAGCACATCCGCGGCGACGCGGATGGCTTTGATCGGCACGCGTTGCTCCGCCTTGTCGTAAAAGCCCATTGCGACTGAGCCGCGCGGCAACGCCGACAGCAGTTCCATCCCCTGGACGACGCGTCCGAGCAGCGTGACGTTGCGATCCAGATGCCGCGGCGCGTGCCCGATGACCACGTAAAGTTCGGTGCCCCCACCGCTGTCGGCCGGCGCGTCGCGTCCGGCGCCGACCATCCCGTAACAGTGCGCCAGCCACATCTTGCCGGTGCGCTTGTCCCGCGCGACCGGGAAGCCGTACGAGAAACCGACTTCGCGCGCATACACGTCGCCGTCAGGCAAACGCGTGAACGGGACTTTTGGATCGAACGCGCGATCAAATTCTGCCGGCAGCGTTTTTTGGGCCTGCTGAATTCTGCGCGCCAGTTCCGGCTTCTCGGCATTGGGATCAGCCAACTGAACCACGTAATTGTCTTGCACCCGGACAATCGCCAGTCCGTCGTAATAATGTTCCCGCGCGAGCGCCTTGACGTTGGCCACGTGCCGGGGCGCAAACACCGGCGCCAGTTCGATCACGACGCGGCCGGTGTTGAATTCGACATAGAGGGTATTTTCAGGATCAAGCGACCGCCAGTCACCTGGCTTCGACGCTGAGAGGATTTCCACCATGGTAAGCGCTTTGCGCTTAAAAGGCTCCGAGGACCTTGAGGCTTCGGCCCACAGAATGACGAAAACGAGGATTCTGACAATCTTCAGAATACGCCAGCCACGGCGACGGCGGCGTGAAAGGACTAAAGCGACCAAAAGTGCTGAAGGGGGCAACTGAGAGGCAGGGTTCATAGTTTCGGTCCTTGCTGTCCCTTCGCCCGGTGAGCGATGCGGGCGCGGGCCATGGCCTCGCGCAGGCCTCCCTTCTCCACGAACGCCTTTTCCAAGGCCCGAAGCTGCCGATCCAGCAGAAAGTTTGTCACTTTGATCAAACCTATGATGACGTTCGCGCAAATGGCCGGGGCAGGGTGCTCGATGCCTTTCCTGAATGCGGCGTAGTTCGCCCCAGGAGTGCGGTTGAGCTGGCGGAGTCGCTCGGTGTAGCGGTGTTCCTTGGGCCACTCCGCCAGGCCACGATTGCGAAGGAAGTCGCGGTAATCTTCGAGCAATTCCTCCAGACTGGCGCGAGCCACGTTAGTCAGCTTGAGTTCGAGTTCCTTGGACGTGCCAGAAACCTGGCTGCCTTCCACGATGTTCTGCTTGCCGGAGCGCGCGGCCTGGATCATCTGGTCGTAGGTGCGGTCTTTCTTATCCAGGAAGCGCCGGCAAAAATACACCGTGGCGTCAAAGATGTGGCACACGTCATCTCCCTTGCGTCTCTGTTGTCCCTTGGCTTCATGGCCCGGAGCGTACTGCATGACACAGCCTCAAATCAAGACAGGCTTGTATTTTCCCGACGCCCGTGTGTGCTTTCCGCGTGCGACCGTTATCCCGCTGGGCCGAATACACCGAACTGGCGGCACTGTTCTTCATTCACGCCGCGGCGCTGGGCATGTGGTTTGTGCCGCTGAGCACGGTGCTCGATGCGCACGGACTCCACGCGATCAAGCCTTATGCGTTCGCGACCTCCGGCCTGGCAGCCTTTGTTTCGCCGCTCATTTTCGGCGCGATGGCAGACCGCCATGTCCCGCCCACCCGAGTGTTGCGCGGACTCGCGCTGGCCACAGCCTCGGCGATGGCGCTGGCCGCCACCGCGATCAAACTGAATTGGAACCCGCTCGTCGTGCTGGCCCTTATTCAACTGCACGCGCTCTGTTCGGCGCCGACCTGGGGCATTTCCTCGACCATCGTCTTCGCCCGGCTGCAAGATGCCAAAAGCGAGTTTGGCCCCATCCGCGCGATGGCCACACTGGGCTGGATGGCAGGTTGCTGGCTGGTCAGCGCGCTGAATGCGGACACGTCACCGCTCGCAGGCTACAGCGGCGCCGTGACGTGGCTGGTGGTCGCCGCGTTCACATTTCTTCTCCCGAGCGTCGAGCCGCCCAAGTCGGACGAGCGTTTGAGCTTAAGCCAGCGCCTCGGCCTCGACGCGCTCACGCTCCTCAAGAATCACGATCATCGGGTGGTGTTCATCACCGCGGCGCTCTTGAACATGCCGCTGGCGGCCTATTATCCTTACACCCCGCCTCACCTGCGCGCGCTTGGTCTCGAACACACCAGCGCATGGATGACGCTCGGCCAAATCACCGAGATCATCGCCATGTTCGCTTTGGCCCGGCTGCTCACAACCTGGCGGCTCAAATGGATTTTCGTCGCGGGTCTCCTGTTCGGCGTCGTTCGCTTTGGGCTGTGCGCGCTCAACGCCAAGGCCTGGATTCTCGTCGGCGTCACCTTGCACGGATTCTCCTTCGCCCTGGTCTTCATCACGGCGCAGATTTACGTGGACCAACGCATGAATGCCGCGTGGCGGGCGCGGGCGCAGGCGCTCTTGACGTTGATGGTGAGCGGCGCGGGCAACTTGTTTGGTTACCTGGGAACGGGCTGGTGGTTCGCGGCCAATGCGCGCCCCGCAGGCCCACAATGGTCGATCTTCTGGGCGGGCCTGGCCGCGGCCGTAGCGGGCGTGCTGGTCTATTTCCTGATCGCGTATCACGGAGTCGGCAAGGGACTCAAACGCGCCAAAGAGAGCTAAAC
>JACPRI010000082.1 GCA_016190065.1 Verrucomicrobiota bacterium
CCCAAGAAGGCCGCGTGAAGATTTTGGATTTTGGGCTGGCCAAGCTGAAGTCGGTCGGGACACGTTCCACCGCGTCCGTGGAAAAGGGAGAGGTCAGGGACGCGATGGAACGCGTCCTTACCAGAGTGAGTGAGAACGCGCCGACGCTGATCGAATCCACCCAACCCGGCATGGTGCTGGGCACCCCGAGCTACATGAGCCTGGAGCAAGTGCGCGGCGAAGAGGCCGACCATCGTTCGGACATTTTCAGCTTTGGCTGCATTCTCTACGAAATGCTCTCAGGCCAGCGTGCGTTCCGAAAGGACACCGCCATTCAGACCATGAACGCGATCCTGACGGAGGAGCCGCGCGAATTGACCGAAGCCAATCCGAACGTGCCACCGGCGCTCGAGCGCATCGTCGCTCGGTGTTTGGCCAAAAATCCCGAAGACCGCTTCCAGTCGGCGAAAGATTTGGGCTTCGCACTGGAATCGCTGACCGGCGCGACAAGCTCGCGCCTCGAACGAGTGGCGGTCGTCCACCCGCGTTCGAGGCCGTGGAGTATTTGGAAATGGGCGTTCGGCGCTACGGCCATGCTTGCGCTCTTCTTGTTCGGAATGTTCTCGGGACGGCGACACTCGCCATCCGGTGAATCCGCGGCAACTTGGACAGAGATCAGCCCGCCGAACCAGCGGTTCGCGGCGCGCCCGGCTCCCGCCTTATCGCCGGACGGCCGCCAGATCGCGTTTTGGGCTGCGGATCACGCGGGCAAGATAGGGCTCTGGGTTCGTTCACTCGATTCACCGGTCGCGCGGCTCCTGCCAGGAACAACCTCAGACGGTCCGGCTGGTGGTCTCGCCGCATTCTGGTCGCCGGATGGGCACTCGCTCGGTTTCTTCGCGGAACGCAGGCTCAAGCGGATTGATGTCGCCGCGGGAACTCCGCTCATCCTGGCGGACGCGGGAAATCCGCGCGGTGGAACCTGGAGCGCCAGCGGAATTATCGTCTTTGTGCCTGTCACCGGCGGACCGGTTTGCCGGATTTCCGCGTCCGGAGGTGAAGTGACGCCCTTGCGAGTGAGTTCGGAACAAAATGCCTCCGGATTTCGCTGGCCGCATTTCTTGCCGGACGGCCGGCATTTCCTCATCAATGATCGAGTGGACGGCGTCTTTCTGGCGGCACTCGATGGAGGAGAAGCTCGCAAGGTGTCCACCATCGATTCGCGAGTGGAATATGCCGATGGCCATCTTTTCTTCGGGCGAAAGGGGAATCTCTTTGCGCAACGGTTTGACGAGCGTGAACACAAGCTCACCGGCGATCCTTTCAGAGTCGCTGAGAATCTCGGCCTTTCGGGAGGCGATGTCAGCGCTTACGCTTTTTCTGTCTCATCGCGCGGCACGATTGTCTTCTGCAACAGCCAGCTCCATCCGACGACGCAATTGACCTGGTTCAACCGTAAAGGTGAGCCGTTGGGCACGGTGGGTGATCTGGGTTCGACGGTTGGCATTGCCGTCTCGCCCAACGGCGAGCAGGTGCTCCTGAACCGTTATGACCCGACCCTCAGCGGATTCAACTTCTGGCTCGTGGACCTGGCTACGGACGTCACGTCCAAACTCACTTCCGGATCGGGTCCATTGCCCTTGTCCGCGGGAAACCTGGTCTGGTTTCCAACGGGCGAGCGCGTGCTGTTCAGAACTTTTGCCGGTCTTGCCGCGCAATCGCTGCGCGCCGGAGATCCCGTGAAATTGTCCGATGAATCCGGCTTCCCGATGGACATCTCACCGGATAGCCGCTCTGCGCTGGTGCTGAAAGGAGATCCCGCCACGGGCAGTGACATCTGGCTATTGACGCTCGCCGCACCGACAAACTCGCAACCGTTCCTGGCCACCAAGCAGAATGAGAGCGTGGCGCGCTTCTCGCCCGACGGGCGGTGGATTGCCTACACTTCCGATGACACCGGCACGACCGACGTTTACGTGCAGTCATTCCCGGAGAAAAGGCGCCCGACACGAATCTCCAGCAGCGGAGGAATACTCCCCCAGTGGCGCAAGGACAGCAAAGAAGTGTACTTTCTCTCGCCGGACGACACTCTGATGGCCGCGGCGGTGGAAGGCACAGGTCCGATTTTCCGCGCTTCGCCCGCGCAGCCGCTTTTCAAAGTGCGCGTCCCAACAAGGGGGATTTTGAGCCAGTATCAACCAAGGGACGACGGCCAGCGTTTTCTGGTGAACACTCTCAGCGAGGAAACACAGAGCCCGCGATCGCTCACCGTCGTGCTCAACTGGCCAGCGCTCGCGAAGAAGCGATGATCCGCGCCTCGCTTTCAGGCGAGGACGGGTTTAGACCGGCGGAAACAGTTTCAACCGCATCCATTGCCTTCGCGCGGCCAACTGTGCCTGGGTGTTCATCTGCAGACGTGAAACGGTTGCTCTACCCACGGACGTTCTTCCTACAATCTCACCTGTGCGCACTTCTACCGTGAAATGGTCGCCCCAGACATCCCGGCGCGGGTGGAAGAGGCGCAAGACCGTTTGCGTCACCGGATCAGGGGCGTCGAGCGCATCGGCTTTGTGGAGATTGCAGGAGCGGCAGGCCTGCGCGAGGTTCGATTCTTCATCGGAACCGCCACGCACGAGCGGTTCGATGTGCTCAACTTCAAAGGGAGAATTGAAAATCGCTTCGGGTGCTCCGCAGTATTCGCATCGGTGGGGGGCGCGCTTTGCAACCACCGGGTATCGGGCGTTCATCCCTCCACTTCGCGGAGCATAGCCGCGGCGCGTTCGGAGGCCGCCCGCACCTCAGCTTCAATGAGCGCGTCGAGTTCGGATTGCTCCGCCGCAGAAAGGCTGACGCCGCGGTCGCGTGCGACGCGCCATTCGGCCATCAATTGGCGCAGCCGCGCCAGTTGTTCGATCGGGAAGAAGCGGTCGGGAAGAAAATGTTGGACGACGACCAGTGTGCCCGCTTCCTCTGGAGGTAACGCTCCAGTCAGCGTATCCAAGGCTTCGCCAGCAGATCTGCCGACGGATTGTCTGGCCCCGGCAATCGCCCGATACGCAACGGCACCGGTCTCGGTTGGCTCTGACAAGATAGCAACTTTGGTCATAGCTAATCAGACGGCCGGCGACCTTCCAACCGTTCGTCAGCGCGTCGTCGGAAGAACCATCTAACATTGCCAACATCGTTGTCACTACTGGGATTATCGAGAAACCGCCAGTCTCCGATCCGATTCCGATCCTCGCGAGGGGGGATTCAACTCCGCTTGCGCGCGATGAAGGCCATTCGGCGCGGCGCCAACCGCAATTTCCCGTAACGCCGGGACTGCCGCACCGAGAATCCCGCTCGGCGCAGTGCTCGCGCGAGTGTTGCGCGGTCGAACAGCCGGACAACGTGCGTTTCCTCGGACCGCCGATATCGCGCGCCGATCTTGCGAAAGGCGGTGTGTTGCCGCGTCAGACACCGCTTCGCGGGCTGCTCGGCCACCTCGACCAGCACCGCCCAATCCTTGCCCGCCCGCCAAACCCGGTAATTCATCGGCGGTCCATGGCGGACGATCACGTCAAAAAGGAATAGCCCGCCGCGACGCAGCGCCTTCGCGACGCGGCCGAACCACGGATTGACTTGGGGCGTCCGGCATGCGTCGAGGTAGCTCAAGCCTTCGCCCAAGATCGTGATCGCGTCGCATGGCGGCAGATCGAAATCATAAAGCGATGCGCGATGAAGGCGCGCGCCCGGAGCCACGCGTTTTGCCAAGCGAATCATTTCTGGCGATTGGTCGACCCCGATCACGTTGAATCCGGCCCGACCGGCAGCTTGCGCCCATAAGCCGCTGCCACAGGCGAGATCGACAAGTGTTCCGCTCCGGATGCCGGCTTGGCGCAGAATCCGCAGCAGTTCCGGAGCGGCGCGCTTCGCAAAGTCACCAAAACCGACGTGATGGATGTATGCCAGGTCTGTTTGATAGATCTTTGAGCGGAGCATAGGCAACGAAAGCTGATACCAGAAAATCCGACCATGAGGCAACTCTGTTACCGGCTGGAGTTTGAACATTTCCGTTATCGAAATGACCCGTTGGCAAAGGGATTTCCGATCAGCCGCGGAGTGGCGACGGAGAATAGCCCACAGCGTGAGCTGTGGGGTCAGGGCGCGCCTCCCCGGATTATCTGATGGCGAACAGAGGCGGTCATCATGTATGTTTTTGGCGTGTTGCCCCGTCATCAGAGCGCCACTTCTAAAGGCCGGGGATGTGCGCAGGTTGGACGCGTAGTCACCGTCTGCCTGCTCCTGGGCCGGATGATGTCCTCGGCGGAGCGACCGTCGCCGTCGGAGCATTGGGCTTTTCAAGCGGTGCAACGGCCGCTCATCCCAAGCGTGAAGGATGGTGCGTGGTGCCGAAATCCGATCGACCGATTTGTGCTGGCCAAACTTGAAGCGCGGGGTTGGCAGCCGGCTTCCGAGGCGTCGCCATCCGCGTTGTTGCGCCGCGTTTACCTTGATCTCACCGGTTTGCCGCCGACGTTGGCGGAACAAGATGCGTTCCGGGGAAAACCACCGGAGGCGGCGCTGGACTCGGTAATCGACGCGCTCCTCTCGCGGCCCGCGTACGGCGAGCGCTGGGCGCGCCACTGGCTCGACCTCGCTCGCTACGCCGACAGCAACGGTTACGAACGCGACGCGGCCAAACCCTTTGTCTGGCGGTATCGCGACTCTGTCATCCGCGCCTTCAACGCCGACAAACCGTTCGACCGTTTCATCCTCGAACAACTCGCCGGGGACGAATTGCCGGATGCCAGCGCGGAGACGCTGATTGCGACCGGATTCTATCGCCTCGGTCATTGGGATGACGAACCGGCCGATCCTGACGCCGACCGTTTCGATCAGCTCGATGATATCGTCACAACGACTTCGCAAGTTTTCCTTGGGCTCACGCTTGGCTGCGCGCGGTGCCACGATCACAAATTCGAGCCGCTCACGACGCGCGATTACTATTCGATGGTCGCCGTGTTCAATCCGCTGCAGCGCCCCCAAAACGGGCGGAGCGAGCTGGCTCTCCCGGCTGGCTCGCCGGGTGAACTAGCCGCTCTGGCGGCGCACGATCAAAAGATCGATCATCTGAACCGCGAGAATGAGGAAGTCCGAGCCGCCCTGCGCGAAACCCATTTCAAGTCGGGTCGGAGCAAATTATCCGCCGAGGCGATCGCGGCCTTTCGAATTGCGGCCGACCAACGCGATTTGACGCAGAAGAAACTGGTGAACAGCTCCGCCAAGCAACTCGACTCCGAACTCGCCGAGGTCATACCGGAGGAGACTCGGAAGAAGCTGGCTGGCAATCAAAGCGCCATCGATGCGCTGCGCGCAGCCCAGCCCAATTTGCCGCGCGGTTACTTCATGCGCGAGCCCTCGCCGAATCCGCCCGCTACCCACGTCTTGCTGCGGGGAAATCCAAAGCGTCCCGGTGATTCGGTCGAGCCCGCGGTGCCCGCGATCACGGTGAAGCATCAACCGAAGTTTCCAGCTTCCGACTCGCGCACCTCGCGCCGGCGTCTCGGCTTGGCGCAGTGGCTTGCGAGTGCTGAGAATCCACTGACGGCGCGCGTCTTTGTGAATCGCGTCTGGCAGCAGCATTTCGGGATCGGCCTGGTGCGCACACCGAGCGACTTCGGAGTGATGGGCGAGCCGCCGACGCATCCGGAACTACTCGACTGGCTGTCCCATTGGTTCACGCATGACGCGCAATGGTCGGTCAAGAAACTGCATCGGCTCATTCTCACCAGCCGCGCCTGGCGATTAAGCCGCACGCCCGATCCGAATTACGACAAAGCGGATCCGGAGAACCGCCTGCTCGCGCACGTGCCCTATCGCCGCCTCGAAGTTGAAGCGATCCGCGATTCCGTGCTGACCGTGAGCGGACGGCTTAATCCGGCGATGTTCGGTCCGCCGATGTTTCCTTCGATCCCCGCGCAAGCGATCGAGTCCAACACGGACAAGCAGTCGGTCTGGAAAGCATCCGACCCAATCGAGCAATCCCGCCGGACCGTGTACGCCTTTATCAAGCGCGGCCTCGTGGTGCCCATGCTCGAAGTGCTCGATCTGTGCGACACGGTCAACAGTTCCGCGCGGCGCCAGGTCACCACGGTGGCCCCGCAGGCGCTGACGCTTTTCAACGGCGAATTCGTGAACGAGCAAGCCCGCCATTTCGCCGCGCGGCTCCAACGCGAAGCCGGCGCCGATACCACGAAACAGATTGAATTGGCCTGGCGTCTGGCGCTGTGCCGTCCGCCGCGGCCCACGGAAGCCGCCGCCATGCGGGATTTTCTGCGCCGTGAATGCGAAGCCGCGCGCAGCGAGACTCAAACCACGGACGGATCAACGCCGGAGGAACAAGCGCTGGTGCAATTGTGCCGCGTGGTGTTCAACTTGAACGAATTTGTTTATGTGGACTGAAAGCGATCGCGAGCTGTGGGGGGAGTGGGTGAGAGCGCTCGAAGTATTTACGACGCGTTTCCCCTCACCTCGGCCCTCTCCCTTGGGGCGAGGGAGGACCATCTGCCGCGCTGGGGCGAATCGAGGCGCATTGGATCACGGAACACGCTGGCGAAGATTCTCCCTCTCCCCTAGGGAGAGGGCCGGGGTGAGGGGAAGGGGACAACAAAACCGACCAAGGCGGGCGGCTTATCGGTGGCGTGCCGACTGCAAATCGGCGATAGCGCAGACGTCAAGTCTGCGCTCCGATGATTTGAAAGCACCATGAACAACCTCCGTTTCATCCCCAACGTTACTCCTTGCGGGCACACACGGCGGGAGTTTCTCTGGCAAGTCGGCGGCGGCTTTGCGGGACTCGCGCTCATTGACCTGCTGTCGCGAAACGGCTTTTTCTCCGCCAAAGCCGCGACCGTTGGAAATCCATTGGATCGTCCGCTGGCGCCAAGGCCACCGCATTTCCCAACCAAAGCCAAACACGCGGTCTTTCTTTTCATGAACGGCGCGCCCAGCCAGGTGGATACGTTCGATCCCAAACCCGCGCTCACGAAATGGCACGGGCAGCCTTACTCCGGCGACGCCAAAGTCGGCTCGAACGGACGGCCCATTGGTCATTTGATGCAAACGCCGTTCGAGTTTCGGAAGCACGGCCAGAGCGGACTGGAGATCAGCAGCCTCTTCCCGCACACAGCGCAGTTCGCGGACGATCTGTGCGTCCTTCGTTCGATGTACACGGACACCGCCGCCCACGCGAGCGGCTGCCTGCAGATGAACAGCGGGAGCGTTTTTATCGGCAAGCCTTCGCTGGGCGCCTGGCTCAGCTACGGTCTTGGATCATTGAACGAAAATCTGCCGAGCTTCGTGGTGATGACCGATCCGCGTGGCGGGCCGATCGGCAGCGCTTCAAATTGGTCGGGCGGCTACATGCCCGCCGCGTATCAAGGGACCCTATTTCGCAGCGTCGGGACTCCGTTGCTCGATCTGGCGACGCCCGCCGGGACGTCTGAGCGCTCCCAACGCCACAGCCTTGATTTGCTCAAAAAGCTCAATGAAGAACATTTCGCTCGGCGCGCGCACGAGTCCGAACTCTCCGCCCGCATCGAGTCGTATGAACTTTCGTTTCGCATGCAGACGGCGGCAGCCGATGTCGTCGATCTGAGCCGTGAATCCGAGGCCACGAAGCAAATGTACGGTTTGAACGCGCCGCGAACGGCTGACTTCGGTCGGAAATGTCTCATCACGCGCCGGCTGCTCGAACGCGGCGTGCGCTTCGTGCAATTGTATTCCGGCGGCGGACATATCGAAGATACCTGGGACGGCCACAACGATTGCATCACGAACCACAAACTTCACGCCGGCGAAACTGACCAACCCATCGCCGCGCTGATGGCCGACCTCAAGCGCATCGGTTTGTGGGACGAAACGTTACTCGTGTGGGGCGGCGAGTTTGGCCGCACGCCCACGAGCGAAGGCGTGGGCAAACCGGGCCGCGACCACGATTGGCACGGCTTTTCGATGTGGCTGGCGGGCGCCGGCGTCAAAGGCGGGCAAGCCATCGGCGCAACGGACGAGTTCGGTTTCAAGGCGGTCGAGGAACCGGTCCACGTTTCGGATTTGCACGCGACGATTCTGCACTTGATGGGATTGGATCATCAGAAACTAACTTACTTTCATTCCGGGCTGGATCAGCGGCTGACCGGTGTGGTCGAGCGCTCGGTGGTCTGGAAGGCCCTGGCTTGAACCTGCCCATGCACCAGCCTTTGGATGAAAATCGTCTTCTTCAAGTCGCCGTCTGAATTTCGCGAATGGCTCGAAGCGAACCACGACAAGACTTCGGAGCTATGGGTCGGCTTCGACAAGAAAGACTCCGGTAAAACCGGCATCACTTACGCCGAGGCGGTGGCTGAAGCGCTTTGCTTTGGTTGGATCGATGGGATCAAGAAGCGCGTGGACATGTTGAGTTCCTCCCGTAATTGATGCTCATGACGCCGCCAAGGAGATTGATCACCCGCACGTCCGAGTAATTCCTGCGCGCCATCAAATCGGCGATGCCTCGCTGGCCCGGATAGTGAAGGAGCGATTCAAGAATATAACCGTATGTCTCGCGATCCCCGCAAAAGAGCCGGCCAAACCACGGGACACACCATCGAAGATAACTGAAGTAGAGTTTCTTCCAGAGCGCGCTTTCCGGCTTTCCAAAATCGAGGACGAGCAAGCGGCCTCCCGGTTTCAGAACGCGGCCCATTTCGTCCAGCCCGGCCTGAAAGTTCTCCAAATTGCGGAGCCCGTAACTGATGGTCACAGTGTCGAACTCGGCATCTCGGAAAGGGATCCGAAGCGCGTCTCCTCGCAGAAATTGAATGCGAACCGACCCGCAGGCCCTCACGGTGTCCGGCTTCGAGAATACAAGTGAAGAGTGCGGTTGGATTTCTCCCTCTCTTCCCTGCAAAGGGAGGAGAGGGCCGGGGAGAGGAAGCGTGTCTCTATCTCTGCCAACGGAAGGTTCGCGATTCGTAGGCTCGATATTGCACCGGCGCGCGCGTTCCCGCGCGATGATTAACATCGGCAAGCTGAAATCCAGCCCCACCACAAAACTAGCCGATTTCGCCAGTTGAAAAACGACGTCGCCCGTCCCGCAGCACAAGTCCAACGCGCGCTCGCCTCGTTTCAACTCGGCCAGCTTCACGAGCCGCCGTTTCCAATGGCGATGCAGGCCGAGGCTCTGCAAATCGTTGATGAGATCGTAGCGGGGGGCGATGGCGCCGAAGAGCTCATGCACTTTGTCCGCTCGCCGCTCGTTCGCGGCATAAAACCGATTGGCCATCGCGAGCGGACGTTAGCACAGTCACCTGTCTGTTGCCAGGATGAGGATGGCCGCCGCCGCGAAGTGGAGGATTGCTTTGAACGCGCGCTCTCTTTAAGGTCACTTCCGAACCGGGACAGACTTGAGCATCGGAACCGTGTTCGACAACACGCGCCGTCCCGGCGGAATGACGCGACGTAGAACTTGATAAAGCATTCATGGCCGCACCCTTGACGTCGAGCGAAGAGGCGCAAACGCTGCAAACGATTGAGATGTTTGAAGTGATCGCTCAGTCGAATCCGGCCGACTATGAATCGCTGGAGATACTGAAGGAGGCGTATCACAAGCTGGCTCGTCAGTCCGACGTTCTCAGTGCTTCCAAGCGCATCGCTCAAGCTTACGTGCTTTCCGGCAAACTTTCCTCCGCCATCCTCGAATTCGAGAGCATCCTCCAGGTTTTTCCGGAGGATCGGGAAGTGCAAAACGCCCTCGCCGAGATCGAGAATCGCGCCACGAATTTTCCGGCGGCGCCGGCCCCGGCTCCCGTTGAAGTGACGGCCAAAACCGCGCCCGCCTCGGCCAAAACCAAATCGCCCGAAGAACCCGCCGGACAGGAGGGCGATGATGGCCGCCAGACCATGCGGAAAATTCTCGTGGACGGCAAGCAGATCTCCCCGACGGACTTCGATCTTTACTGGAACAGCCCCGACGGCAAGGAACCCTCCAAACAAGTCATCGAGCCTTTCCTCCAGATTCTCGCGGACAAACAGGTGCTGCCCCTTGATCGTTCGTTGTCTTTGATCTGCGCGAAATCGCGGCTGAGCTATCTTCCATTGGAAAAGTACGACGTCGATGTCGAGTTGGTCCGGACTTTTCCCCGGGAGATTTGTTTGCGCTGGTGCGTGCTGCCGTTTGATCGCCTCAGCAAGTCGGTGCTGGTTGCGACCGCCAACCCGTTCAACGGGCGGGCGGTGCGCGACCTCGAAAACTTCAGCGCCCAGGGCGGCGGCAAGAGCCGCTTCCTCTGGTATGTGGCTTCCCCGGTCGAGCTGGTGAAAATCCTGAAAAAGACGTTCCGATAATGACCCCGGTCAAAACATTTGGCGAACGCATCGCCGACGCTCTGGTCGAGGATGGCTTCCTGTCCAAGAAGCAGGTGGAAGAATTGCTGGAGCAGCAAAAAAAAGAAGGCACGCGCCTCCTCAAACTCATCCTCGAAAAATCCTACATCAGCGAGACCGATCTCGTGGTTTCGATGGGCCGCGTGCTGAACACGCCACCGGTCAACCTCGCCCGCATCAGCATTCCGCCCGACGTGGCCAGCCTGGTGCCCCGCGAAGTCGCCCTCAACCACAAAGTCGTGCCCGTGTCCCGGCTGGATGACCGGCTCTTCCTCGCCATGGCCGATCCGTTGAATGTCCTCGCGCTCGACGATGTCAAGCGGATCACCAAACTCGATGTCTGCCCGATGATCGCCTCGGAAAAAACGATCATCGACAAGCTCCACAATCTCGAGAGCAAAGCCGGCAGCATGGAGGAAATCATCGCGCAGCAGAAGCAGGCCGAACTGGAGGCCGAGGCGGCGAATCTCGAAGTCTCCAAGGAAATCACCGAAGACATCACCGTGGACCAGTTGGCCGCTTCGACCGAGGAAGCGCCGGTCATCAAACTGGCCAACTTGATCCTGGTCCAGGCTATCAGAGAGCGCGCGAGCGATATCCATATCGAACCCTTCGAAAAGAATGTGCGCTTGCGTTACCGGATTGACGGCGCGCTGGTGGATGTGCCCGCGCCGCCCAAAAATCTGCACGTGGCGCTGACCTCGCGGCTCAAAATTCTCAGCAACCTGGATATTGCCGAACGCCGGCTGCCGCAGGACGGGCGCATGCGCATGAAAGTCGGCGGGCGCGACATTGATTTGCGGGTTTCCTTCCTGCCCACGGTGCACGGCGAGAAATGCGTGCTCCGGATTCTGGACAAATCGAATCTCTCCGCCAGCATCGAAAAGCTCGGCATGGACGCGGACACGTTCCGCCGCTTCAAAGCCGCCGTCGATGCGCCGCACGGATTGATGCTCGTCACCGGGCCGACCGGCTCCGGCAAGACCACCACCCTCTATTCCGCTCTGAACGAGCTGAACAATCCGGATTACAACATCGTCACCGTCGAGGATCCGGTCGAGTTCCAAATCCCCGGCATCAACCAGGTGCCCGTGAACAAGGAGATCGGTTTGACGTTCGCCTCGTCCCTCCGCTCGATTCTGCGGCAAGACCCCGACATCATCATGATCGGCGAAATCCGAGACGAGGAGACGGCCGAGATCGCGGTCGAGGCCGCGCTGACCGGCCACCAGGTCTTGAGCACCATGCATTGCAACGACGCGGCAGGCGCGATCGCGCGGCTCGATGACATGGGCATCGCGCCGTTCTTGATTTCGTCCTCCGTGATTCTGGCTTGCGCCCAGCGGTTGATGCGCCGCATCTGCTCCGTGTGCAAAGAACCGGTCACCTATCCGCCCAAGATGTTCCAGGATCTGGGAATCGATCCTAAAACCTTCGAAGGAGTCGCGTTGTATAAAGGACGCGGCTGCGATCGATGCAAGAATTCGGGTTATGCCGGACGCGCCGCGATCATCGAGGTCATGACCGTAACCGACGAAATTCGCAAGCTTGTCATCAACCGCTCGAGCGCGATGGAGATCAGCAAAATCGCGATCGCTCAAAGCATGAGGACGCTCCGGATGGTCGCGTTGGACAAAGCGCGCGAGGGCATCTCCACACTGGAGCAAGTGCTCGTGCTGACTTCCAGCCACTGAGTCGCGGCTATTCAAAGTTGAAACCAGTAGAGTAGAGAGGAGAGCATGGAATGAGAGGTTCGAAAACCAATGACCGCTGCTCCCCTCTCCCTCGTCGAACCGGACATGCAGATTTCCCGC
>JACPRI010000078.1 GCA_016190065.1 Verrucomicrobiota bacterium
AACGCCTTCAACATCATCGATCACAAGGTTGGCGGCGGAAACGACACATGGTGTTGCGACGATCCGATCCCTGGCAGGCCGGTCTGGGTCGCGGTTCAGTTCCGTGGGCCCGTCAGCCTCACTCATTTCACCATCGCTTCGGGCAACGACACCCCGGGGCGTGATCCGACGGACTGGGCGATTCAAGGCTCCAATGACGGGAAGTTTTACAGCGATATTTACGTCGGCACCCTCACTCCGTGGACGGCTCGCAACCAGGTGGTCAAGTTCACCTTGCCTACTGCGTCCAAGCCTTACACTTACATCCGCTATATCGCCTACGACACGCCGGCGACCTTGCATCAAATCAACGAAATCGAATACTTCGGCAACGTCATTGCCCCAGTAGTCCCCGTGGATTTCGGACAAACGGTCAATGGCTTCCAGGATGACTTCACGGGAGCGACACGCGATCCGGATTGGCAGGCCTTCGGACCTGCCGGAGACCGTTACCAGCAGGCTGCCGGCATCCTTTACGTGAGCACGAGTGTAGGGGATCCGAACCATCTCCTGTATGTGAAGCCCGGTTACAGCAACGACGTGCACGAGGTGCTCGCGCGAATCAGAGTGTCGGCCTTTCAAGACAACCACGATTATCCTCGGGGCGGGATTGCGGTCGGCGTAGGGACCAACAGCCAGGGATTGAACTTGCACTTCCGTAGCAGTACCCAGGACAACGTGCCCGGCCGCCAATTCAAGTTCCTGGATGACCTGCGCGCTTGGGGGCCGGCCGGATTGAGGACGAATGTTCCTCCGCAAACCACGCCGGGTTGGACGAACAACACCTGGTACTGGTTGCGGATGCGACTGGATCCCAGGGCGGACAACACCAACACTCTCTTCGGGAAAGTGTGGGCGGCGGACGGTGTGACGCCCGAGCCGGCGAACTGGCAGTTGACGTGGCGCGATTCGGCGATCCCGAAACCACTCCGGAGGGGCTTCGCTGGCATTGCCGGTTCGAGCGTCGATGGGAGCGGCAATGGCTTGGGACACCTTGAAGTGGACTACGTTCTGATCAAAGCGGCCGGGTTGCCGCAAATCAAAGTGGACTTCAAGCCGACGGGACCGGCGCTGACGGTACCGATGTTTACGGGGGTTACGAAGTTAGCCCCCAACCGGCTGCAGCTCGGGTGGGTTGGAGCCGGGACGTTGGAACAGGCCGACAACGTGACAGGGCCGTGGACAGCGGTTCCTGCTTCGGCCGCCGTGGGCATCGTCACTCCCACCGGTGTTGCGAGGTTCTATCGGCTGCGGCCATGATCCTCTAAGCACAAGACCGATTCCCAAAGAGACCGGAGGCAACTCCGGTCTTTTTCTTTGGTGCTTTTCACTTGTTCCACTCCCACGTCCAATCCTATCCTCCAGCTACCATGGAAAAGCGAACTTCTTTCAATCGTCGCCAGTTCTTCACCAACCTCATGGCCGGGGCGGCCCTGACCCAAATCGTGCGCGCCCAAACGACACAAGCGCCAGGCGAAATTGTTCTCGAACGTCCCGTCACCGGGACACCGCATAAGGGTAAGGTGTTGCTCGCCCTTCAGGCCCATTCTGATGATGTCCCGTTATTCGCAGCCGGCACCGTCGCCAAGCTCATCCAGGAGGGCTATACCGGTTACCTGGTTCGCGCAACAAATGACGACATGGGCGACGCCCCCGGACTCGGCACACCCGGCACGATCGGCGAAAACGTTTTGCGAAACGAGCGCGATAACGCCGCGTTGGTTGGAATCCTGGGCCTGAAAGGCAACTTCGATCTGAATTACAACAACCATTACATGGCCGGCGTTCCGTTGAACGAATTGATGTGCCGCATCATCTTCCTCATCCGGTTATTGAAGGTGGACACGATCGTTTGCTGGGATCCTTGGGCGCACGACGAGGAGAACCCCGATCATTACATGCTGGCGCGGGCCGTCGAAGCCGCCGGCTGGATTGCCGGACGGAAGCATGATTTCCCGGAGCATTTCGCCGCCGGACTCAAGCCGCAAGCCGTCCAGGAAAAATATTACTACGCCCGGCGTCCGGAGATCACGCGCGTGGTCGATATCAGCGGTGTGATCGACAAAAAGGTCGAAGCCAACCGCGCCAATGTGGCCAAAGGGCCTGCGGGGACGAACGGCTCGCGTCTGCGCGCCGACCTGGCCAAACGAAATCTGCGTTTGCCGCTGCTGGGCGACGACGACGCCACGGCGGATCGCAATTACATCAAGGAGTTCGTCCTGGCGCGCAACCGGGAATTGGGTCGCAAACACGGCGTCGAGTACGCCGAAGCATTCCACTACATCGGTCCAGGAACGACTGGCGGCACTTCACGAGTGGAAGAATACATCAAGCAGCACGCCGTGCCGCTGAAGTGACCTTTCCGTGAGGCCTCCGGGCCTCCGGGCTTTTTCTTGCCGCGCCTTCATCGCTTGCCCTATCGTTCGGGGTATTATGGAAATGACCACTCCACCTCATCCAGTCCGCTGCCCAGAAAAATCATCCGAGAACGCAGAGCAAACTTGGCGGTGTGCCACGACGCGGGGCAGTGCGTCGCCGCTTTTTCGGATGAGTCCCTCGGTAAACATTCCACGGCGGCTACGGCGTCTCGCGACCGCCTGGCTCTGCGGCGGAATCGCTGCGCTGATTCCCGCCGCACAGGCGGCGGACCGCCCGGATGTCACGATTCCTCGTGCCACATCGGGCGATGCCGTGGTTGAGCCAGACTGGTCGCAACGCCTCACGATCACGGTCGGTCCGGAGCATGCGGACCTCGTCGGCACGAGCGACCGCGTATTGCAAGCGGCGGTCGATTACGTGGCGCGTCTGGGCGGG
Source organism: Verrucomicrobiota bacterium (assembly GCA_016190065.1). Classification (GTDB taxonomy): domain Bacteria; phylum Verrucomicrobiota; class Verrucomicrobiia; order Limisphaerales; family SIBE01; genus VHCZ01. Next base: position 2,854 of record JACPRI010000078.1, read on the forward strand.
GGCACAGTGCGCGTGCTGCCGGGCACTTATCGTCTGCGCAACGCGGTTTATCTTCAATCGAAAGTGCGCCTGCTCGGCAGTGGCGAGGCGACGGTGCTGATCAAGGAACCTTCCGTCACCACGAAATTGGCTGAGGACAGCGACTGGTACGATCAGGAGATTACACTGGAGGACGCGAATGGGTTTGCGGTGGGCGATGGCGTCTGTCTCCGGGCGAAGAATTCAGATAATGGCGGCAAGACGGTGGTGAAAAGAACGCTCGTCGCCCGGGTGGGAAATCGTTTCAAGCTCGACCGGGCGTTGCGGGAGAACTTCTGGAAGCGCAGCAACGCGACCGTCTCCACGCTCTTTCCAATCCTCAGCGGAGAAAACATCTCCGACGTCGTGATTCAGGATCTCGCGCTCGACGGTAACAAGGCGCACAACGACAACCTCGATGGCAATTACGCCGGTTGCATCTTTCTTCAGGATTGCAACCGCATTGCCATCCGCGGCGTTCACGCGCGGAATTACAACGGCGACGGCATCAGTTGGCAGGTTTGCCACGACGTGGTCGTCGAGAACTGCATCTCGGAGAATCACACGGGGCTTGGACTGCATCCAGGTTCCGGCTCTCAACGGCCCGTCATTCGCCACTGCCGCGTGGAGGGAAATGACATCGGCATCTACTTCTGCTGGGGCGTGAAGTTCGGCCTGGCGGAGAACAACAAGCTGACCGGCAATCGCGTTGGCGTGTCGATCGGCCACCGCGACACGGATAATCTTGTAACGGGAAATGACATTCTGCAAAGCCGACACGTGGGCGTGCTCTTTCGTGACGAAAAGGACAAAAGCTTCGCGGGCCATCGCAACCGCATCGAGAACAACCGCATCATCGATAGCGGTTCGACCAACGGCGTGGCCATCGACGTCCAGGGTGCGACCGAAGCCGTGGTGTTGGCGGGCAACGAAATCATCGAGACTCGCCAGCCCGCCGAACGCATCGCGGTCCGCCTCGGAGTGGACACGAAGGACATCCTCGTGCGTACGAATCAAATCACGGGCTTCGCCACCGCCGTGAAGCAATTACCGCCGGCGTCGCGTTGAGAGACTGGAGTTCCGCTCAATTCGTGCAGGGAGCTTCTCGATTCCTGTCTTCTATTCTCTGGCTGTCCGTGCTCCTCGCGTCTGCGGATGACGGAGACTTAGACCAGCGGAACTTCTCAGCTCAATTGACACTCCGTACTGATTTTGCTGCAATTCCGACGTAATCCAAATCCTTGAGCCCATGAAACTCCCTTCGTTCCTTTTGTTAGGACTGTGCGCGGCTTTATTGCCTTTGTCTGATTCTTTTGCCCAAAGCGCGCCGAACCCATTTCGGCTAACGCCGCTCTGGAGTGGAGTGCCAGCGGGCGGCAATTATGTGACCTCCACCGGCGGAGGGGGCACGCCCAACGAGCGATCTTTCGCTTTCAGTTCACTTTCCAATCACCTCTACGTTGTGCAGCGCAGCGCCAACAATTACACGATTCACGTGCTCGACGCGGAGAATGGAAAGAAGCTCTACAACCTGAAGACGAACGGAATCATCCCCGTCGTCGCCTCGGAAATCAGCGGCGCCAACGGCATCGGTTTGGTGGCGATCGACGTGGCGGATGACGGCGCGGTCTATGCCTGCAATTCGTCGCCCAACGCCGGCGGCGGCCAGACTTTTGCCGAAAGCAAATTGTTCCGCGTCTATCGCTGGGCGAATGCGCACTCCAACACCGCGCCCGTTCAAATCTTCTCCGGCGATCCGGCGGGTCAGACGGACAACTTCCGTTGGGGCGATGCATTGGACGCGCGCGGCCGCGGGACGGACACGCAGCTCCTCCTCGACAACCAAAACGCCGCCGCGCGTTACGTCGCCATCCTCACGCCCAAAGATGCGACGTTTAGCAGTTTTAACTCACGCTACTTCATCCAGGATCCGGCGAATGCGTTCGGGGCGTCGATCGGCCGGACTTTGGAATTCGGAGCCGGGAACACGTTCTGGCAAAAACGAAAATCGCCCGCGGGCGGTTTGTTAAATTCGAGCTTCGCCCTGAATTCTCCGCCCGAGAGCGGCAGCACGGTTGTCGCGACTTATGCCGCGTTTCCAGACGGCATCGGTCCGGTCGCGGTCGATGCGACGCGGAAATTGCTGGCCGGAATCGATTTTACCAACGTGACGACCACGCCTGACACGCTGGATCTCTACGACATTTCCGACCTCAACAATCCGCTGCTGCTGGCGCAGTACAAGTTTCCTATCAACCACGTGGCGAACAACAATTTCATCGGTCGCGTTCTGTTCGCCGGCGACAAGCTGTTTGCCTTGAACGGCAATAACGGATTCCTGGCTTTTCGCATCAGTTCCGGCCCGCCCAAGCCGCCCTCCATTCTGGGCCAGCCACAGGACCCGCGGACGGTGAAGGGCGGCAGTTTCACGCTGAGCGTCGTCACGGCAGATCTCGCCACCTATCAGTGGCAGAAGAACCAGAGCAATATCGCCGGAGCGACTAATGCGAGTTACACGGTGGCCAACGCGCAAGCGAGCGACGCCGGAACGTATCGCGTGATGGCCAGTAATGAAGCCGGGGCGACGACGAGTTCCAATGCAGTCGTCACCGTTCTTCCCGCAGACCAATTTCACCGGCTCCAGCCGCTTTGGTCCACAGCACCCGGCGCGCAGCTTTATGTCACCTCCGATGGCGGGTCCAATACGCCGAATGAACGCAACATCGCCTTCAACTCTCTTTCCAATCAATTGTACGTGGTGCAACGGCAAGGCGCGGATTTCTACGTCCACGTGGTGAATCCCGATAACGGCAACCCGCTCTACACGCTGAATACGATGCCCATTTTTCTTTCGGTGCCGGCATTTTCCGGAAGCACGGGCATTGCCATCGACGGGATTGACGTCGCGGACGACGGGGCGATTTACGCCAGTAACATGACGGCTGATGCCTGCGGTTGCGCTAATCCCGACGGCATCTTTCGCGTTTATCGCTGGGCCAATTCCAACCCGAACACCGTTCCAGTCGAAATCTTTCAAGGCGAGCCGTCCGGCCAAGCCATTTCATTGCGGTGGGGCGACGTGCTGGACGCCCGCGGCAAAGGCACCGACACCCAGCTTCTGCTGGATAACAATCAAGGATCGCACGCCGCCATTTTGAGTCCCACGTCCCCCGCGATGACGACATTTACGCCGGTGGCATTTCCGCACTCGTCCGGATCGGGGTCCATTGGCCGGAGCCTGGAGTTTGGATCGGGCGATACGATGTGGCAGAAACGCAAAAGTGGAGCGTTGCATTTCTCCACCTTCGATCTGGCCAAAAAGACGAGCGCGCCCATGGCAAGCTCCGACGCGTTTCCGGTGACGCTTGGACCGGTTGCGGTGGATGCGGAGCGCAAGCTGGTGGCCGGGCTTGAATTCTCGGCCAGCCCCGACGCGCCGGACACAATCAATCTGTACGACATCACCGACCCGCAAAAGCCGTTGCTGTTGGGGAAGCATAATTTCCCGGAAAACACGCGCGGCAATGCAAACTTCATTGGCCGGGTCCTGTTCGCGGGGAACCGCGTGTTTGCGCTCGATGGCAACAATGGAATGGCTGCTTTCACCGTTGTCGCGCCGGTCCAGGCTTCAGTTTCGCTGGCTGTTTCTTTGTCTGGCGCAAACATCGAACTCTCCTGGCCTGTCACGGCCGCTGGTTTCCTCCTGCAAAAAACCTCCAGACTCTCGCCGGCCGAATGGGCCAACGTTGCGAAGACACCGGCTGTCGTGAACGGGCGCAATACCATCGCTGAGGCAGTCTCGGACTCGACGGCGTTCTATCGCTTGGTTCAGCCGTAGCGGCGGAGGCTTGATACGGGTCTCTCCACCGCGGCGGTGAATTCCACCGGGATTCCTAAGCAGACACCTATACGAAAGTTGTAGGCCCGACTACTCCGCAAGGGCGGTTGACAGCCCGTGCCTCCGACTCCACCTTTACTCGCAACCGTGACCCACGGCGTTGTTCGAGGAGCCAACGCAAACAACACCAAATGATCCATGAAAACATTCCTCAAAACCCTGTTCGTTACGCTGCTGAGCCTGCCGTGGTTCGCTTCATTAAGAGCAGCGACTTATTACTGTGACCCCGCGACCGGCAGCATGAGTAACCCCGGCACATCGACGAGTCCCTGGAGCACGCTCGAAGCCGTGTTCGCCGCCGGGAAGACGTTTCAAGCCGGCGACGTCATTAATCTTCGGAACGGTTACCACGGCTTCCCCAACATCACGGGCAACAACTCCGGCAACGTCACGATTCAGGCGCAGAGCGGCCACACTCCGACGGCCAAAAAACTCAGCGCCAGCAACGCTTCCCGTTGGGTGGTGGCTGGTCTCACCATCAGCCCGGAAGTGGTCGGCTCGTACGAAAGGGGAAATTTCATCAATCTCCCCAGCAGTTGCAGTTTCATCACGGTGCAATCCTGTCTGATTTACTCCGCCCAAAGCATCAGTGGCTGGACCGCGACCGATTGGGTCAACCGGGCGGGCACCGGCATCCAGGTGTCTTCTGCCAACACGGTCCTCTTAAACAACACGGTGAAGCACATCGGCTTCGGCATTTCCCTGGGCAAATCGGCCGTCAACTCCCAGGTGACCGGCAATCTTGTCGATCATTTTTGCTATGATGGCCTGCGCGGTTTGGCGGACGATTGCATTTTCGATTACAACATTGTGAGACATAATTACAACGTCAGCGCCAACCACAACGACGGCTTTCAAAGCTGGTCGCTGGGACCGACGGGAAATGTTGGCGAAGGCGTCGTTGCCCGCGTGACGCTGCGCGGCAACATCATCATCAATGTCCAGGATCCCAGCCAGCCGTTGAAATCAAACACGCAAGCAATCGGTTGTTTCGACGGCTTCTTTGACAATTGGATTGTAGAAAACAACCTGATCATCGTGGACCATTGGCACGGGATTTCCCTCTACGGCGCTCGCAACTGCCGAATCGTGAACAACACCGTGATCAAGAATCCCTTGAACAACTTCAGCAGCCAGCCCTGGATTGGAGTCTTCGCTCACAAGAACGGAACGCCCTCTTCGGGCAACACTATCCGCAACAATCTAGCCACCGATTTTAGCCTGAGCGGGACGTTTACCTCCGACTTCAACATCGAGACGGCCGCGTACACGTCGCATTTCGTCAACTACGCCGGGTTTGACTTCCATTTGAAATCCGGGAGCACGGCCATCAACGCGGGCACGACTTCCCTGGCGCCGACCATTGATCTGGATAAAAGAACTCGGACAGTGCCTTATGATGTGGGCTGTTACGAGTTTGCTTCGGGCGACACGACGCCTCCGACCGTTTCCATCACAGCGCCTGCTAGCGGCGCGCTTCTCCGTGGCACCGCGGTCACGGTGTCCGCCAATGCGTCTGACAACGTGGGCGTCGTGGGCGTCCAGTTCAAATTGGACGGCGCGAATCTCGGTGCGGAAGACACGAGTTCGCCGTACAGCATCACCTGGAACACGACCACGGCCAGCAATGGCAGCCACACCTTGACCGCCGTCGCGCGAGATGCGGCGGGCAACACCACTACCTCCGCTGGCGTAACCGTCACCGTGGACAATTCCGCTCCGACCGCTTCAATTACCGCGCCAGCCAATGGCGCCACGGTTTCAGGCGCCTCCGTTGCAGTTTCGGCGAGCGCATCCGACAACGTCGGCGTCGTGGGCGTGCAATTCAAACTGGACGGCGCCAACCTCGGCGCGGAAGACACGACATCGCCGTACAGCATCAGTTGGAACACAACGACCGCGAGCAACGGCAGCCACACGCTGACGGCGGTCGCACGCGACGCTGCGGGCAATTCCACAACTTCCAGTGCGATCACGGTCACCGTGAGCAATGGAGACACAACACCCCCGACCGTCTCGATCACAGCGCCCAGCGCAGGACTGACGGTTCGTGGCACGGCCGGAATCGTCTCGGCCAGCGCTTCGGACAACGTCGGTGTGGTCGGCGTGCAGTTCAAAGTGGATGGCGCCAACCTTGGAGCCGAAGACACATCTTCGCCTTACAGCATCAGTTGGAATACGCTGAACTCGGCGAATGGGAATCACAGTTTGACCGCCGTCGCGCGGGATGCGGCGGGCAACACGACAACATCAGCAGCGGTCACCGTGACGGTGAGCAACAGCTCGACCCTAGCGACAGGCGGTGGATCCTGGGCGAACGTCAGTTTTGACAATCAGGCCGCCACGTTCACCGCCGAATGGGACGCCACGCCTTCGGCGAACAACATGGACGCCGCCATGGGACTCTCGAATGGCGCGGTTCCGAGCGCGGACATCGCCTCCAGTTACACGAACCTCGCGGCCATCGTTCGGTTTTGGACGACCGGCTTCATTGAGGCGCGCAACGGCGGGACCTACACTGCGGCCAACGCCATTCCTTACAGCGCGAACATCGATTATCACTTCCGCTTGGTTGTGAACGTGCCGGCGCACACCTACTCGGCTTACGTCACTCCGGTGGGCGGCACCGAACAAACGATCGGATTGAATTACGCGTTTCGCACCGAGCAAAGCGGGGCGACCCAACTCAACAACCTGGGTTGCCGCGCTTCCGCCACGGGCACTTCTACGGAAGTGCTGAACGTGATCGCTGCGGATAGCGCGCTAAAAGTCTGGCTGAAATTCGACGAAATCGCCGGCTTGGTCGCGCCCGACACTTCCAAGAACAACAACGACGGCACGCTGGTCAACGGTGCCCTTTGGTCCACGGGCGGCTTGGGCGGGGCGGTGGAGTTGGATGGCGTCAATGATCACGTGACCCTGCCAAGTGGCCAGGCCAATTATACCGGCGGCCTGACAATAGCTGTCTGGGCTTATCCGCAATCGGTCGGGAGCTACGCGCGGTTCATCGACTTCGGCAATGGCGCTGGCAGCGACAATATTTATCTTTCGCGCGACGGCACGACGAGCGGCTTGCGCTTCAAGGTGTTTTCTGGGGCGACCGGCGGTAACGCAGTCGTCGCGGCCAACGCCATTGCGTTAAATCAATGGCAGCATTTCGCGGCCACGCTGGACAGCTCCGGGAACGTGAAGCTCTACAAAGACGGCGCGCAGGTCGCCACCGGCACGACGCTTGTCCCGCTCAATGTCAATCGAGCGAACAATTTCATCGGCCGGAGCAATTGGACCGGGGACGCCTATTTCGACGGCGCGTTCGATGATCTGCGCATCTACAACCGCGTGCTCAGCGCGGCGGAAATCCTGGCGCTGCCGTAGCCCGAATCACGTGTCTTCCGTCAACGGCTACTGTAGTTGGCCTTATCTATCTAGGAACAGTGCCCCCTCATCCCGTCCTTCTCCCCCGGTGGGGGAGAAGGTGTCCGGAGGACGGATGAGGGGGATTTCAGTCGGTTCATGGGTCCCAATGCACGGTTTCATGGTCGTGGACGCTTCCTATGAACCTGGTAGGGACGGATTCCACTCCGTCCCTGACTTTACTCCGCGATCGAAACACCAATATCAGGGACGCGGTGGAACGCGTCCTTACCATAGAGCGTCTAATAAATTCCAGACCTGGCGTGTCATATACAGGTAACCTCAAACTCGATTCGTCAATGAGCCGGACATTTCGCAAAATACGCATGGGTTTTGCTTCCACCATACTATTCACCTATGGACCGGTACGAGGAGGCGTTGGAAGTTTTGCGGCACATTGTCGGGAACCATCCCGACCGGATCGCAGAAGCATTCAATTTAAGATGGGATTTGACCTGTGCTACAACGGCTATCAGCTCGGCTTTGAATCGAGACGCGGCGATCCGATAGAGCGGTTCTTGCGGCTGATGCAGATCATCAGGGAACTTGAAAGCGGCGCGTACCCGGCTTGCGAGTGGATCGATCTGCAACTTTCGCTGCCCCTGACCAAAAGGTTAATTAATTAAGGTTACGCCGTCAGCCGACGGCACTCCACAGGTGATCGCCACATGAACGCGATCTGTCACGTCCTATTGTTCCCGCAGCCGGTAGAACTTGAGATCAGCCTGGATCGGTATTTTGGCGGAGAACGTGTCGCCAATGGTTGCCGTCGTGATTCGAACTTCAGTCCAGACAGCCGATGTGAGGCTGTCCGTCGCCTCTACGACGAACCCGACGTGATTCGTCGGCCAACTGAGGACCAGGTTCCTCCCGGACACCTCGACTCGGAGAGAGGGTTTAGGAGTCTCAAGGAGAATCTTCAATTTGATCACTCCGGCCTCGCCGCCGAAGGCGTCCACGACGATATGATATTGCGTTCCGGCTTGGGCCTGGAAACTCACGAGGCTCGTGCTGCCGCCTTGGGGATCATCGTCGTTGCTGGCGACTGCAACAAGGTTCGTGACGACCGTTCCGGTGTAAACACCAAGCAGCGTGTCGATGGCGCTGTTCGCCGTGCTGATTGTGACGACTCCGGAATGCACGGGAGTCCAGGACCACCAGATGGATTTCGTCGCGGGCTTGCCGGCGTGATTAGGTTCACCCGTTTCCTGGCTCGCGTCGAAGTTTGAACCATCGGCCAGGATCATTGGGCCCGAAAGCAGAATGCGATTTCTGAAGTCATCGTTCGGTGGACGCTTAACGATTGGCGGCGGATCGAGAACGGTTAACTTTGCCGGCGCACTCAGAGCTTGGCCTCCTTCGTTGGTGACGGCGACGGTGTAGTTGCCGGCGTTAGAAGTCTGCACGTTCGTCAGGGTGAGAGTGTGAGTGATCTCACCGGACAGCGTGCTGCCATTGAATTGCCACGCATAAGCGAGCGGCGCAGTGCCGGTCGCGGTCACGCTAAACTTCACAGTCTCGCCCACGTTTACCATTTGATCGCGCGGCGGCTCCGTGATGGTCGGCGCTGCGATCACGGGGTTGACCTTTAGGGAGGCTGGTTCGCTCGTCACGGACTTGACGGCGTTGCTAACAGACACGGAGTAATTTCCCGCGTCACTTTGCTGGACATTGCGCAGCACGAGGTCGGACGCCGTCGCTCCTGGAATGGGCGCGCCATTCCAGTGCCATTGGAAAGCGAGGGGCTCGGAACCACTGGTGGCCACCGTAAATATGACATTCGCCCCCACGGTGACTGTTTGACTCTGAGGCTGTTTGGTGATGGCGGGGGGGGCCAAAGTTGGTGGCGCCGGAATCATGACTTCAAAGGAACCTAACACGGTGGCCGCGACAGTCTCATTTCCGATGTCGCTCACTTGCTCCGGTTCCATGCGCACCGTGTAAGAGCCGTTGGCCGTGCTGCTCCACAGGCCACCGGGAGCGTCGATATGATATGCAGCGGTTCGGGGAGTCCCGTCGCCGCCGATATCGACATAGTCAAAAACAGCCAATTGGTTGTACCCGTTCGGCCCAGTTACCCGAATATCCTTGCTGTCGAGCGTGGCCGATTTGATGGCCGCATCGTCGGAGTAAGTGATCAATACTTCGAGCGGCGTGGCGCTCGCAACGATGATAGACGGTAAAGTGCTCAACCGTGCCGTCGGTGGACGGCTGTTTGAAGCGACGGTGAAAGTTCGCTCCACACTGGGCGCGGCCTCGTAATTAAGGTCTCCTGCTTGCGAAGCCCGCACCGTGACCACGCCCGCGGCAGAGAGTGTCAGAGTAATGCCGGACAGTGCGGCTGGTCCACTGACAACGGAGAAGCTCACGGGTAGTCCAGAACTCGCGGAAGCCACCAATCCAAAGGGAGGACTGCTTAGGAGCTTGTCGCTGATTGGCTCAAACGTGATCGTCTGGCGCGCCTTGGCAACTTGAAACGACCGTTCCGCTTCAGCCGCGGCGCCAAACTCTGCATTCCCCGTTTGTGCGGCGCGGATCGTCACTGTCCCGGCCCCCGTCAACGTCACGGTGTTGCCACTGATGGCCGCCGGCCCCGAGACCACTGTCAGTTGAACCGCCAAGCCGGAACTTGCGCTTGCGGCCACACTGAAAGGCAGGTCGCCAAAAGTTCGGCTGCTCAAAACAGCGAAATCAATCGTTTGGGCTTTCTTGGCAACGAGCTGCGGAGAGCCTTTGCGAACAATGTTGTTCCCACTGTCGGAGACATAAACATTCCCTTTCCTGTCCACGACCAGTCCGTACGGGCTGCTGAACCTGGCTTCGGAAGCGCTCCCGTCCTTGTTGCCAGGATCATCCCAGAGCGAACCGGCCAGAGTGCTGACGACGCCGGCAGGTGTGATCATCCGGATGCTGTTGTTGCCGCTGTCCGATACGTAAAGATTGCCTTCATTATCGACTGCGATCCCGGTCGGACTGTCCAAAGCCGCCTCAGTCCCTATGCCATCCCATCCTCCGGCCTCTCGGGCAATTCCGGCGAACGTCGTGACGAGGCCGTCGGGCCTGATTTTTCGAATCACATGATTTCCAAAGTCCGCCACATACACGTTGGCCGCCGCATCGACTGCCAGGCCCTCCGGACCACTGAACCGCGTGCCTTTGCCGAAACCGTCCGTGTGGCCGTACACACCCGCCGTTCCCGCGAGTGTGCTGACCAATCCATCTGGTGTGATCTTTCGAATGGTGTGATTGTACCCATCAGCGACGTAAATCACGCCAGCGCTGTCCAATGCTACGGCGAACGGGTAGAAAAAACGCGCCGAAGACCCGGGACCATCCGTGCTTCCGTGCATCCCTGCCTTTCCCGCGAGCGTACTCACTAATCCATTCGGCGTAATTTTCCGAATGGTGTGGTTCCAGGCATCCGCCACGTAAACACTCCCGGCTTTGTCCACGGCCGGACTCTCCGGATGGTTGAAGCGGGCGTCACGTCCGAGGCCGTCGGCGCTCCCCGCGTTTTCGGGCATCCCCGCCAAAGTGCTCACGCCGCCATCGGGTGTAATCTTGCGGATTGTGTGGTTTGCGACATCCGCGACATAGACGTTGTCCGAGCTGTCAACCGCCATCCCATCCAGACTGGCGAACAATGCTGTGCTTCCCGGACCGTCGGCGCTCCCGGTGCCGGACCTTCCTGCCAGCGTGCTGACAACATCTGAGGGACTGATAACGCGAATGGTGTGATTACCAGTTTCTGCGACATACACGGCGCCGGTGTTATCTACGGCGATGCCCGTCGGGATGTTAAACGTCGCCGTCTCGACAGGGCCATCCATGTGGCCGCTTTTAGTGGGGATTCCCGCGAGCGTGCTGGAGTTGAACAGGACGTTCCTGGTGGGGCTTGTAGGGATTCTTCGGATTGTGTGAGCGGATGAATCGGCCACGTACAGAACACCTGAGGAATTCACGGCGATTCCGTGTGGGTTGATAAACAAAGCTCCTTGACCGAAAGCATCCACGGTGCCGGTGATCCCAGCGCTGCCGGCGATCGTACTCACAATTCCGTCAGAGGTAATTCTTCGGATCGTCGCGTTGCCCGAGTCGGCCACATAGATGTTGCCGGAAGTATCCACGGCGACGCCACGTGGAAAGGCAAAGCGAGCCACACTCCCTGAACCGTCGAAGCTGCCGCGAATTCCCGCTTTGCCAGCCAGAGTGCTGACCGCCGCTTGCGGGGTGATTTTTCGAATGGTGTGGTTGTAGGTATCGGCGACATAGAGATTGCCCGCGTCATCCAGCGCGACACTGCTGGGCCCGTAGAACCGCGCCAAACTGCCCGAGGCGTCGTTACTGCCGGCGGTCTTCCTCGTCGAACCCGCCAGGCTGGTTACGGTTCCGTCCAATGCAATCTTCCGGATTTGATGATTGTAGAAATCCGCAACATAAACGTTACCCCCGGGATCCACTGCGACGCCGAGCGGAACGTCAAAGCGGGCCGCGTTGCCTATTCCGTTTACGTTCCCTTTGACGCCGGGGGATCCCGCGATGGTGCTGACGACCCCATCCGGAGTGATTTTTCGGATCGTGTTGTTCCCGCTGTCCGCTAGATAAAGGTTTCCGGCTGCATCTCGTGCCGTGCCACTTGGTCCAAAGAAACCGGCTGCTGCGCCCTTTCCGTCGGTGCTTCCACTACGGGGTGTGCCGGCCAACGTGGTGAAAATGTACTGAGGAATCACCTTTAGCGCGGCGCTGTCGCTCAAGGCCGTCCCGTTGGTTCCGCTGATCATCACGTTGTACGCGCCGGCATGCGTGTTTTGGATGTTAGTGATCGAAAGGAACGAATTCGTCGCCCCAGGCAAGTCCAGGCCATTTTTCCTCCATTGATACCGGAGATTGGCCGAGCCGCCGGCGGTGACTCCCAAAAACGCGGTGGCGCCAACGGCGGCGGTTTCTGAGTCCGGTTGCCGCCGAAAGTGCAGACCTTGGCGGAGGTTGAGAACGATGGACCCAGTCTCACCTTCGACTCCATCAACGGCGATGTGATAAGCCCTTCCGGCTTCCGCGACAAAGCTCAGCAAGCTCGTGATTCTGAAGTCCCCGTCGTTATTGCTTGCTACGGGGACCAAGGTGGACACCGATTCACCGGTATAGACGGCCAGCAGCGTGTCGATCTCACTGCCCTGGGTGTCGATGGTTACGGTGCCGGCAACTGTCGGAGTCCAGGTCCACCACACAGAATAGCCACCAGGCTCGCCGGCGTGTTGCGGTTCGCCGTTTTGCTTGCCGGCACCGACGTTGGAGCCAGTCACCCGCGCTTCTGAACCCGCCAGAGGGATGCGCCAGAGAAAATCGTCATTCAACGGGGGCGCCAAAATGTTGAGCACAACATCGCCGCCGACCGAAGCATAGGCGTCCACGACGATATGATAAGTGGTACCGGAACTGGCTGAGAAAGTGACCCGGCTCCAGTTGTGCTCCAGATTTCCAAAATGGCTTTCAACGGGGTTCAGGTTTGAAAGGGTGCTGCCGGTATAGACAGCCAGCACGGTGTCGAATGAGCTGCCTACGGTATCGATGGTCACTCGTTGACTTGCTGGCGCGGTCCAGGTCCACCAGATCGATTTGCCGCCGACCTGTTCCGCGTGGTCCGGTTCACCGCTTTCCTTGCCCGCGCCAAGGTTGGAGCCGGTCACTGAGATAGGAATCCCTGCCAAACTGATCTTCCCGGCAAAGTTGTCATTCGGGGGAGGCGCGGCGCCGAGCGCTTCGGTAATCAAGCTCCAGGCATCCGCATCCAGGGCTCTTACGCCCAGTCCGTTGATCGAGGCGCCTTCGAGTTTATTGGCCTTAGTGATCACCACGCCGGCCGCGAGCCAGGCTCCTGACACACTGTCTTGCACCCAGAGCGGGCCGCCGCTGTTGCCGGAGCCGCTCGCTACACCGTCCACAATCATGCTGGGCCCTTGCCCCACCCCCAAGGGCGTGTAGAACGGACCCGTGACGTGCATCTTGTAGGCGTCCGGATGCCCCTCGGCATAGAGGCCGCTGGGGTATCCCGTCGCCATCTTTGGCGCCAAAGTGTTCAAGACCGCAACGCCGTTTGTCCATGCGCCGCCATACGCTCCGGCAGCAAGGTTCTCAAAGGCATAATACGCCACGAAATCGAAAATGCGTTTCCCTGGGTGATCTACCGTGGAGGTTTCACTGATGAATTGGTAACCGCTAAACTTGGCATAACCGCGAAACTTCTTTGCGGTTGGCCAATTCTGGAAATCCGAGCCGTGGGGCTTCCAAATCCAGTAAACAGGCCCCAACCAGGGATTGAGATCGAAATCAGCGTCGTACGGCACGTGCGCGCAGCTCAAGACAATGTTCGGGTGGCCGATGACTGCTCCACTCCCGAATCTGTCGGCGTTCGCGATGATCAGGCCAGTGAACCGGTAGGGAGTCGTTTCCACTTGCGAACTGACCAGCGGGACGGGGCGCACGTCCGCTCGCAGAGCGACTGGCAAAAGACAGAACAAACCAATCCATAAAGGGTGAGTGGGACGCTTCATAAACTCCTTCATTCATTCTGAGTGTCCATGCGATCTCGACTTCAGGATTCCTGCGCTCACCGGGACGGCCAATAACCGCCCCGGTTTGCGCTCTCCACTTGTTCCTGCAATCGCGTGGCCAGCCGTTCGAGCTTGGCGTGCCACCGCCGGAACCTCGGCTCCGCTTGCCAGACGCGGACTCGCGTCAACGCAGCCACATCCAGCGCGGCGATCTGGGCCAGTGATGGCATGCTGGAATCGGTCAGCAAGTTGTGCGAGACGAAGCGGTTGGCATTCGGAAACAAGCTGACAAAATAGTCCAGCTCCAATTCCGAAAGGCCTGAGGATTCCAGGTATCGCTCGACCGCCTGGCGCTGGCCAGGATCGCGGATGTCCGATCGGGCGACGAAGGCCGCGCGCATCTGCGGTTGATCTTCGAGCCTGTTGGATTCAATTAGATCCGCCAGGACAGACGACGGATTGACAATCACCAGTCGGTCCAGCGCCACAAGAGCAGCGTGGCGGAGGGCCGTGGACGAGGAAGTCGAGAGGAGTGAGGCAAGCGGTTGGAGAAAGGCGGGGTCCGCCAAATATGGAACCACATCGAAGGCCTCGAGAAAACCCGGCGTGGGTCGGCTTGCCCAGGGCTGGTGGGTCCGCAGGCGATCGAAGTAAGAGCGGAGTTCATCCCGTTGAGTCGGGCAGCCTCGAGCGAAATTGCGCAAGGCGACCGCGTATTCCTCCGGGGACGACATCGCCTCGAAGATTCGTATTGAGTAGTTGGCAGCCGCGACGGGATCAAGCTGGCCCAGCCAGTCCAACGCCGCAGTCCGCAACGTCGGAGCTTCGACAAGCGCATGCTTTGCCCCAACCGTGAAGGCGAGCCCGGTCGCTTCATCCTGTCCTGAATCCAAAAAGCGCAGGATGGCCCTGGTCGAGCCGGCCTCAAAACCGGACGCCTTTACTTGATCCATCAAAGTTTGCATCAGGACTCTGGATTTCTCCGGCTTGCGGTCGGTCCGCAATCGGCTCAACGCCTCCTGGAAGGCCAGTTCCAGCGTTCCGCTGGAGTTGGTGGAGATGCTTGCTGTGGCGCCAGTCGAGACGCGCCGAGTCTTGGAGGCATTCGTCAGGCCGGAACTCGGGCTGGTCGTTTTTCCCAGGATTTCATTGGGGCCCGAATTCACATCACTGATTTTTGTGAGACGGACGGTGGCGAGCCAGAGCACGCCGGCAAATGCCAGGAGCAGGAGCCAATGAGTTCTTCGCAAGTGGGGTTTCACGAATTGACGGAGCACTCAGTCTTCCTGATTCGAGAATTACGCTGCTGCTTTTGGGAGAGCAGGGAATCGTCTCCGGGTTCCCCTCCACTCCACATGTTTCGCCTCGAGCAGAATTATGGTTGTCCGTGAAAAGATGAAAAGAAAAAAATCCTGCCTGAAAGCCAAACACGACAAGGGTTCGGAGCGTGCGGATTCAACCCAGTGGCGTTAATCGCGAGCGGCGCTTTCACGAGTCGTGTGCCACTGCTTGAACTCCGCCAGAACCTCGTCC
>JACPRI010000079.1 GCA_016190065.1 Verrucomicrobiota bacterium
GAGCGGGTCGCAAGCCTTCGAGTGGACTCGAAGAACTGGACCTGCCGCGCGTCCGGTGGCGGAGTGAAGGTGAAAGTTTCCGGACGGAATTCCGGGTTGATGCGAACGCCCGTGTGCGTCGTGGTGTTGATCAACCCTTTCAAAGCGACGCGGCGAAAACCGGGCCCGGTCAAATCAGGCACCATCGTGTCGGTGACGACGCCCGACAGATTCTGAACAATCTGCCGGATCGCGCCGTTCTCTTGATCGATCCAAGCCCGGACTGGGTAGGGGAGCGGGGAGTTCGTGGCGCCAGTCCCGCCCGCTTCCGGTGAGGCAGAATCATCGCGTCCCCAGCGCACCACGTACGTTTTCCCGTCCCCCAACTCTTCGCGCCCTACGACCCGGGCATTTCGAGCTTGTTCGAGCAGGACCTGCTGCGGGCGATCGTTCGCGAGGATCTGGTAAAGCGGCTCAGGGAGATCGACGTAGGGGATGCGGTCGACCTGGCTGAAAATCTGCGCCATCGATCCCGGCGCATCCTGGACGAGATACTCTTTGGCCAGCGGCATAAAGACCACGAGCTTCGTTCCGTCACACACGATATGGACGTCCGTTTCGCCGATGCCCATTTCCTTCTTGTAACGAAGATAGAGTTTATTGGGTTTCTCCAGAGCGAGGCTGGCTAATCCGCTCGTGATGACCTTGGCCCCCTGCATTTGAATGTCTGTCCTGACGACCACGTGATCTTCGTACGATCTCAGGCCGTTGTACACGGCGCCCAGATTTTGAATCGCTTGTTGTTCCTGCAAATCCTCGACCTTCTGCTTCACCCAGCGAGACAGAAAAACTCCCGCCACGACCAGCACGGTGGCGAACGCGACGCCCCGCAAGATGCCTTTGCGAAACGCCTCCCGCTGCCGCCGGAGTTCCTGGTCGGGCATGCTGGCCGCCACCCACTTCCGGTCGAACACGTGCGCGTAAATCCGGTTCCGCACCGCGAGATAGCCGTTCACCACCCGCGCAATGCCGGACAAACGCAGAATCCCGGCGAACGGGTTGGTCTCCTCGTCGCGCACTCGTTTGGCCGCGCGGACCTTTTCATAGAGACTGAGCAAGCTGGCCAATTCCGTTTCGCTCCGCAGCAAACGTTCGCGCACGAACAACAGGTTGTCGTCTCGTTCGCGCGCGCGATGCGACAGAAAGAGCGTCTCACACAATCGATCCACTCCGCCCGGCGACGTCACAGCGGGATCATCCGCGACGGACTGGCAGAGACGCTGCGTCAGGTAAGGGTGTCCGTTGGTCCAATACAAAATGCGCTCCAGCAACTTCGCCGCGATGCGCGATTCTCTGCCCAACCCGTTGGCCAGCGGCGCCGCTTCGCCTTCCGTGAAATCATTCAACTCGATCCGGCGACCGATGTTGAACGGCGTGGTCCTCGTATCCCGAATCAGATCGCTCGGCGTGGCGACGCCCAGCAAGCAAAACGTCAGGCGGTTGAACTCCGGGTCCTCCGTCCGGCGATTGTAACACTCGCGAATGGCGGAAAAGAATTCATCGGTCGAAAACGGAAGGCTTCGGACGGTGTCGATCTCATCGACGAAGATGACGAGCGGGCCGGGACGACTGGCCATCGCGACGTCGCGGAGAGCGGAGAAGAACCGCTGGACCGGGCTGACGCGCTCGTTCTTTTTCCAAAAATCTTCGAATTCGTCTTCAAGCTTCAACTGGCGTCCCAGCCGGAGCGCCAGGCCGTCGTACCATTGTTCGGGCGTCAGGTTTTGGCCAATGGCGGTCAGGTCGAGCGCGGCCACGTTGATGCCTTTGACGCGAAGTTTGTTGGACGTGCGCACCATCAAGGACGACTTCCCCATTTGCCGGGAGGTGAGCACGTAACAGAATTCCCCCTTGAGCAGGCCGTCGAACAGTTCGCGGTCTGCCTGGCGCTCCACGTAACAGGGCGCGTCCTGCTGCAACGTGCCGCCTGTGACGTAGAAGCTGGATCCGGCGCTGCTCATGGTTGTTTCAGCGCCTCGACAATAGGGAAAGCGGCGGCCACGGGAAGGAGAAAAGCAGGCGAAAAGAATCGCGATTGACGCCTCCGGGCCTCCCTCGGTTAAATGCCGCCATGCACACGATCATCAGCGCGGAACAACTCCGGATCCTGCTCAACGACACCCGCCAGACCATGGGCGAACAACCCTGGATTCAGGCGACTGACGACCACGCCCAGGCCGTTAATATTCCTCACGGCAAAATGGAAGCGCTGCAGCGGCTGGAAAAGGACGAGCGGGTTTTCGTACCAGTGGCGCGCACGCAGAAGAAGAATGGCAAGCTTATCGAGCACGGTTTTGAGATTCATCGGCGCGAGTCGGGGTGGGAAGTCGTGACCGCGGCTCTGGAATTGGCGGGCGATGAACAGGCCAAGGTACGCGTCGAAGCGGCGCGCAATCACGCCGTGCAACAGGAACTCGAGAGGCTCCGCCTTCGCGTCAGCCGCGCCCGGGTTCACTGAAGCGCTCTTTTGACTGAAAGCCGCCGGCCGATTCAGGAACGCTGCCGGCCCAGAGTTTTCTGAGTGTAAATCGTCCAGTTCCGGATCAGCTCGGTCCGCGACCACCCGTACGCGCCAGCCAAAGCTTCCGACTCGGCCGCCCCGTTCTTCATTAGCTCGACGAACCGGATGAAGGCGCCGGGGTTCGTCTGGATCAAGTAACGCACCAGGCTCTGGGCGATCCCGTAATCGACCGCAGACAATTCCTTCTTCTCGAAGAGCCGCTCGACCAGGCTTGACCGGCGAAGGCCATGACGCGCCCCTTCAATATGTTTGCGGGTGGCGTCCGACATCGGAACCAGCGTCGCCGCCATGAAATCGGCCAACCCTTCCTCGACCCAGCGGGCGACGGACCGGTTGGAAATCAAGCGGTTCATGAACGCATGCGTCCCTTCATGCACCAGCACTTCGTAGAACCTCCGGGTCGCCTCCGCTTTCGAAGTCCCGAATTCTCGGACGCCATTAATCACGATGTGCGAGAAGGCCCCGCGTGTCGCGTGATAGCCATCCGCATGGGACGCGAAGGCGTTCGATCGCGACACGCGATCCACCTCCTTCGTAAACCGAAGGAAGTGGGCCGGTTCCCAGAAGATATAGATGGGGCACTTCCCGATCCAAACCGGCTCTGTCTTGGACAGATTGAATTGCGCCCGCAGCTTCGCGAACATTTCCTCGCAAATCCTCGCCAATGCGGCGTCGTTCGAGGAGTTCCAGGCGCTGAGGATGAGGAAGTGCTCCGTCTCCACCAAGTGCATCGTGGGCGCAATGGTCTGACGCGTTTGGTCGGCCCATTCCAAAGCTTGGAGACGATTCAGGGCCGCCAGTGCGGCCGGCTGAGCGGAGCGCGCCAGGATGATCCCGGATGGAGGCGGGCCATTCGTTCCGGCTTCGCGCTGGGCATGCGGTTGCGTCGCGGCCGGAACGCCCGGACTTCCACGGCCAGTCCATTGAAGAGCGAAGCAGAGCACCGCGAAAACCGCTCGCTGGCCACGCCAAGGCATCCCCGTCATCCAGGCTTTCACGAGCAAAAATCAAGCACTTCCTCTGCCAGAATGCAAAAGGTCATCAGGCGGCAGCTCAGATTTCAATTGGCCGTATCGCCGAGTTGCTCAGATCACGGAATGGTTCTCGTTGCCGGCACGACCCATCGCGGTGATAATGCGGCCATGAAAGCTTCGATTCGCTCTCGCCCCGTCCCCGCACTCCGAC
>JACPRI010000080.1 GCA_016190065.1 Verrucomicrobiota bacterium
CATCTCGATAATGTCGTCCAACGCATGCGGACCATTTATGACTTTGCGTGACACCTGCGCCAAGCACGATCTGGCCATGGCATCCAATTCAACTCAACGATTTCAAGTCCTCCGAAAACTCGATCCGGTATTCGGCACCGAGTTCGCCGCGAAGTCGCAGTTCAAGCCGAAGGCTTGAGAAACTCCCAGAGCTTCTCCCCCGGTTGCTGAGCGAAAGCGGCGGCGCCAGCCGCAAGTAAATGGATCCGATCAAAGAATAGATTTGCCGACAATGCTCCGATCTTCTAACGCCCGCCTTCGACAGGATTCAGCCAGGGCGTGGACGCCCAGTACCACTCTCGGGTCTTTTTCGCATCCACATGGCCGTCCGTGTAAAGGTTGTTGCTCCGGTCATTGTGACGGGGATCCGGACCGCCCCAGTTCGGATCATCGCGCGAAGCGACGCAGCCAACGCAGGGGGCGTCGTTGGCGACGTCATGAACGATCCAGCAGCCCGGCTTTCGCAGCGAAGCCGGCGTGATACACTTATCGGGGTCTTTCGTGTTGGCCGGAGCGGTCCCGCCATCGACGATGTGGATGGTTCCCGAAGGGTTGGCGACGTTGGCGTCGGTCAAGCCGCGGATGCTCCAAAAACCCCACGAGCCGCCGAGCCGATAGTTCGCCGCGTAATTGCCGAACAGACCGTCCATCGAGTAAATCAACTCCCCTTCCGAACTGATCTTAAACGGGCCGACATTGACGCGGGTCTTTTTGGGACGCACCGGGCAGAGCAATAGCTTCTTCGTCTGTTGATAAGGAAAGGTGTAACTGAACCAATTCGTTTGATCGACCCCATTGGCCGTGCCGGTGAAAGTCCACGGGTAACGCTGGCCGAAATCATCTTGATACAGGCGCGTGGCGAGCGCGAGTTGC
Organism: Verrucomicrobiota bacterium; assembly: GCA_016190065.1. Lineage (GTDB taxonomy): Bacteria > Verrucomicrobiota > Verrucomicrobiia > Limisphaerales > SIBE01 > VHCZ01. The sequence continues at coordinate 913 of JACPRI010000080.1, forward strand.
TTGAGATTGCTGACGCAGGCAATCGCTTGGGCCTTGGCTTTGGCCTTTCCCAGAGCGGGCAATAACATGCTGGCCAGAATGGCGATAATCGCGATCACAACCAGCAGTTCAATCAGGGTAAAGCCCCGCACGCGGGCGGTCGTGGAAAGCCGACACGTCTTCCTACCCGTGCGCACAGACCATGAACCAGTAAGGACGCGTTCCACCGAGTCCCTGACAGTGTTTTTTCGATCGTTGAGTAGAGTCAGGGACGGAGTGGAATCCGTCCTTACCAGATGCAAGGCGTTCATGGTTCACCGCTCATAACATTGAGTGGCCGGCGTGTCCAGCCTCACATCTCCTTAAGCTCGATTCCTCGCCTTGCTTCTGAACATACTCGAACCGCTTATGGATTCGACATCGTGCGCGGGCTTGATCGTCTTGTTCCTGATCGTGTCCAGATGGGGCGTGGAGTTCTGGCTGGAACGCTTGAATCAGAAACATCTGCTAAGGCATGCCAGCGCCATCCCGGAAGCGTTCAAAGGTCTCATGGATGATGCGGCCTACGCCAAATCCGTGCAATACACCCTGGCAAAGAGCCGCCTCAATCAGATCGAGGAAACCTACGACTCAGTCGTTCTGCTCGTCGTGCTGTTCAGCGGATGCTTGCCTCAAGTGTTCCAATTCTTCACCGCGACGTTCGGCAATTCTGTTTGGTCAATGGCCGGATTTGTTTTTGCGACGGGCGTGGCGTTGACTTTAACGGGTTTGCCGTTTGACTGGTACGCACAGTTCCATCTCGAAGATCGCTTCGGTTTCAACACCACGCCACCCAAACTCTGGTGGACCGATCGCGCCAGGGGATTGCTGCTCGCATTCGCGCTCGGCTATCCATTGACTGCCCTCATCCTGAAAATCGTCGATTGGGCGGGAGCGGCATGGTGGCTGTGGGCGTGGGCGAGCGTGCTCGGCTTCCAACTGCTCATGATCGTGCTGGCCCCGAGCGTCATTCTGCCCTTGTTCAACAAGTTCTCTCCGCTCTCGTCCGGCAGCCTGCGTGACCGGTTGTACGCGCTGGCGGAGCGGACCGGTTTTCGCGTGGCGAGCATCCAGGTCATGGACGGCAGCAAGCGCTCCCGCCACTCGAATGCGTTCTTCACTGGGTTCGGGCGATTCCGGAAAATTGTTCTGTTCGACACGCTGGTCCAGGAGTTGGCGGAACTCGAATTGGAGAGCGTGCTGGCCCATGAAATCGGCCACTGGAAAAAGGGGCATGTTCCGAAGATGCTAGCCTTCGGCGCGGCGTCCCTCTTGATCGGCTTTTACGCTCTCGCGTGGCTGGCGAAGCAGGCGTGGTTCTGTGCCGCGTTCGGTTTTGTGCCGGGCAGCATCGCGGCGGCGCTCCTCCTGTTCGCGCTGTTGAGCGGAGCCGTCACGTTCTGGTTCTCCCCGCTGGCGAATGCGATGTCGCGGCGCCACGAATACGAAGCGGACGCTTATGCCGCGCTCGCGATGGGCGGACCGGATTCACTTCGGAGCGCGCTCAGGAAGCTCACGGAAAAAAACCTGAGCAACCTGACGCCGCACCCGCTCTACAGCGGATTCTACTACTCGCATCCCACCTTGCTGGAGCGTGAAGCCGCGCTGGCGAGGCTCCCGACCTAAGTTAAGTTGCAGCCGTGCCTCGCCTCGCGGCCCGGTCAGACCGGCTTGGACTTTCGGCTCTGGCCCTGGGCTTTCAGTCAATCACAATCTCCGGATCGCGCACGACATGATCGTTGACGCCACGTTCGACAACCACGGAGTACTTGAAAGTTTCCCTCCGCTTTGCGCGCAGGTCCACGGGAATACTCAGCAATTCGTTTTTCTTTTTTGAATAGGTGGGATTGGCGAAAGGCGTGTGCATGCCGAAGACAATTGTGTAATTGCCGTCCGCACAGGACCATCTCACATATTCACCCCGGCTTGCTTCATGAGTGTCGGCAGAACTTCCGTCGGATTTATATTTGCATTTGATTTTTCCTGATTGGACGTGGATTTCTATGATGTCTTTGCTCCGGTCGATTCTTGTCATGATATGTTCCTTATGGTTCTCGAGTTTTGGTTTGAACTGTTGCTGAGTTTTCGAACGAGCTCGCTAGCGTCGTGTAAAGTGGATCCCGGCGAAGGGCCGCCAAATCCGGATGGCTCCGCGTTTCCGGGAACGAGTAACCGCCTTGGAGAGCTGATTCGAGAGTTTGAAGCGCACGAGCCCGGTCGCCGGCCGATTCGTACACGAGCGCGGCCTTGAAGAGCACGTTCACGTTTTTGGGCGCCAGGGGCACGGCCTTTTCAATTTGCTCCAGGGCCCGCTTTCGGTCCGCCAAACCAATCCAATAAACGGCGAGGCGAGCGAGGTCATCGGCATTCAGCGGGTTTACGGCGAGATCGCTTTCGACCATCTCGATGGCTTTGCGATAGCACTCGGACGCTTTCCGCATGGAGCCGGGAATGAACCGGTAGGCATCCGCGAGATTTCCCCACAGCCGGCTGTCGGCGCCCGGCATCCGCACGGCTTCCTCGAACATGCGAGCCGCTTCGGTGTAGCGGCCCTGGAAAAAATACACCGTGCCCAAATTGGAGTAGGCATGAGGGTTCTTTCGGATTTCCAGAGATTTCTCGAGCGGGGCGACGGCCTCCTCGTACTTTCCCATGAGCGCCTGAATGCCGCCGAGATTTCGGTAACCCAAATAGCTATCCGGCGTAATCTCCGTCACGCGGCGGAACGATTCCGCTGCTTTGGCGTAGCGTCCGTTTCGCCAGTAGAAGCCCCCGAGTTCGTTGTAAGCGGCCCAGTAGCCGGGTCGCAGGTTGATGGCTCTTTGAAACGTGGCTTCGGCGTCTTGCAGGCGTCCGGTTCTTTCATAGGCGCGAGCCAGTTCACGACACGCATCCGCGTTGCGTCGGTCCAGCCTGAGGGCTTGTTGAAATTCATTGGCGGCTTCCTCGTACTTCCCGGTTCCCGCGTAAATGATCCCCAGAGTCACGTGAGCCGGTGCCGACTGTTCGTCGAGCTTGAGGGCGCGGGCGCAGTTTTGCCGTGCTTTCTCAATCCAGTTCGTCTCCTTCGTCGCGCTGTATTTTCTCCAGTAAGCTTCTCCGAGTGCGGCGTACGCCAGGACATACGTGGAGTCGTCTCGGATCGCCCTCTCAAAACTCAAGATCGCGGAATCGATGTCACTGGACTTGTCAAACCGCGCCATTTTGCCCAATCCCTGCAGATACATCTCGTAAGCGGTCGGAATCCTCGTTTGCCCGCTCCGCAGGAGCCGCTGCGCCACCGGAGGAAATTCCAGTTCCAACAGGCTCGCCACTTCACGAACGACGCCATCTTGGAGCGCATAAACGTCTTCGACGGGTGTGTCGATCACACAACTGCGCATTTGCCTCAGAGTTTTCGCGTCCACCAGGTTGATTGTCAGGCGCAAGCGATTGTCTTTCCTCTGCACGCTTCCCGTTAGCACCAGCGTGGCCCGAAACGCTCTTCGCGCTTCCCTGGCGCTGGTAATGCCTTCTTTGCGCACCTCGGCCATTGGCAAGACCCAGAGCGATCCCTGAAAGCGCTCCAATTGCGTGAGCTGCGTGGTGATCGTTTCGACCAGACCGTCGCCAAACTCCTGGTTCGTGTGATCTCCACCGACGTTTGTGAATGGAAGCACCGCGAGTTGCTTCTCCTCCGACGCAGCCTGGCTTCGCAGCCACTTGCCGACATTGATCGGAAACAAGATCAGCGTAGCCAGAATCAACACCAGCGCCGATCCCAGGACGAGAGCGGCCCGCCTCCATCCCGAAGGGACGGGAGCCGTCAAGATCCGTTTCAAGCGCCGGTTCGATCGAGGTTCCGAAGAGATGGGAAGGATCCGCTGCACCTTTTCCGAATCCGGCGGGGCGGAGAGTTGGCCTTTGCCCGTCTCGCCGACTTCGCAGATTTCCAAGGGTTCCTCCACGCCTCTGAGTTGATAGAGGCCATGGTTCAGCCAACTCACCGGCCCAAGCGCCGGCAGCGCTTCGCCTTTCAAGGCCTGCCGCGCGTTGTCGAACGCCGAGCGTGTCAGAAGGATCTGGTCCCCTTGCGCCAGAGACATCACCCGGGCGCAGGTGTCCACTTGCATGCCGTACAAGTCCCGAGGTTTCAGCGCTCCTTCCCGCTCCTCAATCACGACTTCCCCGATATGAATCCCGATCCGGTCCAGAATTGGGTGCGAGCTTGTTTCGCTCATGGCCCGCAGCCGCGACTGGAGCAGCAGAGCAAACCGCACCGCGTCCGAGGGCTTGACGAACACCAGGAAAAACGAATCCCCCGCGGTGCTGATTTCCTGGGCGTCCGGGAATTGGCCGAGGATCTCCCGGACCAGGGCGTGGTGATGGTGCATCAGCGCCACGGCATCGCGATCGCCCAACGTCTGCTTCAGTTTGGTCGAGCCGACCATGTCGGTGAACAGAATGGTCGCCAGCTTGCGTTTGCCGGTGGCCGGCCTGGAAACCGCCGATTCCTGAAGCGATTTAAGTTTCCGCAACTCGGCGCAGAGGGCTTCGGCCGTTTGATAGCGGTGAAGAACATTGGGATCGCCGGCCTTCAGAATGATTTCTTTCAACCGCCGGAGCGCCGGCGCCTCCGCGCCTTCGTCTGGGGGAGTCGCAAGCTCCGGACGCTGGGGGTCGTCCGCCTTCAGAAGAAGTTCGGACAAAACTTTGCCCAGACTATAAACGTCAGCGGCGGGATTTCCTGGACCTTCCGGAGGGATGTAGCCCTGGGTGCCCACGAAACTGACCGCTTCCCCGATCTCGGTCACCAGGCCGATGTCCGCGATCTTCGGGATGCCTCCGACGAAAATGATGTTCGATGGCTTGATGTCCCGGTGGATCAGCCCGTGCTCGTGCAAGTGGCTCAACGCGCTCGCCAACGAGAGACTGATCTCCAGGCAATCCTCGAAAACGCACCGGCCCGGCCGGTTGAGATCGCACTTCAACGTCCGAGGCGCATACACGACGGGGTTGATTTCGAGCACGGGCGTCCGGGGCGTCTTTGGGGTCTCCCGTCTGGGAGTGAGAGGACTGGCGTCCGGCAGCTTTCGAGCCGGCCGTTGCCACGCAACGGAAGAACCCACAGCCACCCTGGCGCCGGCGTCGTCGGCCAATTCCATGATGTAGAAGAAATATCCGTCCGGTTCGTTCCGGCCGACGTGCAGGATGCTGACCAGGCCCGGATGCGTCCGGGAAATCGGCTCGAATTTTTCGATACCTGTGAATTCGCGCGCGTAAAGCCGATCGTCCGAAAAACTTTTCCGGAAGACGATTTTGACGGCGCGGAAAGTTCCGATGACATTTCGGGCGAGCCAGACCTCGCCGTAACCTCCTTTGCCAACGCACCGGAGCAACGTGTGATCCGGGATGACGGGGGGAGGGTGCGGCCCCGTTTTCAATGTTTCGGCGTTTGACGGGTCGTTGGTCATGCAGCGCTGTGCTACGCCCTGAATTGCCCGTGTGCCCACTCACGCCGCAGAAACCGCGAGGATTCGCTGCATTTACAAAAACCCCGGCAAAACCGGCGCAGCAAAAGGGCCGAGCGTGAGCTGTGGGTCCAAGGACTGTGGGAAGTTAACATAGTCGCTCCCCTTGGAAAGCCGAAAAGCCGACGCTGGCGCGTCAGCGCGTCCGGCAATGCCTCCATGAGCTGTCGGTGATCTGTCTGCCGATTGACGGAGCATCATTCGCCCCGTCATTCGCGAGGCAAGAAGCCTCCTGAACTGGCAGGCTGGAAGTCTGCCCTACAGGGTCTTGAGGAGCAGTTCGACAAAAGGCAGATCGGCCGGTGAGGTGATTTTCGGGTTGGGCGCGGCGCTCTCCACCAATTTGACCGGCTGGCCGATCAGTTCGCAGGCCGCCGTGTCGTCGGTGATCAGAAGACTCTTCTGACGCACTAAGGCCAGGGCGCGACGGAGGACGTCGGTCCGGAACGTTTGCGGCGTTTGCACGGCCCAGAGGCGCGAGCGGTCAATCGTTCGCTGGACCATCGTGCCTCCGTCGGACTCTTTGATGGTGTCGGTGACTCGCTGCGCCGCGACCGCCGCGCCGACTTCGCGAGCCGCCTGGATCGTGTCGGCGATGAGTTGCGGCGAAGTGCAAGGCCGGGCGGCATCTTGGATCACGACAATGTCGGCGTTGGAGGAGACGGCTTTCAATCCGTTCCAGACAGAATCCTGTCGTTCCTTGCCTCCGGGCACCAGATGAAATCGCTTTTTGAATTGGGCTTGAGCCGCCAGGTGCTGAAATGCGCCCTGCATTTCGTCTCGGATCACGAGGATGATCTCGTCGAGGCCTGGATGCTTGTCAAATCGTTGCCAGGTGTGCGCGACCAGCGGCTGTCCGGCCACGGCCAGGAAAAGCTTGTCCACGCCCGCGCCCATGCGCGTGCTTTTCCCGGCGGCAACGAGGATGGCGGAAGTCATGCGGGGAATTCTTGGAAGACAGAGGCGGATGTCGAGAGTATTCAGTATTCAGTAATCAGTGATCAGTCAGCGGTCAGCATACTGAATACTGAACACTAATTACCGATTACTGTTTAGGGCGAATCGATTCGCACAGCAGAAAGCGCTTCTAGGACGCGGCGGCCCAATCGAGCACCTTCAGTTGCACAATGGAACGGCCGTTGAAATCATTGATCTGAGGCGAGAACGCCAGATCGAATCGGCCCGCAGCCTCGGCGGTTTTTGGACAATTCCAACAAACAGCCTCGTGAACCGCGGTGCCGTCAGTGACCCACATTTTCAGATGCTGTTGTTCCTTGCCCATGCGTTGGGCGGGGCGGTGATGTGTGAGGCGGCGCCCGACGAACTGAATCGCCGGATTGCTCTGTCCGAATGGTTCCAGTTGCTTCAACTCGGCCAACCGGTCCATCGTCACGTCCGCGAGCGCGACTTCCGCATCCAACCGCAGCGTCGGCTGCAACAGGTCGGGATGGAGCGTGCGCCCCGCCAATTCGTTCAAACGGCTGCGCAGCGCGTCCACCTTGCCGGGATGGATGGTCAGTCCGGCGGCCATGGCATGGCCTCCGTGCCGGACCAGCAAGTCGTCGCACGCGCGCAGGGCGGCGGCGAGATCGAACCCTTCAATGCTTCGACCGGAGCCGCGCCACTCGTCACCTTCGCCGCCGACGATGATGGTGGGCCGGTAAAACTCGCGCAGAACTCGGGACGCGACAATGCCCACGACTCCGACGTGCCAAAGGAGTCCGCCTTCGACGACGACGTAATCCGTTTGCGGATTGAAGCGGGCCCGGACCGCGCCGACGACTTCCTCGAAGATGCCACGTTCGATTTTCTGGCGCTCGCGGTTTTGCGCGTCGAGTTCACGGGCCAGACTCGAGGCGATGCCCGCGTCGCGGGCGCGGAGGAGTTCCAGCGCTTGAAGCGCATTTTCGAGCCGGCCCGCGGCGTTCAGCCGGGGCGCGAGCTGGAAGCCCACTTCATAAACGCCGATGGGCGCGCTGACTTGGGCCACCTCGCGAAGCGCCAGCAGGCCCGGACGCTGGCTGCGGTTGAGCCGTTCGAGTCCGGTGGAAACCAGGATTCGATTCTCGCCCGTCAACGGCACGATATCCGCGACCGTGCCGAGCGCGACCAGGTCCAGCAAAGGACGCAAGTCGAACTCCGAAGCGACGGGCCAGCCCAATTGCCGCGCCCGTTTCACGAGGGCGTGCGCGAGTTTGAAGGCAATGCCCACCGAGCAGAGTTCGGTGAAACTCGATCCGTTGTTCGATGGAATCTGCGGATTGACCAGCGCGTGGGCGGCGGGTGAGGGATGGGAGATTTGGTGGTGATCCAGGACCACAACATCGACGCCTCGGTCGCGCAGCCACGCGATGGGCGCCACGGCCGTGGAACCGCAGTCCACCGCGAGCAAGAGCGACGTCGGGAACTTCGCCAGACAATTCTCCACGGCTTCCTGACTCAAGCCGTAACCTTCCTCCAGGCGGTGGGGGAGATAGCAATGGACCCGCCAGCCGAGCTGCTCCAGGACTTCCAGGAGCAACGCCGCGGAGGTGACTCCATCCACATCGTAGTCGCCAAAAACCACGACCGGCTCTTTGAGTTCGCGCGCGCGCGTCAACCGCTCGACGGCGCTGTCCATGCCCGGCAAAAGCGACGGATCGGACAAGTTCTTGAGCCGAGGCTGGAGGAAGCGCCGGGCCGGTTCGGGTTCGCTCAAGCCGCGGTTGATGAGGCACTGGGCGAGCAGGGGTGAAATGGACAGGGCCCGGGCCAGCACATCGGCCAGCTCAGCTTGGGGCGGCGCCACTGACCAGGAGTATTTCATGGACCTGACCGCGCAGCGGATGTGTTTGGCGTAGCGCAGATTTGGAATCTGCCGTATCGCGGAATTGCATTCCGCAGTAGAGCAATGAAATCTTTGAAGGTGTGCATGAAGCCGGGAATCCGAGGTGGAGGTAAACCACCGACAACGATTGTGGCACAGGTTTCCTTTTGTGCTCGGACGCAACCCCGTCGGGGTTGAGACGCGTGCGTCCATTTACCCAGGGTAGCTCGTGCCTCGCAACCCTGGGCTTTGGGTCGAAATCCCTTTGGGATTCGTTTACGGATAATGTCCAAACGATTAAGAGTTGGATTAGGAGAATTTGCGCGGTCTGCGACGATTTCGGGCGATACTGGCAGATTGCAAATCTGCGTTACGTCACGGCCTTCGGAGCAATTATCCGAGGAGTTGCTCATCGGTGCGGTTCGCGTTTGGCCCGGAGGATCGACGCCGTGATGGCGAGGATGATGATGCCGGCGACGATCACCAGAGACCACACGGTGTCAATATGGATCACTTTTTCACCCACCATTTTGGCGCCAATGAAAACCAGGACGATAGCCAGACCCGCTTTCAGGTAGCGGAAATACTCCAGAGCGCCCACCAACACGAAGTAGAGCGAGCGTAATCCCAGAATGGCGAAGATGTTCGAAGTGAAAATAATGAACGGCTTGGTCGTCACTCCGAAAATGGCCGGAATCGAGTCCACGGCGAACACCAAATCCGTGGTTTCGACCATGAGCAGAACCAGCGCGAGCGGCGTCAAGGCGAGCCGGCCATTGAGCCGGGTGAAGAAGTGGGCGCCGTCGAAATGCGAGGTGACGGGAAAAAAGCGTTGCGCCAGCCGGATGACTGGATTTCGTTCCGGGTGAACGCCTTCTTCCTTGGCGAAAATCATCTTGATGCCGCTGTAAACGAGAAAAGCGCCCAGGATGTAGAGAATGAAATGAAATCTCTGCACCACCTTCGTGCCGATCGCGATGATCGTTCCGCGCATGATGAGCGCGTCGATAAAGCCAAAAAACAGGACCCGATGCTGGTATTCGGCCGGCACGCGGAAGTAGGCGAAAATCAGCGCGATGACGAACACGTTGTCCATCGAAAGCGACAGCTCGATGATGTAACCCGTGATGAATTCCATCGCTTCCTCCTTGCCCCGCAGCGGAATCAAGGCGATGCCGAAGAGCATCGCGAGGATAAAGCAAACGGTCGTCCAGAAGAACGCGTCCTTAAACGTGACCGCGTGGGTGTCGCGATGAAAAACGAAGAGATCGAGCGCGACGAAAATCAGGACTCCAACGATGAAACCGGTCCAATGCCACGCCGTAATTTCGACCAGTGCAAGCATGCGCCCGGAATCACGCCCGAGCGGTCACGGTGTTGTCGAGGGCGACCTGCGAGCCGGGGCCGATGGCGGGGCGCTCGCCCTTGTGCCACCAGAGAACAAAGGCGCTGGCGATGTAGATCGTCGAGTAGGTTCCCGTGAGGATGCCCACCAGGAAGGTGAACGCGAAGTCATTGATGACCGGTCCTCCGAAGACATAGAGCGAGAGCGTGGCCAAGAGCACGGTGCCCGACGTAATGATCGTCCGGCTCAGCGTCTGGTTGACGGCTGTATTGATCACGTCCTTGAACGTGCCTCGGATGCCGAGTTTCAAATCTTCCCGAATCCGGTCGAAGATGACGATGGTATCGTTGATGGAGAAGCCGATGATGGTCAGAATGGCGGCGACCATGGGCGCGCTGAATTCCCGGCCGGTCAAACAGAACCAACCGGTCGTCATGAACACGTCATGGATGATGGCGATGATGGCGCCCCACGCAAAGGAGAACTCGTAACGAAAGGCCACGTACACCAGAATCCCGAACAGCGCCAGGAAGGTCGAGAGCAGCGCGGTTCTCAGGATTTTCGCGCCGACGGTCGGGCCGACGTTGTACTCGCCCTTCTTCTCAAATTTTGCGTCGTTGAAATTCTGGTTGAGCGCATCGACGACATTGGTCCCCTTGCCGAAGGGCGTGGTGATCTGAATCACCTCGCTGGCGACGAGGCCGGACAAATCCTTTTGATACTGGATAAACGATTCGCCGATTCCGGCCTTGCTCAGAGCGTCGCGGACTTGTTCCACCTCAATCTTCTTGGCGAAGGCCAGGGTCACGCGGTCCCCGCCCGCGAAATCCACCCCCAGCGTATCTCGCCCGCGATAGATGCCCCACGCCACGCCCACCGCGATGAGCAGCCACGAGGCCACGAAGGCGGGCTTGGCCCAGTTGAGAAAATCGATGTGCGTCTCTTTGACAAACTGCAGCATCGGGACGGACTTGAGCCAGCCCTTCGAGAGGAGCCAGTCAAAGATCAAGCGCGTCACCACCAGGGCGGTGAACATGCTGACGGAGATACCAACCGCCAGCGTGACGCCGAAGCCTTTGACCGGACCGGTGCCGAGAAAAATCAGGATCACGGCCGAGATCAGCGTGGTCAGGTTGGAATCGAGAATCGTGCCGAACGCCTTGTCGTAACCGGCGGCCAGCGCGCCTCGGATGGATTTGCCGGCGGCGGATTCCTCACGCATGCGCTCGAAAATGAGCACGTTGGCATCGACGGCCATGCCGATGGTCAGCACAATGCCTGCAATGCCGGGCAGCGTCAGGGTCGTGTCGATCGAGCACATGACGCCCACCAGAATGATGATGTTCAGAAGAAGCGCGACGTTGGCGACCAGTCCGGCAAACAGGTAGTACACGAGCATGAACGCGGACACCAGGATCGTCCCGATGAGGGAAGCACGAACGCCGCTCTCGATCGAATCTTTGCCCAGCGACGGTTCGACGCTGTATTCCTGGAGGATGCTGACGGGAACCTGCAGGGGATTCTCCAGCACGTAGGCCAGTTCGTAGGCTTCTTTGACCGTGAATCGGCCCTCAATGACGGCGTTTCCACCCGCAATGGGCCCACGGATGACGGGAGCGGAGTAGAGCTCGCCGTCGAGCACGATGGCCAACTGACGGCCCACGTTTTCTTTAGTGATCTTCTCGAACAGGACCGCGCCTTCGCTGTTGAACCGCATCGTCACCTCCGGCTCGTTGGTGAGCGGGTCCGGTTCCACACCGGCGCGGACGATGTAGTTTCCCGTCAAACCCTGCTCGGCTCTCCTTTTGACGACGTAGCGTTGGACCTCCTGCTGGTCTTCGCGTCCGGCCCGTTGCTTGATGGTTTTCACTTCATACCCCGGATCGATCAACCCCTGGGCAAGCTGCTCGGCGCTGCGCTCGTGTACCAATCGGAATTCGAGAAACGCCACCTTCTTGAGGGTATTGCGAGCGGTCTCCTTTTCCGCTTCCGATAGTCCGGGCAATTGAATCTCAATCCGGTCTTCGCCCACCGGCGTGAGGATCGGTTCGGTAACGCCGAGGCGGTCCACACGTCGGCGCAAAACTTCCACTGCCTGAGAGAGCACGAGTTCCCGGCCTTCGGCGTGCGCCGTCTTGTTCGTGTCCAGTTTGCTCGTATCCAGCGCAACCAGGAGCGACGTGCCGCCTTGGAGGTCCAGCCCCAGCTTGATCCGCCCGGCCGAGTTGCGCTGCAACTGGAGCAGGATGGCCCGATTCGGATTGGGTTCATCTTTGATTTTGATCCCCGGAAAATACCGGGTCAGATCGTTCGTGCCGACGGCTTCCACCAGATTCGCATAGGTCCGCTGCGGATTGGCCTGCTGGAGCTTTTGCGCCTGCTGGACAATCGCGG
>JACPRI010000092.1 GCA_016190065.1 Verrucomicrobiota bacterium
AACCAACCCACCCCTGCACCCCTCCCAGGAGGGGAACTTGCAACCGACGGGCGAAAAGTAGCTCCCCTCCTGGGAGGGGAAGGGGTGGGTTCATGGTCCGAATGCACGATCAAAAAATCGTGGAGGCTCTCTTCAACAGTTCCCTGCACCCTGAAATTCCGGTGATCTATTAACTCAGCCGACCCACCTATGAAGAGTACCCCACGCTGTTCCAATGAAATCAGCCTCACTGAGATTTTCAAACACGCCCGCCCAACGCCCTTGCTCTGCCTTCTCGTAGTCGGATTGGCTTATTCGGCGGTCGCGCAGCAACCGCCACAATGGCTGAAATTCCAACCCCTCGCGAACCAGGAAGTGTATCTGAGTATGCGCGCATCCACCGGCCAAGCCTTCGATATCCAGATCTCCTCCGACTTAAAACAATGGGACACCTGGCGCACGGTTTCTCCCGCCGACAGCGAGTACTTTTCGTTCTTGGCCGCCACGAACCAATTGTTCGCTTTCACGGACCCTTTCACACGCCTCGTCCAGCACCGGTTTTATCGTGCTGCGCTTGCGGACACCAATGCACTCACGGGAGATCACTTGGCGACGGCGCAAGGTGACGTAGTCATTCATCCGATCCATCACGGCACCTTCGTGATGAGCTGGGCCGGCAAAATGATTTATGCCGATCCGACCGGCGGCGCGATCGCCTTTCAAGGCTTGCCTCCGGCGGACCTGCTTCTGATCACACATATTCACCCCGATCATTTCGATACGAATACCCTCCAGGCGGTGAAAGGACCCAGCACGAGGATTTTTGCTCCGCAGAATGTTTTCGACGCCATGCCCGGTTCTCTCAAGAGCATCACCACGGTGATGCCGAATGGCGCCACCGCCAGTCCGACTGGAATCCTCATCGAAGCGGTGGCGATGTACAATACGACGCCTGGTCGTCTCAACTTTCATCCAAGGGGGCTGGGCAATGGCTACATCCTGACGATCGGCGGCAAGCGCATTTACATTTCCGGCGACACGGAAGACATCCCTGAGATGCGCGCCTTGAAGAACATCGACGTTGCTTTCCTGAGCATGAACCCGCCCTTCACGATGGATGTACGCCAGGCCGTGAGCGCCGTCCGCGAATTCAAGCCCAGGGTGGTTTATCCGTACCACTATCGAGGGGTGAAGATGGGACCGACCGGCCCGGACTTCACGCAGCCGGTGACCCAGGACATCGATCTCTTTAAGGAACTGGTGGGAACCGAGCTGGGCATCGAGGTGCGGTTGCGTCATTCTTGGTACACAAAACTCGAGGTGGGCGATCGCCTCGAAACCGATCAGGGGGATCTCATCATTCATCCCATCCATCACAGCAGCGTCGCAATGGAATGGGCCGGGAAGACGATCTACTTCGACCCGACCGGAGGCAGCGCCGGTGTGCAAGGCTATCCCGCTGCGGATTTGATTCTCATCTCGCACATTCACGGCGATCATTTCAATACGAACTCGCTCGCCGCATTGAAGGGACCGAACACCATCATTCTTGCCCCGCCGACGGTCGTCGCGGTGATGCCCGGCTCTCTCCGAGAGATCGCGTTCGAGATGACCAATGGGGCCACCGCGAATCTGTTCGGTTTGTCCGTCGAAGTCGTGCCTTCGTACAACACCACACCGGGCCGGCCCTTTCACCCCAAAGGCGTGGGCAACGGCTACGTGCTCACGCTGGGCGGCAAACGCGTTTACCATGCAGGCGACACGGAAGATATTCCCGAGATGCGAGCGCTGAAAAACATCGACGTCGCGTTCGTCCCCATGAATCCGCCCTTCACGATGGATGTGAACCGGGCGGCCAACGCTGTGCGTGAATTCAAACCGCGAGTCGTCTATCCGAACCACTCGATTGCTCCGCCACTTCTGGGCGGAATACTCGACGGTGCGGCCCAGGACGTCTCGCGATTCAAGCAACTGGTCGGAACGGATTTGGGCATCGAAGTCCGCTGGCGCCGCTGGTATGTGGATTATTAATGGCCGGTTCATGGGCACGATACTTACATTTTCTGGTGACACGGATTCCCTGCAACAACCCGATAGAAGTGTATGAAAAGAATCCATGATTAACACCTTTCAGCTAACAAGAACCACCAAGCTTCGCTTGGCGCTTTCCGGATTACACGGATCACACGGATGAAAAAGGGGATGAAATGAGCCGCCGTTTTCCGATCCGTTGACAAACCACATACCCGCCATCCGTGGTGAAAAATCTTCGCGAGAATGTTCGATCCGCGAGGAGTCGAAAGATGTCGTGTGCTTGCCGTTTTGATACGGAACGGCTACGGTTCAGACTATGAGCACAAAGGCGCAGGCCATTTTGGATGAAATCCGAGCGTTGCCGCGGGAGGAAGCGCGAACGGTTTGCCAGGAATTGCAGCGCTGGTTGAAAACCGCGCCTGAAACTTCCGAGACGAGCGACCCCATCCGTTCGGCCCGAGGCATGTTCGCGGGCAGCCATCTGACTGAGGCATTGCTGGCGAGCCGGGCCGAGGAGCGTCGCCGTGGCTGAAGGGCTTGTGCTGGACACATCGGCCTGCTTCGCGCTTCTGGAAAATGAAACCGGCGCGGAGGCGGTGGAGGCGCACTTACTCGACGCCAGAGCGGGGCGTTTGGCGATCCACGCTGCCTTTGTCACACTCACCGAGGTCGAATACATCATCACACAAGAGCGAGGCGCGGAAGACGCGGAAAGCGCTCTCTCCAAAATGAAGGCCTGGCCCATCCAATGGCACCACTCGGACGACGCTCTGTGCAGCGCCGCCGCCAAGCTGAAGGCGGCGCATCGAATATCGCTCGCCGACTCGTTCGTCGCTGCGCTCGCCCAACAGCTCGACGCGACGCTGATCCACAAGGATCCGGAGTTCAATACGCTCGAGAGCGTCGTGAAGTTGACCATGCTGCCGCCGAAGGGCGTGGCATAGAGCTAGAGCAGCCTTCATTCTATCATCCTCATCGCTCTTCGCGTGTTTGACGTGACTTGTGGGCCAACCCCAATCAAAACCGATACGTCAATTTCGCTCGAAACGTCCTCCCATCACGCGGGATGATATCCTGCCTGTGCAACGGCGTCGCCGCGTCGCCATAGTCCTTATCCAGCAAGTTGTAAACGCTGGCGGAGAATTCCAGCCCTTTGACGACGCGCTGGCTGAACAACGTGAGGTTCACGATTCCAAATCCGCTCGCCTCGGTACCCGCCCAGGTGGTCCGCTTGCTGGTGTACTGAAACTCAACGCTGCCGAAGACCTTGTCCTTCCATATTGGAACGCTCAGGTTGAACTTGCCCAAATGTTCGGGTGAATCGGTCAGCCTTTTGCCACTGGCCGTGTCTTCAGTCTCCTGAAGGGTGTAGCTGACGCGCCCACGCAGCCCGCTTTCCCACAAACCGTCCAAGCCGAGCTCGATGCCTTTGGCCTCCGCGCCGCTCAGATTTTGGAATCGGCCTCCCTGAAACGTGATCAGATCGTCGATTTGATTGTAGAATGCGGCGGCGGTCGATTGCAGTTGCTTGGTGATCTGTTGTTCGTAAACGAGTTCGTAGGAAGTAATCGTCTCCGGCTGGATATCCTGGTTGCGCGGATCGATCAGCTCGAAAAAGTTCGGCGCGCGGAACGCAGTTCCGTAAATCGCTTTGATCGTCGAGTTCTCAAACGGATTGTAGATCAAAGCCACGCGCGGATTGTAGGCCGGGTCCTGTTTGCCGTATTGATCGTAGCGGGCGCCGGCATTCAAACGCAGATTCTTGAGCATCTCCAGGTCGCCTTGCAAATAGACCCCGTGGCTGGAAGTGTCGCGCTGCACCGAGGCCAACAGGTTGGCCGGGGCGTCCTCATAAAAATTGCGCCGTTCCTGGCGGGAATCATCGCGATATTCCCCGCCCAGCGTGAGCCGAAGCTTCTCGAAGAACTCCCGGCTCAATTGCAGTTCGGTGCCCCACCACTCGCCGGCTTGCACTTCCCGGTTGATCTGGGTCGTTGGCACATCATAAAGATACGATCCGTCAAAGTCGTAGCGGTCGTAATAAGCCAGCGCCGTGACATCGACGACGTCCGGAAACTTGTGCTCGTATTTCAAGTTGACGTAACTGCGTTCATCGATGGCGTGGGTGCGCGGATCGTTGAACGCGGTATCGAAAGGCGCCGTGGGATCGGTCTTGTCCCGGGAGATGAACGCGCCTTGCAACGTGAAATCACGCCAGGACAAGTTGCCAAAGAAGCTCTGGTAGTCCTCGCGATCCGCGCGTTCCGCGATGCCGAAATGCGTCGCGGGCGAGTTGAACTCCTTAAAAAACAAGCGCTCCTGGCCATCGCTGTCATAGAGCGAACCCGACAACAGCAGTTCGACTTCATTCTTGAACTTGTTGCCGTAGGTAATCCTGCCTTTGTAAGTATCGAAACTCGCGGCTTCGCCCGAGACTTCAGCCGTTCCCAGGTTGCCGCCTCGCTTGGTGATCACATTGATCACTCCGAAGAATGCGTTGTTCCCGTAGAGAACCGAACCGGCGCCGCGGATGATTTCCACGCGATCGATGAGATCCGCGTCCAGAATGAATTCCGTCCCGATCGAACCGCCGTCGGAGAGGTTGTTGTTGACTCGATGCCCATCCACCAGCACGAGGACCCGGCTATTGAAATCACCCCGGTTAAATCCTCGCGTCCCAAGGAAGTAATGGTTTCGGTCGTAGGAGACGTGAAGCCCGCGAGCGCTTTGGAGGAGGTCCGTCAAATTCCGGTAGCCGTATTTTTTGACTTCGTCCGCCGTGACGATGGTGACGGAGGAGGGCGCCTGGGTGACAAGCTGTTCGCGTTTGGAGGCGCCCACGACACTGAGTTTGGCCAGGTCCTGCAACGAGATATCAAAGATGTCGCCTTCTTTCTTGTCGGGCGGCGACGCCGCGTCCGCCGCCCGAAGATTCAACGAACCGGTAGAGAAGCAAAGCGCCCAAAAGGCCAGGCGAATGAGGAATGGGAAACAGGCACGACGCATCCGGTTCCGAGGGGCCGAGTTGGCAGCCGCATTGTTTTTGGAGTGCTGCGGTTTGACGCAGCTTTTGATTTTGGAGTGCGCCGGCCTGACCTGCTCCTTCCAGGCCTTGTGGTGACCGCACCCCTGGTGGCCTTCGCACGCCTCGTTTCCTCTCACCCCGCCCCTCTCCCTTGTGGAGAGGGGGAGCTCTTCTCCGATCGTGAAACGGACCCATACGCCGAGGTTGTTCTTGGTGCAGGGCTGCGGATGACCAGGAAGCGAGGATAACGAAACGCGCGTCCGCGTTAGACCCGGGGTGTCGCTGCTGTTCCCTCTCCCCAAGGGTGAGGGGGAAGGCGACCCAAGCACTGGAATGCGGCATTGAGACTGGACCTCAAACGCGATCGACGAAGATTCGTGAAACGGGCAGGGCCCGACGGCGGTTTGGATTGCTGTCGGTCGAATTGTTTCGGCTGAGCTTCTGTCGGGTTGTTCTTTCATGCCGGTTTCAATCTAAAGCGGCATCAATCTGCCGCACTTCACAAAACACGCGTTCGTGCGTTTCATGGCCTTGCGGTTCGAGAGAACCGTTGCTGGGACCTGTCGTCATCGAATCTGTAATCCGCGCTGTGGCACCCAGATTGTTCTCGGACAGCCCGGAAAGCAACGCCCTTTTACCCGGTGTACCCGGTGCATCTCCGAGTGGTCGGTAACGCTGGCATTCCAGCCGGCCAGTTGCGAGGTCTCCTGATCTCGCGGTCCACGCAGGAATGCCCCGGAACTGGCCGACAGGAATGTCGGCGCTACGCCGCCACGAACAACTTCGGGATGGACGACTTTTCACCAAATCGCCCTCATTTTCATTGACACTCCAGGTCCAGGCTCGCTTCACTTCAGCATGATTTCCCCAGGCCCGGTATGGTGTCGCGCGCACCCCGTGTTAATTCCGGGTGGGGTTGAAACATCACATCGCATTTCGATTATGAAAAACACTCGCCGCACTCTCCCACTTCTTGTCCTGTGCTTTTGCTCACCGATCTTCGCCGCCCCGACCGGCCCGTTCAGTCCGGAGCAGTGGCCCCCGACGATCGATGCCCAAAAGAAGGTCCATTATGTCAGCACCGACGCGGCCTTCACTCCTCCCGGCGCCAACTGGTTGGCGGACGAACTTCGCATCCTGAGCGGCGGCGACCAGGTGACGACACCGATCACCATTGGCGGGCACTCCGGACTCAAGGTGACCGGGACCTATATGAATATCGCGGACTCGTCCTACCAGGAGTGGGCCGACGACGACACGATCGACATTCTCATGCAGGTGTATGGGGACGCGGCGGTGTTGAACAACAACGGCCAACCGAGGAATTTCAATTTTCTCACGGGCACGCTGCCGGAGTTGAGCGCGCCTAACGGCGGCCAAATTCCGGTCGAGGCCAAGAATCAAAAATGGAATTGGGTTCTGTTCCGCATTCCCAATGGCATCCGGCCTTCGGACGGCTCCCATTACGTCGGATCCATTCCCGCCAACGCGCAAGGTGGCACTCAGTTCGGCGGCGTGAACGGCGGCACTATCCGCGCTCAGACTGTCCCGAATTTGATCGTGCGCGCGATTGCTTTTGGAGAAATGGGCGCGTTCGGCGAACCGGAGGTCATCAACGTGTTCGCCCCGCCGGAAAAGTGCGACGCGGAGCCGGAGACGAATCTGGTCTTCATCGACATCAACAAAGGCATGACCAACCGCCTGGTCGTGCTGAACAACGGCGATCAAACCGTGACTTTCCAAAGCGACGTGGGTCCGGCCGGCGACAAGCGGCGCGCGGTGCGGCCGAACGGGGCCTACATGAATTTCGGGATCACGGACAATTACCTGGGCAAGCCGTGCAACGACCCGCGCGCCATCAAAATGTGCGTCCAGTTCTACGACGATCCGGCGTTGATTGGCGCGACGTTTGGTCCGGAAGCCTACGCGACGGACGGCACGGGCGGCATCGGCACCTATTCGGCGGATCGGCGCCAGAAATTGGAAGGCACCGGCAAGTGGGTGCGGCGTTCATTCACCCTTGCGTCCGTGAACCTCAAGGGCGTGAACACGGGAACGCTGACGGGCGGTCCACGGCTGGCCTTTGAAGGCGGGCAGGTTTTCGTTTCGAGTGTGGACATGGCAATCCTGCGAACGGGGAATCATCCGCTGGCCGGGCAGGATCCGTTGGCCGATTGCGTGGAGGATCCCAAAATCTGCACCGATGCTTACGGCAACTTCGCCGAACTCGACCTGGTGAAAGACATTCAGAAGGGATTGGCCCCGGGGAATTCGGCCGGCGATCAGAACATGATTCAAGAAGAGGCCGGCCCTCCCAATGACCGGCGCAAGGCCATTCGTGCGGCCTTCGACGACGGCACGCCGGGTTTCGGCCACATTTATATGAACTTCGCGATCACGGACGAAGCGCTCGGACCGACCAGCCAGCCGAACGCGCGCCTGGCCATTTGCGTGACCTACTATGATGATCCGGATCGGATCGGCGCGACGTTTCGGCCAGAGGTTTACCAGTCAGACCGCGGCGGGCAGACGGGGTTGGCCTTCACGCAAGGCAACATCGCGGTCGCGCTCGAAGGCACGGGCAAATGGCGCGACGCGTATTTCGAGATCCCGGACATGAAATTCAACGGTGTCAATCAGGGCCCACAGGCGGCGGCGCGATTCGTCTTTCAGCCAAACTCGCCGCCCTACGGCAAAATCTTCTTCACCCGCTTGCGCTACGCCGTGGTCCGTCCATGCGGTCCGATGGCGGGCGTGAATCTGCTCGAAGGATGCAAACCGGACGCCGCGCCGCGACTGGCCTTTGTCCTGGGACCGAATCGGAACGTTCGTCTGTCCTGGCCGACAACGGCGGCGGGATTTCGACTCGAGGAAAGCTCCAGCCTGGGTCTGGCCACCTGGACAACGGTGGCTTCAGCTCCAGT
>JACPRI010000087.1 GCA_016190065.1 Verrucomicrobiota bacterium
GATTAGGCCCCCAGACGCCATTCCAGTTTTTGATATCCGGCTCCCACATGGCGTATGAGACGGGATTGAACTGGCCGAGCTTGAAGGTTTTGCCGTTGGCAAAACGCCCAAACGCGCAGACCGCGCCGTTCATGATGTAGCTGGAAAGCCGTTGTTGTCGCTTTTGCCACGAAACATCGTTGGTTCGGTCCAGCGGACAATTATACACCTTGCGCTCCTTCAGATAAGGCCAGTAAAGGCCCGCTTCAATGCTGGGCCATTCATTCGTCTTGACCGGGTCGGGCGCGCGGCCGCTGACGGGTTTGTACAGCCAGCCTGGCCCGTAGTCGTTGGCCCAGTTCGGCCAAGGCATGCGGTCTTCGTTGTCGTCCGCGTACATCACGATGGCCAGCCCGAGCTGTTTGTTGTTGTTGATGCAATAGGTGCGGCTGGCTTTCTCTTTGGAATTGGCCAGCGCCGGCAGCAGCAGTGACGCCAGAATCGCGATGATGGCGATCACGACCAGCAGTTCGATCAAGGTGAACGCGCTCAAACCGACCGTGTTGCGCGCGCGGTTTGCTCCGGGCTCTTGGTGCGTCGTGCTCATGTCTTCGAATCTCAAATCTCGGATTTCAAATTTGAAATTGGGAATTCCAGGAACCGCCCCGGTCCGGCGGCCGCTGATTTCCGCGGACGAAGGCCGCCGTTATTTCTTCTTCCTCGGTCCGCGGCCTTTGAAGGTCAACTCGGCGATCCCGGATTTGTCCAGTTCGCCCAAGCCCGCTTTCACCATGCGGTCGTATTGTTTCTTGGTCGCCGCGGCCAGAGGGAGATTCAATTTTTTCTCTTTGGCCAACTGCAAGGCGATGCCGGAGTCCTTCGCCGCGTGGGCGGAAGAAAAGAAACACGAATGCTCGCGGTTTTGCATGTCCTCGCCGTCGGTCTGCAGCACTCGGGAAGCGGCGCCGGTTTGCGAGAAAACTTCGCGAAGCGTAGCCAGGTCGAGCTTGAGCGCGTCTCCCAACGCCAGACCTTCGGCGAGCGAGGCGGTATTAATGTTCATCACCATGTTCACGAGCGCTTTCACCTGCGCGGCTTTCCCGGACGGCCCGATGTAGCGCATCGAAGCGCTGAGCTTTTCGAGAATCGGCTTGGCGCGTTTGAACGTGGCCTCGGCGCCGCCGCACATGAGATAGAGCGTCCCTTGCCGCGCTTGGGTGATGCTCGAAGCCATGCAGCCTTCCAAACTCTCCGCACCCGCCTTTTTCGCCAGTTTTTCAACCTCGACGTGAACTTTCGGCGAGATCGTGGCGCAATTGATAAACAGCCGGCCCTGGGCGTTGCGCAACAAACTGTCTGCCTTCTTCGGCGGCGCGTAGATCGCGTGCATGGATTTGTCGTCGGTCACCACCGTGATGACGACATCGGATAACTCCGTGACGCGGGCGAGCGTCGCGCAAGCCTCGGCGCCGAGCTCTTTGGCCAGTTCCTGCGCTGCTTGCGCCCGCACGTCATAAACCGCCGTGACGGCGTATCCACACTCTTTGAGCCGGCGCGCCATGTTGGCGCCCATCCGGCCGACTCCGACGAATCCGATTTTTTCAGGCATACGATTACGAGGTTACTGGTTGTTCATTCGAGTTGATCGCGGCGCCGTTTGACGCCCTACCCGCTGGGAAATTCTGGAGGGCAAGGTTACTCCGAAAAACTGAATTGGCCATGTTTTTTTGGAGTTTTTGAGGAGGCAATAGCTGCGGAGCAGCGCCAGAAAGTAGCCCACGGCGCAAGCCGTGGGGGCAAAAGGTTAAGGCGTAGAGCCGCGGGCCGCGTTCGACATTGCCAGTGGGGAGTTTGCGCGTTAGAGTGCAGCCGAAGTTGTTCGCTGTGCCTTTTACACATGAGTGAATTCTTAAATTATTTCTATGTCGCGGTCGGCGTCGTTTTGTCGTTTGGCGCGGCGGTGTTCGTCCATGAATACGGCCACTATTGGATGGCGCGGCGGCGCGGCCTGAAAGTGGAAGCTTTTGCCATTGGCTTTGGCCCCAAAGCGTATGGCTGGGTCCGGGACGGCATCGAGTATTCGGTCCGCTGGATTCCGGCGGGCGGGTTCGTGAAACTGCCCCAAATGATCACGTCCGAAGCTCTGGAGGGGACCCGCAATCCTGAAGACGAGGTGCTTCCTCCGGTTTCGCCGTGGTCGAAAATGCTCGTGGCGTTTGCAGGTCCTTTCATGAATGTCGTGTTCGCCTTCGTGATCGCGACCGCCATTTACTTCGTCGGATTGCCACGGCTGGTCAATCCTTCCATCGTCGGCTACGTCGAACCCGACTCGGAGGAAGCCAAACTTGGCATTCGCGAAGGCGACCGGATCGTCGAAGTCAATGGCAAGCGCGTGGATTCATGGCATGAGGTGCAGATGACCACGGTTCTGGCTTTGACAAAGGTCATTCCCGTCGCCATCGAACGCGAGGGCGTGGAGAAGAAGTATGAATTGACCGCGAAGGAAAGCCCGACGTTTGGCTGGAAAGTGCTGAACCTCGACCCGCGTGATCATCCGGAGATCATGCGCGTATTGCCGAAACTTCCCGGGGAAGCTGGCGGGCTCAAAGTCAAGGATGCGATCCTTTCGTTCGGCGGCGTCCCGGTGGCCTCCCGCGAAAAACTCATCGAATTGATCCGCAGCCGTCCGAACTTGCCGACGGAAATTGTCGTCCAGCGCGGCACGGAGAAACTGGCTCTGAGCGTCACGCCGGCCGCGGACCCGACGACCAAGAAAGGATTTCTAGGCGTGGAGCTGGGTTTCAATTCCAAAAACGTGTATGCAGTCCAAAGACCGGGGCCGACTCCGCTGGATCAGGTCATGGATGTCTGGGATAAAACCATCGCGACGCTGAGCGCGCTGGTCCACTCAAAGCAAACGGGCGTCGGTATGAAGGACCTCAGCGGCCCGATCGGCATTTTCCAGATCCTGGCCGGATATTTTAACACCGATTACCGGCTGGCTTTAAGTTTCCTGGTTCTGCTGAACATCAACCTCGCCATCATCAACCTGTTGCCAGTGCCGGTGCTCGATGGCGGGCACATCCTCATGGCTCTGGTCGAACGCATCCGACGCCGCCCGCTGAGCGTGAAGTTCATGGAATACACGACCACGGCCTTCGCGGTGCTGCTCATCTCGTTCCTGCTCTACATTTCTTTCCACGATATCAAGCGCTTCCGCCTCATCAAATCGTGGCAAGGCGGGTCCGTCGTCGAAGAACCCGGCTCGAAGTCGCAACCAGCTCAAACGCCCCCGAAGCCGTAGTCATCCAATGATGCTGAGCTGTAACCTTTCAGATCTCCACAGAGGCCAACGAGAAAACGAGGATTGCGCGGGCCTTGATTGAATTCCGAGCTTGGCTGCATGAGACACCGATCTGCGATTCGATGAGAAAGTATTCCAATCCCGCTTCACCAGCCGGTGATCCTTCGTTCTCTTCGTTGCCTTCTGTGAATTGTCAATGTTAAGTCGCCGAGCCATGCGTTACTGCGCCTCGCCCTTTCTTCTCCAACGCCGCCGGACTCGCGAAGTCGCCGTGGGCGATCCCGCAAACGGCGGCGTGATTCTTGGGGGCAACCATCCCATCGTCGTCCAGTCCATGCTGACGTGCGACACGATGGACACGGCGGCGTGCGTGCAACAGACGCTCGATTTGGTCCGCGTCGGCTGCCAGTTGGTCCGCATCACCGCTCCGACCGTCAAAGACGCGGCCAACCTCAAGAACATCGTCGCCGAACTCCGCGCCCGCGCCTGCCAGGTTCCCATCGCGGCGGACATTCACTTCAAGCCGGACGCCGCCCTGGAAGCCGCCCAGTGGGTCGAGAAAGTCCGCATCAATCCAGGAAACTATGCGGACTCGAAAAAGTTTGCCGTCAAGGAATACACGGACGAGCAATACGCCGCGGAACTGGCGAGGATCGAAGATAAATTCACGCCATTGGTGAAACTCTGCAAAGACCTCCGCCGCGCCATGCGCATCGGCACGAACCACGGCTCGCTCAGCGACCGGATCATGAACCGATACGGCGACACGCCGCTGGGCATGGTTGAGAGCGCCCTCGAATTCGCGCGCATCGCGCGGAAGCACGACTTCCACAACTTCGTGTTCTCAATGAAAGCGAGCAACCCGAAGATCATGATCGAATGCTACCGGCTCCTGGTGGCGCGCCTGGACGTATTAGGACCCGATTGGAATTACCCAATTCACCTGGGCGTCACCGAAGCAGGCGAAGGCGAGGATGGGCGCATTAAGAGCGCTATCGGGATCGGATCGCTCCTTTGCGACGGACTGGGAGAGACAATTCGCGTCTCGCTCACCGAAGACTCGCCGAACGAAATCGCCGTCTGCCGCGACTTGCTCGACCAGATCCCAGTTTTGACCGTGACCGCCGACGCAAGGGGGGCCACTCCTTCGCACTCCGCACTCCGCGCTCATCCAGAGCCTCCTGACGTCGGCTGCTACGTGGCCGTTTGACCCGTTCGCCTATGAACGGCGGCCGACGCCTGAGATCGAGATTGCCGACGGCATCAAATGCGGCGGCGAACAAACGGTCCGCGTCGTCGTCACGCGAGCGACCTGGGAAAAAGTCGCGCCGAAAGTCCGGCCCAAGGATGACGTGAAGCCGGAAGCGATTTACGAAGACCTCAACGTTTACGAGATCAATCCGACAACCGACTTCAAAATCAACTGCGAGACGCAACTCGTCACGGTGCAAGACGACGGAATGCTCCCCGCCATCACGGCTTTTCGCTTGTTGGCTGCAAAACTGAAGCGGCTCGGTCTCAACAATCCGATTCTGCTCAAAGACTGCTTGAGTTTTTCGGAGGCTCCCTTGGAGCCGAGAATTGCGCTTCTTCGCGCGGCGGTCGTGATTGGTTCGTTGTTGGCCGACGGAATTGGCGACGCGATCCTGATTCGAGGCGAAAGCGGCGGGGGCCAAAGTTTGCGGCTCGCTTACAACATCCTGCAAGCCGCCGGTTGCCGGTCATTCAAGACCGATTACGTCGCGTGTCCGTCGTGTGGCCGCACTTTGTTCAACTTGCAGACCGTCACCGCGCGGATCAAAGCCCGGACCGAACACCTCAAAGGAGTGAAGATTGCGATCATGGGCTGCATCGTGAACGGCCCGGGAGAAATGGCGGACGCGGATTTCGGTTACGTCGGCGGCGCGCCGGGCAAGATCAACCTTTACGTCGGCAAGACGCCGATCAAGTTCAACATCCCTGAAGCGGAGGCCGTGGACCGCCTGGTCGATCTCATCCGCGAGCATGGCAAGTGGGTGGAGCCCGAGGCCAAGGAGGTCACCGCGGCCGTCCACGCCTGAGACTAAAGGGACAACGCAAGAAATACTCCGGTTCGTAGCGCTCCTCATAGACCGCCTCAGAACCGCCTCTTGATTTGAATTCCCACCCCTGCCAAGCTCCCAGCCGAACCCATGAAAACACAATGGCATTTCATCATCGTGGCTGCGTTTGCAAACGTCCTGGTTGCTCTCCAGGCCGCGGACGAGCCTGGCTTCCAATCGCTGTTCAACGGACACGACCTTTCCGGTTGGGATGGAGACAAGCCATTCTGGCGCGTTGAAAACGGCGCCATCGTCGGCGAGACTTCGGCCGAAAAACAGCCCGCGGACAAGAAGAATACATTTCTCATTTATCGCGCCGGCGAATTCGGGAACTTCGAGTTGCGGTTCAAATACAAGGTCGAAGGTTTCAACTCCGGCATCCAATACCGCAGCGTGGACAAGGGCGGCTGGCACGTCGATGGACTCCAGGCGGACTTCGAGGCGCGCTGGCAGGACGACAAGACTGCGCCGGACGCCAAGGCCGACAGATTCTCCGGCATGTTCTTCGAGGAAAACGGCCGCATGTTCATGGGCCAGCGTGGCGACGTCGTTATCGTGCGCGCCAACAAAGACGCCCCGAAGAAGCCGCGCGTTGAAAAAATCGCCAGCACGGGCGACCCGAAGGAACTGGAGAAAGCCATCAAGCGCGACGATTGGAACGACTACACCGTCATCGCCAACGGCAACCAGTTTGTCCACATCATCAATGGCCGCGTGATGAGCATGGGCATCGACGAGGACGAGCTGAATTTCCGCAAGTCCGGCATCCTCGCCTTGCAACTGCACAGCGGCCGGCCGATGAAGATTGAAGTGAAAGACATCCGCATCCGGGAATTGAAGTGAGCGCTGCTCTCACTGGTTTTCCAACCGCTCCAACCAAAACTCCCGTCGAACTCTATGCAACCAGTCCCGCGTTCAGTGCCACCAGGCGCAAATCCGGTTGCGTTTGGTTTTCCGGATCGGGCTCAATCGCCTTGTGAAAATGAACTCCGAAGCCAGCCACGAAGTGGGGGAAAGCCGTAGCCCACGGCGCAAGCCGTGGGAACCGGGCGACAGATCCATCAGCCCCGGATGGGCCGATAGAAATCCTCTCTGGCCGAAAAGTCTCTTTCGCCGCTCTGCCGTTCTCAAACTTTCCTGTTTCCTCCTCGTCGTAGTTTCACTTCTGAGCCCGGTCGCAGCCGCCATCGAGGTTCCTCCCGGATTCGTCGCGGAAACGATCGCCACGAACCTCAACACCGCCACCGCCCTCGCGCCCGCGACGGACGGGCGCATCTTCATCGCGGAGCAGACGGGGCGGCTGCTTGTGTGGAAGGAGGGCCAGTTGCTCGCTCGGCCCGCACTTGAACTCCGGGTCACGGACTTTTGGGAACGGGGTCTCATTGGCCTGACGCTTGCGTCGGATTTTCCCCGCACGCAACAGCTCTATGTCCTTTACGTCACTGACCGCCCTTTCGTGCACCATGTGCTCTCCCGTTTCACGGTGAAGGGAGACGTTGTTGACCCCACCAGTGAAGTCATCCTGCTCGAAGGCGATGATCAGGCGAAGCTCGGCGGCTTTCAGCCCGCCGGTCATCAAGGCGGCGCGTTGCGCTTCGGGGCCGACGGGAAGCTTTACATCGGTCTCGGCGAACAAACCGCCGGCGAACCTTCGCAACACCTCGACACGCTTCAGGGAAAAATTCTTCGGCTCAATCCCGACGGCTCATTCCCCGCCGACAATCCGTTTTACACGCAAGTCACCGGCAAATATCGCGCGATTTGCGCTTTGGGCGTGCGCAATCCGTTCGGCCTCGCCACGCAGCCGGAGACAGGCCGGATGTTTTTCACCGACGTGGGCGGCAGCGCTTTCGAGGAAGTGAACGAACTCGTGCCGGGCGCGAACTACGGCTGGCCGCGCGCAGAGGGGTTCTCAACGAACGCCGCCTTCCGAAATCCGCTTCACGCCTATCCGCCGGTCGTGGGCCGGAGCATCTGCGGCGGAGTTTTCTACCCGAAGCCCGGATTAATGGATTCGTGGAGTGATGGATTAGTGCGTCCATTGAAGCACGACCCGCCAGTTCACCGATCCACCGATCCACCAATCCACCAATCCATCTCGCCCTTCCCTCCCCGCTGGCGCGGGAAATTTTTCTTCCTCGATTTCATGAACCACTGGCTCAAAGCGCTCGACCCGGAGGCGCCGACGAACGTGGTCAACTTTGCGGGCGGCTTCAACGGCCCGGTGGCAGTCGAGCTTGCGCCGGACGGCTCGTTGCTCGTGCTCAATCGCGGCACGATCTGGCGTGACCCGAAAAAGTTCGCCACCAACTCCGGCTCGCTCGTGCGCATCCGCTACACCGGCGAATCGATCGTCCGCAACGAAGCGACTGCTGGAACGCCGGTCTCGGATCCGGCGAAGCGCGCCTTCACTCCTGCGTTGCGCCTGCCTGCCGATCCCATGCATCTCCCCCGCCGACTGTCGGAGAAGGATTGGGACGAGCGCGTGAAGTTGGCCCAATCGCGTGCGTTGGGGATGCCCGACAACGAGTGGACCCCGCCGGCGGGAGCTCGCGCGCGCATGTTTTTGCCGCACGCTGGACGTGTCTTGCTCGCCGCCGATGGCGTGCTCGTGTTCCCGCCCGGCACGGTGTTCGTGCGCGAGTACTCCATTGATTCAACGCCAGAGCTGGATGCGTCGCATCCTGTCACGCGCGTGATCGAGCGGCGGTTGCACGTCGTCGGAATCTCGCGTAGTTACGGCGCATCGTATCGGCTCGACGCCGCGGGCAACGGTGCATTGGTCGAAGACGGTGAACTGGCCAGCCTCGGTTGGGTGCGGCGACCGACGCCAGGAGGGTTCACCAACGTTCTGGCGAACTGGTGGTTTCCCGGTTTGGATGATCGGCTTGGCCTCCCGGTTCTGAACACGTCCTATCAGGTGCCAAGCGTGGCGTCCGAGTTGAATCAAATGTCCGGTGAAGAGGGCTTGAACATTCTTCAGGAGTTGAGCCGGCGCGGTTGGCTGCAAACGAATTCGGCGTCACCGCCGCTTGCTTCAATCGCGCCGGGCGTGCGTTGGTCGGATTCCACGGCGACCGCCGAAGACCGCGTGCGCGCTTACCTGCACACCAATTGCGCCGTCTGCCACCAGCCCGGCGGCGCGTCGCGCGGGCAGTTCGACGCACGCCTCAACACGCCGCTCGACCGGGCGGGACTGATTCAGGGCGAACCGGCCGCTGGCGACCTCGGCATCGTGAGCGCTCGCCTCGTGGTGCCCGGCGACCCGGGACGCTCGATTCTGTTTCAACGGCTCAAGCGCAACGACTTTTTCCGGATGCCGCCTGTGCAATTCCACGAAGAACCGTCGCCGATGGTGCCGGTGGTGGCGGAATGGATCCGTTCGCTCAAACCGATGGAGGCTTCGCTCAAATGAGGAACTTTCTCAAACGCCGCGTCGGTGCTCGGCCTTCAGGCCCCTTCACCGTTCAACAATCGGTGGTGGTTGACTTTCCCGGCGCTCTTCAACTGGATCGCGCTCCCTCCCGATGGCGGGAGTCGCCTGCCCCTTTGTCGAACCTTGGAAGATGACCCGTACATGAAAAAGCTCCTTCTCCTTCTCGTCTTCACGCTCCCCGCAGTCGCGCAACTCCCGAAAACCACGCCCAAGGGCGCCGGCTTCGACCCGCAACGGCTGGAGCGCGTCCATGAGCTCATCCAAACTCACGTGGCCAACGGCAGGCATGCCGGAGCCGTCATGCTCATCGCGCGCCACGGAAAGATGGCCAACTTCCGGGCTTGGGGAAAACGCGACCTCGATTCCGGCGCACCAATGGAAAGGGACACCATCTGCCGGATCTACTCGATGTCGAAAGTGCTCACGGCTGTGGCCACGCTGCAGCTTTTCGAGGCCGGCAAGCTCCAGCTCGATTCCCCCGCAACCAACTGGATCCCCGAACTGCGCAACGTGCAGGTCTTTGCCGGGGGCACGGCCGACGCGCCGCAGCTCGTGGCCGCGACTAACGCCATCACCGTGCGGATGCTGCTCAACCATACCGCCGGTTTCACCTACGACTTCTTCAGCGGCTCGCCCGTGAATGATCTCTACAAGCGTGCCGATCTGTGGAACTCGACCTCGCTCGACGACTTCATTGCGCGGGTGGGCAAGCTCCCCTTGCTGGCGCAGCCCGGCACGAAGTTCAATTACAGCATCAGCGACGACGTGCTCGGTGTGCTCATTCAACGGGCGAGCGGCGAGACCTTCGAAGATTACCTTTCGCGCCACATTACTGGCCCGCTCAAGATGCGCGACACCTTCTTCGACGTGCCGCCGGAAAAAATGCCGCGCGTGGGGCGGCTTCACGAAATCACGGATGGCAAGCTCCACACGACACCAGAGATTCTCGGCGCCTATGCCGAGAAAGGCCGCGGCATTCCGTGCGGCGGCGCGGGATTGTTTTCGACCATCGGCGACTATGCGCGCTTCGCGCAATGTTTGCTCAACGGCGGCGAACTGGATGGCGCGCGCATTCTCGGCCGCAAGACCATGGAACTGGCGCTCAAGAATTCGCTGCCGCCCGGCGAATTCGCCTTCAGCGCGTCGGAAGGATGGGGGTTGATGAGCGGGTTGCGCCTCGACATGGCCGCGGCGCAAGAACCGGCCAGTGAGGGGACGTTCTACTGGAGCGGCGCGGCCACGACGCATTTCTTTTGCGATCCGAAGGAAAGCTTGCTTGCGCTGGTCTTTTGCCAGCACGTGCCGTTCGACCAGCACGGGCTCTTCACAAAATTCCGCACGGCGGTCTATCAGGCGCTGGAGTGAAAGGGGAAATCCGAATGTCGAAAGCCGAAAGCCGAAGGAATGACGAAGGTCGAAGCCTGAAGCGGCCTTCGGTCGCAGGCCGTGGCGCTTCGGAATTCGGAATTCTTTGGGAATTCGGATTTCGGATTTCGGATTTCATCCGCTCGGTGCGAACCCGTTTCAGCACGATCTTGTTCCCGACCTTGACGCTCCTCCAGCTCTCGGCAGCGCCTCTCACGCCGTCCTGGGAGCATCCGCCGCACCAGCAGCGGGAGGGCATGTTCTGGCGCGAACATTGGTATGAGCGCGGCCTCACGAACGCCAATCCGGCTTACGAGCGGCGTTTTCGTATCAACTCCCCTGAAGCCTCGCTCCATCCGAGCTTCGGCCAGCGCGTTGAGGCGCGCGAGAACGGTTTGATGTTGATCAAAGCCGAAGAAAACCTGTTCCAACTCGCCGGCGCGGAACTCTACGTCGAATTGTGGGGCGGCCATCCCGGCACGGCAAACAAACGCGTCACGGTGAACGGACGCGCGACTTACCAACTCCCGCGCGTCGGCACCGAGGAAGGCCATTGCACTTACCAATATCCCGTGTTGCCGCTGACCCGCAGCGACCTCGTCAACGGCTACAATGCGTTCCAGTGGGCGCTCGATCAGGGCACGACCTTCTGGGGACACGCGCTGATCGACAACGCTTGCTTGCGCGTGGCGTTGACGAATGGACACCCGGATTTGGTGAAGCTCGGGTTGGCTGATCTTGCGGCGAGCGTTGTCGCCTTGAAGAGTTCAAC
Source organism: Verrucomicrobiota bacterium (assembly GCA_016190065.1). GTDB lineage: Bacteria > Verrucomicrobiota > Verrucomicrobiia > Limisphaerales > SIBE01 > VHCZ01. Next base: position 10,938 of record JACPRI010000087.1, read on the forward strand.
GGCGGAAAGCGCGACTCGCTCAACGCTCCCACACTCAGACGCTTCAACGTCTGAAACCATGCTCTTGCGCCTCGATGCGCCAGCAAAGTTTCGTGAGCGCATCGCCCGCGTGGACTATCAGGCGTGGCACTCCGGCTACGACGAAAATGGCAATCGCCGCGCAACCGACTGGCACGGCTTCACGAAGGACCGCTGGCCGGTGGCGTGGGCCGGCTCTTCTCCCTCGCCCCTCGGAGGGGCGAGGGCCGGGGTGAGGGGTGAAGGTATTGAAAACTTCCCGGCAAGCTGGGACACCTCGATGCTCCCGGCGCAAAAGAACGTCGCGGTGCGGGCTTTCATTCGCTTCAAAGACGCGCCCGGCCTGGTCTATGTCACCGCCGCAACGCCGAATCTCGTCATTCCCGACCGCCCCGGCGCTGCGGTGCATCTCTATGTGCCGGCGGATTTGCCCGAAGGCTTTTGGTCACGCGCAAACAATAAGAAGACTTGCACGATCATACTCGAGGTTGACCCCGCGAAGATTGAACGGGCGGAACTTTACGTCGTGACGTGGACCGGCGGCGCGGGTGGAGTGAAGGATTACTTCACGCTGAACGGCCGGGCTTTCCCGGTGGCGGATGGCTCCCGGCACGTCATTCAATACAATCGCCTGCCCGTGGAGCCGTCGCTCCTGAGGAAGGGCGTGAATACGATCGAATTGCTCAGCGACACCGAGCATCACGGGATCGAGGTCATCTACCCCGGCCCGGCGCTGGTGGTTCGCTACAAGGTTCCATGACGAACACGGAATATTTCCATGAATAGCCTTCACCCATTCCCCACAGGTATATCCAACGACTCCCCCTCACCCCGGCCCTCTCCCGCTGCGAGAGGGAGAATCCTCTGCTGTCTCCGGCCTGCCATGATGCTCTGGGTTGGCCTGGCAGGCATTTCCGTCAGCGCCGCCCAATTCGAGTGGCAAGCCGCGACGCCCGAAAGCCAGGGCATCTCACCGGCTCGTCTGGAGGCGATTCGAGAGCGGATGGCAAACAAGAAAACCCGCGCCTTCCTCGTCGCGCGCAACGACCGCATTGTGTGCGAGTGGTACGCGCCCGGCGTCACCGCGACGACGAAGCAAGGAACCGCTTCCCTTGCAAAGGCGCTCGTCGGCGGCATGTCGCTGGCCGTGGCGATGCAGGATGGAAAGATTGCGCTCGATGATCCGGCGGCGAAGTTCGTTCCGCGATGGCAGCGCGACGCGCGCAAATCGAAGATCACGATTCGCCATCTCGGCTCGCACACGTCGGGGCTTTCCGATTCCACAACCGAGGGAATAAAGCACGAGGAGCAGCCCGGCTGGATGGGCGATTTCTGGAAGCGCCTCGATCCGCCGCGCGACCCGTTCACCATTGCACGCGACGAAACGCCAATGCTTTTCGCTCCGGGCGCCAAGTTCCAATACAGCAATCCCGGCATTGGAATGATGACGTATTGCGTGACGGCGGCGATCCGCGGCGGCGAACACAAGGACGTCCGCACGCTCTTGCGCGAGCGCATCCTGCGGGCCATCGGAGTGCCGGACGCGGAATGGTCCGCGGGTTACGGCAAAACATTTACTGTTGAGAGCCTGCCTTTGGTCGGTTCATGGGGGGGTGGCGCGTTCACGCCGCGCGCCGCGGCGCGAATCGGCCGGTTGGTTTTGCGCGAAGGGGACTGGGAAGGCAGGCGGCTTCTGAGCAAGGAAGTTGTTCGGCAGGTCACGACGGACGCGGGCTTGATCGGGAACTGCGGCATGGGTTGGTGGAGCAACGGCGGCGGGCGCTACGCGAAACTGCCGAAAGACGCCGTGTGGGGCGCCGGCGCCGGCGATCAATTGCTGCTGGTGGTGCCCAGCTTGAGCCTCATCATGGTGCGCAACGGCGAGACACTCGCGCCGGGGCCGGATGAGGCGCCGGTCCGCAAGGACGACGTCTTCACGCAGTATCACGATTATCGCGCACGGATTCTATTCGAACCGCTGGCGGAAGCGGTGACCAACGACGCCAAGAAGGGCGCTGCGAATCAGATTAGCGGGCCTTCCGCCGTAGCGCAGAGTTCCACTCTGCCGTATCGCCGATTTGCAATCGGCAAGGCCCCGGCAAGTTCCGAGGCGGTCGAACAGTCCAGCGGTCGGCGGAATACAATTCCGCGATACGGCGGATTACAAATCCGCGCTACGCTACACAGGCCCGGCGCAACTGCGCCCTATCCGCCCAGCCCGGTCATCCGGGAAGTAAAATGGGCACCTAAAAAGAGCATCGTGC
>JACPRI010000088.1 GCA_016190065.1 Verrucomicrobiota bacterium
CTTCCACCGGGCACCCTTCCATGGCTTCCTTGCACTGGGTCTCCTCTTCCGGGCTGGCGGGTTGCTTGTATACGAAGGAATAACCGCCGTCGTCGTTGCGCCGGAAATTCGCGGGCGCGGTTTCGCGGCACAGGTCGCAGTCGATGCATTGGTTATCGACGTAATACTTACCGGCCACATTATCCGGATACCGATTCGCGAGATCAGCCATAGGTGTTGGACCGTAAGGTCTGGTCCATATACGCGGTTCATTCTCCAAAGATCAAGTCCCCATTTCCCATTGTTCCCATTGAACAGCGCAGCGGAAACAGCGGAAGATCAGTGCTTGACCGGTCCCGGCGCGCCCGCTAATTTCTCGCCATGCTTCTGAATGTTGGCAAGGTTGGACTGGCGGTCGTCGTCGTAGGCGACGCCGTGGGAACTTGTCGCATTTAGAGCCAAAGCGAATTTAACAAGAACCCACGGCTGGAAACAGTCGTGGGTTTTTCATTGGCCCACGGCCCGGCCAATCACAATCTTATGAGCAAGACTGCAAAACGGACTCAACCGAAGAAGACGGCGGCCAGTGACCGGGCCGAAATCGGCCCGCCCATGCTCGGCAGCGCAATCCTCGTTCAAGCCTTGGAACGCGAAGGCGTGGACACCCTCTTCGCGTATCCGGGCGGCGCCAGCATGGAACTGCACCAGGCGTTGACCCGATCCAAACAGATTCGAACGATTTTACCCCGCCACGAACAAGGCGGTGCCTTCGCGGCAGAAGGTTACGCCCGGGCTACCGGAAAAGCCGGAGTTTGCATGGCGACCAGCGGGCCGGGCGCGACGAATCTGGTGACCGCCATTGCGGACGCCTACATGGATTCCATTCCGCTGGTGGCTTTGACCGGGCAGGTGCCGCAAGCCATGATCGGCAAGGGCGGATTTCAGGAGACCGACTTCTTCGGGATGACGCTTCCGGTTGTGAAGCACAATTATCTGATCACCAATATCAATGAAATCCCGCGGATCGTGAAGGAAGCATTCCACATCGCGCAAACGGGCCGGCCCGGCCCCGTGGTGATCGATTTTCCCAAGAACATCCAACAGCAAACGGCGCAACCGGTCTGGCCCAGAGAAGTGCATTTGCGCGGCTACGCGCCGCCAAAACAAGCCGATGACATTGTCTTGAACGAGATTATCGGATTGATTGAGAAGGCCGAGCGGCCAGCCCTTTACGTCGGCGGAGGCATTATCTCCGGAGACGCCGGCCAGGAATTGCTCCGGTTTGCGGAGGCGACGCAAATCCCCGTGACCACGACGATCATGGGCTGCGGTGCGTTTCCGGAACATCATCCGCTTTCGCTCCGCTGGCTCGGCATGCACGGGACGGCGTACGCGAACTGGGCAGTGAATGGCGAATTCAAGTATCGCAGCAAGCCTACCGATCCACTCGAGAAAATCGTGGAGGGCGCGGATTTGCTCCTGGCCTTTGGGGTTCGCTTTGACGACCGGGTGACCGGCCGAGTGGATAAGTTCTGCGAGCATGGCACGATCGTCCACATCGACATTGATCCGTCCGAACACAATAAGAACCGGCGCGTGCAATTGCCCGTCCAGAGCAGCGTGAAATACGCGCTCGAACGGCTGAATCAGATGCTGTCGGAACGGCCAATCCGAAAAGAATTCTCCGCCTGGCATGAACAGATTGCCCTCTGGAAAAAGAAGGCCCCGCTTCGCTACCGCGTCACGGAGGAACTGATGAAATCACAGCACATGCGCGATCATCTGAGCGGCCAGGAAGATCAAGTGATCCTGCCGCAGATGGCCGTCGAAGCGCTGTATGAGCTGACGAATGGCGATGCGATTCTCACCACCGGCGTGGGGCAGCATCAGATGTGGGCCGCTCAGTATTACAAATTCAAATTCCCTCGGCAGTTTCTGACCAGCGCCGGTTTGGGCGCGATGGGCTATGGCTATCCCGCGGCCCTCGGCGCAAAAGTCGCCCGCCCGGACAAGCAGGTTGTGGACATCGACGGCGACGGCTCGTTCTTGATGAACATTCAGGAACTGGCCACGGCGCATATCGAAAAGATCGCGGCCAAAGCGCTCATCCTAAACAATCAGCACCTGGGCATGGTGGTTCAGTGGGAGGACCGGTTTTATGCGGGGAATCGCGGCCATACTTATCTGGGCGACCCGGAACACACGAAGCAGATTTACCCGGATTTCATCCCGGTGTGCCAGGGATTCAACGTCGTCTGCGAACGAGTGATGTACAAAAGGGACCTCCGTCCCGCGCTGGAGCGGATGCTAGAGTCGAACGAGCCTTATGTCCTCGATGTGATTACGCCTTACACGGAACACGTGCTCCCGTTCATCCCGGCGGGCCGCACGGTGGCGGATATGATCTATTAGCACGCTCGACGCCGATGCGATGTCCAATTCTTTTCGGGCGGTTGTTCGTCGTGTTGGCGCAGGCGCAAGGTGCTGAAATTCAGTTCGATTTCAGCCGTTACGCGGTGAACGAAACTCCCGGGGAGTTCCGCGAGATTCTGTCCGGGCAAGGCCAGCCCGGGAATTGGAAAGTGATCTTCGATGAGGCGGCCTCGCCGACGGCAGGCGCCGCGGAGCCGGCGGCGAAGCGAAAAATCCTGGCGCAACTTTCGGCCGACGCGACCGACGAACGGTTTCCGATCCTTTTGTACGATCGCGAGTCATTCGGGGACTTCAAGCTGACGACGCGATTCAAAATCGTCGCCGGCAAGGTCGAGCAGATGGCCGGCGTCGCGTTCCGCCTTCGCGACGAGAAGAACTACTATTACCTCCGCGCCAGCTCACTCGGAAACAGCTTTCGCTTCTTCAAAGTTGTGGATGGACAGCGCAGCGCGCCCATCGGACCTGAGATCGAGATTCCCAGAAGCGTCTGGCACGAGCTGTCCGTCGAATGCAGGGGCAACCAAATCCGGTGTTCGCTCAACGGCAAGGGTGTCATTCCCACTTTGACGGACAATTCATTCTCCGCCGGGAGAATTGGTTTCTGGACCAAGTCCGATTCGATTTCGTATTTCGCGGACACCAAAATTGTTTATACGCCACGCGAGACCCCGAGGCAGGCGCTGATTCGGGAGATGCTGAATCAATATCCCCGCCTGCTGGGTTTGAAAATCTTCGCCGCCCCGCAGGGCAGCTCGGTGCTGTCCGTCATCGCCAGCAGCGATCCAAAGGACATCGGCTCGGCGGCCGACAAAGTTACGGAAGACGTTATTGCGCGAGATGCAGTTTATTACGGAAAAGGAAAGCAAAACGTGAGCGTGACTCTCCCGCTCCATGACCGCAATGGAGAATCCATCGCCGCTGTGAAAGTCACGCTGAAATCATTCCTCGGCCAGACCGAACAGAATGCGGTCGCCAGGGCTCTGCCCATCGTCAAACAGATGGAAGCCCGTATCCGAACCGCGGCGGAATTGCTGGAATAGACCTCTGGCTTTCACGGAACGCTGGCTGGCTTTTGTGCAGGACGGGCCAATGTCGGCCAGGTTATTGCTGTGAAACGTCGGCATGAGATCGGCGGTCTTTTTTGAGAGAGATGGGGTCCTGAACCTCGTTCCATCCGGCCCGCGATGCCAGGTCACGCCGCTGACCCTGAACGAATTTCGTGCAAATCTTGCCGCCGAGGAACCCCTGCGCGAACTGAAATCGGCCGGCTTCCTTCTCTTGGCGGCGACCAATCAGCCCGGTCTTTCGCGCGGTTACCAATCCCGGCGCGAACTCGACCTCATGCACGGGATACTCCGGCAGCGACTTGGCTTGAGCGACATTCTTGTGTGTCCGCATGATGAGATGGATTCGTGCCCGTGCCGCAAACCGAAGCCGGGACTTCTGATTGAGGCAGCGTTTAAGTGGCACCTGGATTTGGACCGATCGTTTGTCATCAGCGACAAATGGCAGGATGCACAGGCCGCGCATGTCGTCGGCTGCACGTCGGTGTTGATCCGATCACCCTGGAACGGTTCCGGCCACCATGATTTCATCGTTTCCGATCTGGCGGCCGCGGTGAAAAAAGTGCTGCAGTTGCAGGTTCAGGCGCTTTGCCCCACGGGTTAGAACTTAAACCCGACGGACGAACGAATCTGCAGATCGTTGTTGGAGATGCTGACCGGGGAGTCTGTTTCGTAAAGATCGATCAAGGTTAGTTTGAGCGCCACATTATTGCGGACCAGATAACTCAGATTGACCTCCCCTCGCAAACGGTACTCACCAAACTTGTCCACGCTTGGAAAAAACTCGATCTTCTCATCCAGGCGAAATTTGCTGGAGGCTTGCCACCAGGATTCCTCACCCAAGCGCAGGGAATATCTCCGTTTGCTTCCATCATCGGCAAACTGCTGCTCCTGGTAGTTCCCGCCCAACTCCGTCAGGAAAACAAAATTGGTCCGAGTCACCCATTTGTAGCCCAAGCCGGGGCCGACATCGAATCGGAGACCGATTCGGCGAACTTCATCGTAGCCGGCACCGGCGGCGTTGTAGATGAGGAATCGCTTCCCGATGTCGTATTCCAGCTTCCAACTCCCGTCCATGCGATTGTCGGAGAGCACGCCGTCCGTCCGTCCGTATGATGTCAGATAATCAAGGTCGTTTTTGACCAACCTTTGGCTGGGCATCGTATGAAGATGGGAGGCTCGGAAACGGCCTGCGTACGTCTGTCGATCTTTGGTGCTGAACGCCAGATTGAGGCCGACTTCCAGTTCGCCCTTCCATTTGGCCAGGAATTTTCGCAGGTCCGCGCCCAGCGTTGATTCGGTATTCGCTGGCTTGGAGGCCGAGGATTTGGAAGCCCCGGGCGTGGGTGGCGGCGGCGGAGCGGGCGTTGCAGCCTTAGCCGGGACCGAACTCGTCTGTGCCGACGGCGAACCCGCGGGACTTGGGATTGGTTTGGGAGCCGGAGCATGGGTTTTCACGCCCCGAACTTCCTGTCGTTCAATCTGGGCGGCTGAAATCGTGACTCGCGCCGCATACGGCGTAGCGACGACGACCTCCTGAGCGTTGGTGGAAACGATCGATCCGGTGACACGATCCCCATTTCGAAGATGCAGGATCACCTCCTGCCCGCGAGAAGCGTTGGCAATAGCCAGGCCCCCCCAAAGAACGATCCATGGAAAATACCGAACAGCGCCCCGGAATTTAGGGCCGCGGAGGTGCAGCATCTGAAGACGAGGTTGAAGTGAGCGAGGGCGGCAAGTCGTCGCTCGTGAAACGGCGGACCCCGCCGATCACCTTTATTCGGCCATCGGCGTCGGCCTGCAACTTGGGTTTGCGGTCCGAGTAATCGTAGGTCTCACGCGCGATCACCAGCCCGTCCGGGCTGATCGCCGAATAGCTGAAGCTTCGTGCCGTGATTTGATAAAGCAGGTGCAGGTTGCTGAATTTGTCCAATTGCGGTTCGGGCCTGCTCAACGACACCATCGGCCCGATCGCGAAAATCCGAAGGACTCGGGAGTCCGCAGGGTCCGATAAACGAAAGTAAAGCGTGATATGCTTTTGATGGATCGTCTGCACGAGCGCGTATTTCCGAATCTCGGGGCGTTCCCCGGAGACTCCTTCCAGTTGCGGAACCCCGAATTCCTGCTCCCACAATCGGGTGCCGCGAATGATGTTGAAGGCTTTGGACGCACTTTGCACCGAGCGACCCCATTGAGGGATTTGAACAATGGCCGTGATGGTGTAGTTGCCCGGGCGAGAGAGATCGTAATAGGGCACGAGGTCAACCGCTTTGGTGCCGCTCCTCGAGGATTCCAGCGTGTATTCGCCTTGGACGGGGACCGGCGCAAGTCTGGATACAACGGAGTCTTTGCGCCCTTCGATGGTGAACGTGAGCCAGTCATCCTCTTTTCCGAGGTTCAAGGTCTGGCCCGAATAATTGGTCACACGCACTTTGACGATCAACGACTCGCCGGGGAGGAAGTATTGCTGATCCATTGACAGTTCGACCGAGACACCCTGCGCAAGCCCCGTCAGCGTGTCGAGCAGCACCACCGCCAAAAGCGCGAGAGACAATTTCATGAATTCACTTTAGACCTACCGGTCAGTGAGGCAAGCCTCGAAAAGCGACGCGCCGCAGCGACAGTTTATTCATAGGACCGGCGCGACGGATCGAGTTTCGACAAAGTTTCTGCGGACCCGTGCGAAAACATCAGTCGCGGAGATTTCCCGCAAACACTGGAGACGATTGGAATTGGCGCAACTCGAACGGAAGCATGGCGCGCAGGGCAAATCGACCCGGATTACATGATCGATTTGTCCATACGGCCCGGTCCGGCGA
>JACPRI010000089.1 GCA_016190065.1 Verrucomicrobiota bacterium
CGTAGGCTTTGCTAATCTTCACCCACGCGACGGGATATCCTTTCTTTAGCTTGGGACTGAATGGAACGTCCAGGCAATAGTGGTCGGCCCCGTTGGCGCTCACCTTGAGCCGCGCGGCATGCGGCTCCAGAATGCTCCGCAACCGCGCAAAGATCGCTTCAAACTCTGAGTTCATTTTTCGATCCAAATTCCCGCGCCGAGCGTCATGATCTGGCTACTGTGACAAAAGACGCGGACTTTCTCGCAGCGCATTATCTTTGGATCGGCGACCTCGCCAAATTCGATCATCTCGACATTGCTCTTGTGAACGCCCGGCGCGAGCAGGCTGTACATTGACGTGATGTTCATGGGCGATTTGAAATTCTTTCTTGTGGACAACCGCGCTTTACGTATTCGCCGGACGCAACCCGCAACCACTGTGACCACTGTGAACTCAAAATCAAAGAGCTTTTGAAAAAGGCGCCAACCTACTAGACTGTTCATTATGCTGACTGAGGACGAACTGACAGCTCTGATGGCCGATCTCGAGTCGGACCGTGTGGAACGGACTGTTTCCGAGAATGACATGGAGAAGTTTTGCATCGCGGCCTGCTGCTTCGCAAACGATTTTCCACAGCATCGCAAGCCCGGCTACCTCTTGGTTGGCGTGACTGACAAAGGAAAGGCCGGCGGTCTTCAGGTCACGGACAAACTACTGCGAACGCTTGGTGAGATCCGGGCCAACGGGAACGTCCAGCCATTGCCGGCAATCCTTGTTTACAAGCTTTCCCTCTCTACCGGCTCGGGCGACGTGGCCATCGTCGAGGTTCTGCCTTCGGACTTGCCGCCGGTGTGGTACAAGGGGCAGGTCTGGATTCGAGTGGGGCCCCGTCGCCAGATCGCGTCGGAAACCGAGGAAAAGATTTTAGTGGAGCGGCGGACGGCATCCGCAAAGACCTTTGACGCCCAACCTTGTGTTGGCAGCTCTTTGGGCGATCTCTCGACGGATATCTTTCTGAACAGCTACCGGAACCAAGCATTTGCCAGTCATTGCCGAAGTGTTGAAGAACCTCGGCTATGTGAACCGATTTGGACAAGGTATTATGCGGGTCGAGCAGGCCCTTGCAAAAGGCGGCAATCCGTCCGCCCAATTCTCATTTGAGTCCACCTACTTTCTAGTCGCCATCAAAACACGCTCGTGAACACCGTCACGTTCTTCAACAACAAAGGCGGAGTGGGAAAGACCTCGCTCGTCTATCACCTCGCTTGGATGTACTCCGAACTTGGCCTCAAAGTGCTTGCCGTGGACTTTGACCCGCAAGCCAACCTCTCAGCCATGTTTCTCGAGGAGGAGGTTCTGGAACAAATGTGGCCGGAGGGCGAACATGCACAAACCGTACTTGGTGCCGTGCGCCCAATCATCCGCGGGGTCGGGGATTTGATGGAGCCGCACATAGAACTCGTGAGCCGGAATCTCGGGCTGCTGATTGGAGACCTTGGGCTTTCTTCATTTGAAGATGAGTTGAGCGCCCAGTGGCCGGAATGCAATGACGGTAAGGAACGGGCATTTCGTGTCATATCCACCTTTTACCGTTTGATGCTGTCGGCATCGGAAAAGGCTCGCACTGACCTCGTCCTCGTGGACGTCGGACCCAATCTTGGTGCGATTAACCGTGCGGCACTGATCGCGACAGACCACGTGGTCATTCCACTGGCACCGGATCTCTTCTCTATGCAAGGATTGAGGAATCTAGGTCCTACACTGCGCCGGTGGCGCAGGGGGTGGGGCGAACGCCTAAACAAGAATCCCGATCCCAAGCTTCCCCTCCCTTCTGGTGCCATGAAGCCGGGGGGCTATGTATTCATGCAGCATTTCGCGAGAGAGAAACGACCCGTGAAAGCTTTCGATCGCTGGATGCAGCGGATGCCGAGTGAATACCGAGTGTCAGTCCTTGACGAGAAGGACGATGGATCGGTGAAATTGGAAGCAGATCCTCACTGCCTGGCCAAGCTGAAGCACTATCGTAGCTTGATGCCCATGGCGATGGAAGCTCGACGACCGATGTTCGATCTCAGGCCTGCTGATGGTGCAATCGGCGCTCACACCTACGCAGTCCAAGAATGCAAGCGCGACTTTGAAGAACTGGCCAGAAAGATTGCGGCGAGTTGTGGCATCCCTGTACCATCCCCTGGAACTAAGAGCCATAATACGCCCATGTTTCACCTAACCTGAAGAAGTTCGACCCGCAGAGCTGAACAGGTGCCCGCCGACGAATTCTTCGCGTAGGCAGCCTCACCATCCTGTGTCCTCGCGGTTTCGTCCTGCCGTCTGGAGAAATTGCCCCAGGGGCGATGACCCCATCTGCTTCGGGTATTCACCCACTGTTTGCCCCAGGAAGGCGGGCTAATCTCCAGCGTAAAGTGCGGCACTTGAATATGGCCCGAAAAGCGCCCGAACCGTCAGTCGATCTCGAAGTCTCGTATGAGGCCTCCCCGCTTCAGGAGGGAATGATCTTCCACAACCTGAAGGAGGCCAAACCCGGCGTCGATATCGTCCAGATCGTTGGCGACCTGGAAGAGGACTTGCGTCTTCCCGCTTTCGAACAGGCCTGGCGCCAGATCACGCAACGCCATCCGATTCTCCGCACGCATTTTCGCTGGGAGGCTTTGGATCGACCACGGCAAGAAGTCCGCTCCAAGACCGAGGTCCATATTGAGACCGCCGATTGGTCGAGCCTCCCGGCGCACGCTCAAGGCGAGCGCCTCGAGAGCTGGCTGCGGGCGGATCGGCGCCGCGGCTTTGATCTAAGCGCCCCGCCCTTGATGCGGTGGAACGTGATGCGCCTCGGCCCCGCGCGTTGCTGGTTTGTCTGGACTTTCCATCACGCGCTTTTGGACGCGCGATCCTTCGCGCTCGTGTTGAAGGAGTTCTTCAGCCTCTACGATTCGGCGCCGAATGCCTCATTCAACGCGCCGATTCGATATCAGGATTATCTGGCGTGGCTGCACGCGCGCGATCTGGCGCCGGCGGAAAAGTTTTGGCGACAGCGATTGAAAGACTTCGCGGCACCGACGGAAATCACGTTCCGGACCACCGAAACCTCCGTGGCCGAAATGGAGCCGGGCTCGGCCGAGCAACACTGCGAATTATCTCCGGAACTGTCCCGTGCCTTGCGTGTCTTGGCCCGCCAGCACGGTTTGACGGTGAACACTTTGGTCCACGGAGCCTGGGCGATCCTGCTGAGCCGATACAGCGGACAGGAGGAAGTCGTTTTCGGAGCAGTCCGGGGTTGCCGCGATTCAGACTTTCCCGGCGTGGAATCGGTGGTGGGGTTGCTCATCAACACGCTTCCGTTGCGCGTCCAGATCGAGCGCGCCAGCCGGCTCACGGATTGGCTCCGGCAATTGCGCGAGCAATGGCATGGGTTGCGCGGCTACGAACACACCCCGCTGGTGAAGATCCAGCAGTGGAGCGAATTGCCGTCCGGCACGCCGCTGTTCGAGACCATTGTCAATTACCATCCCTGTCCCTGGGACACCGCCTTGCGGACCGCGGACGGCGCGTCGGCCCGGCGCACATTTTCACTCCGAGTCCAGACCAATTATCCGCTCCTGCTCGATGTGTGCGGAGAACCGGACATCATTTTGAAATTGGTCTTCGACCGGCCGCAGTTCGACAGTTCGGGCATCCAAGGCATGTTGCGCCATCTTCGGACGCTGCTCGAAGGCATGGTCGCTGACCCCGCTCAGTGCGTCGGCGAACTCGCGGCGATGAATCCCGCGGAGGAGCGGGCCGCGCGGCAACAGTGGAATCGAACCGAAGCTGCGCCCACGGAATGGTGGAGCGTCTCTGAACGGGTCGAAGAACAGGCGCGGCGCCGACCCGAGGCAACCGCGGTGGTTTGCGGCCCGGACCAACTGAGTTACGCAGAACTTTGGCAGCGCGTCGAATTAGTCGCCGATCGACTGCGCGAAGCCGGCGTCGGCCCGGAGATTACGGTCGGCGTGTGCGTGGAGCGATCGGCCGCGATGGTGGTGGCGTTGCTGGGCGTGCTGAAGGCGGGCGGAGCTTTTGTGCCGCTTGATCCCGCGTATCCCGAAGAACGGCTCCGCTACACGCTCGAGGATTCTCAGGCCTCCGTGCTGTTGGCCCAAAACCACTGGATCCGGCGATTGTGCGGGCCGGACGCGGCCCCGGTGGCTCTCACGCAAGCCGACCATGAACCGAAGACACTTCGGAGCTCAGCCTTCACGCTGCTTCTGGCCCCGCTCTGGAGTCGAACGTTGAAGCGGCCTGAAGGCCGCGATCCGAAGACGAGCCTCGCGGAGAGTCTCGCTTACGTCATTTACACCTCGGGTTCCACTGGAAAGCCCAAGGGCGTGATGGTGAGCCATCGCAACCTGGCCAATCTGTTCGCGGCCATAGACGAAGTCCTCGGCACGGACCCGGGCGTCTGGCTGGCAGTGAGCCGCTTCAGTTTTGATATCTCCATCCTCGAACTGGTCTGGACCCTGTCCCACGGATTCAAAGTTGTCATTCAGCAAGACCCGGCGACCCATCGCCAACCGGAGGTCACGCACTCAACCCGCGCCAAATCGACCACGGATCTCACCGATGACACGGATCGGATCACAGCCGATCTCTCGACTTCCTATTCATCCGCGCCCAGCCGCGCCATCCGCGATCAAACCTCCGCTTCGTTTGAGAACTTAGATCAATCGTCCTCCTTCAACGGGAAATCGCGGCTGCACCGCCAAGTTGATTTCAGCCTGTTCTATTTCGCTTGCGACGAGGCCAGGCAAGGCGCGGACAAGTACCGCCTGCTGTTGGAAGGCGCGAAATTCGCAGACCAACATGGCTTCGCGGCCGTCTGGACGCCCGAAAGACATTTTCACCGCTTTGGCGGGCTTTACCCAAATCCCTCCGTGACCAGCGCGGCGCTGGCGATGGTGACGGAAAAGATTCAACTGCGCGCCGGCAGCGTCGTCCTGCCGCTCCATAACCCGCTGCGCGTGGTCGAAGAGTGGGCAGTGGTGGACAACTTGTCGAATGGGCGGATCGGAGTTTCGTTTGCCTCGGGCTGGCACGCCAATGACTTCGTATTCGCGCCCAACAAATTTGCCGAACGCCGCCGTCTCTTTCGGGAAGGGATCGAACTCACCCGCCAGCTTTGGCGCGGAGAGCCTCTTCGCTGTCGCAACGGAGAGGACGCAGAAGTGGAAGTGCGCGCCGGCTTGCGACCGGTGCAACGCGAGTTGCCGATCTGGATTACGGCCGCCGGAAACCCGGAGACGTTTCAATTCGCAGGCGAGATCGGAGCCAATCTGCTGACAAATCTCCTGGGCCAAACGGTCGAGGACCTGGCCCAAAAAATTTCCCTCTATCGCGAAGCCTGGCGGAAAGCGGGTCACGGCCCGGGTCCCGGCCGCGTCGCCGTGATGCTTCATACTTTCGTAAGCGAGAATCTGGAACACGTGCGGCAGCAGGTTCGGAAACCTTTCATCGAGTACCTCAAGACCTCGACCGATCTGATCCGCGCGGCGAATTGGAAGTTCCCCACGTTTGAGCGGAGCCGATCCAACGGGCACCTCCGAAGCGAGGCGGAAAATATCAGCGAGGAGGCCATGGAAGAAATGGCGGCATTCGGTTTCGAGCGCTATTTCACAACGAGCGGCCTATTCGGGCCGCCGGACGTTTGCCTGCGCCTGGTCGAGCGGCTGAAATCCATCGGCGTCGATGAGGCTGCTTGTTTGATCGATTTCGGAGTCGAAGCAGACGCGGTGCTGGCCAGCCTGGAGCGTTTGAATGCAGTCCGAAAGAGGGCCAACGGAATCGACTCGCCGCCTCACGGTGTGAACGGAAATGGACAAGCGGCCAAGCTCGTGTCGCAGCCGCGGGAGCAGACCTCGTTCTCCTCGCTCATCCACCGCCACGGAGTCACTCATTTGCAGTGCACTCCCGCTTTGGCCAGCGCGCTGGTCGATGACCCGCAAGCGCTGGACGCGCTCCGGAGTCTTCGCGCCTTGATGCTGGGGGGTGAAGCCATGCCCGCGCCTCTCTCTCGCCGGCTGATCGAGACGTTGCCCGGCGAGTTCTGGAATTTTTACGGCCCGACCGAGACAACGATTTGGTCCACGGCGTTCCGATTCACCCAAAACGATTCAAGCGTCTGCATCGGCCGGCCGCTTCGCGGCACGCAAGTCCACATTCTCGACCGGCACTTTCAGCCCGTGCCAATCGGCGCCGCGGGTGAATTGTTTGTCGGCGGCCAGGGCGTGGCGCGCGGCTATCAGCGCCGGCCCGATTGGACCGCGGAACGATTCGTGCCCGACCCATTCAGCGAGCAACCGGGCGCGCGGCTTTACCGCACCGGCGACTCCGGACGCTTCTTGCCGGATGGAAACATCGAATTCATCGGCCGCACGGATCAGCAAGTCAAGATTCGTGGCCATCGCGTTGAACTGGGTGAGATCGAATCCGTGCTGGCCGAACATCCTGCCGTGCGAGCGGCTGTGGTCACATCCTTTGAGGACCCGATCAACGGTCATCGCCTGGAGGCCTACGTCGAACCGCGCCGGGTCCCCCCTTCCCATGAACCTGGTAGGGACGGATTCCACTCCGTCCCTGACTTTACTCGGCAATCGGAAGGACAATATCAGGGACGCGGTGGAACGCGTCCTTACCTTACGTTGGGTAGGTCGGAGAGCTTCAGGATTTCCGCGACGTTGATCCGCGTCCAGAAATCTCCCTGGGCCCGGCCGGACCGGCCTTGGTTGCCTCGGTGCGCAGCGAGCGAGAAC
>JACPRI010000090.1 GCA_016190065.1 Verrucomicrobiota bacterium
CAACAGGATGGCGCGGCGGATCGGGACTTCAGTGAAGTCCTGCCGCGACCCACGGAGAGCCTCCCGAACGGATGACCAAAAGTCGGACATAGGCGCAAAGGAGGGGAGCGTAGCGAGGCATCCCACGATTGGCGACATATTCGTTACGGGAGAATCCCTCGCCACCATCTCATGGACTTGATAGAAAACCCCGTGCTCAACCGGAATTCAGGCCCACGCAGGAATCCATCCAGAATCGGAGGCGACCATGCACATGATGTTCGTCGATGAATCGGGAGATCCAGGGTATCCCAAGGACGGCAACTGGACGAAATGGCATGGGAGCAAAGTTTACGCCCGGCTCGGTTTGATTGTTCATGGCTGGAAATGGAAAGCGTGGAATGACCGACTCGTCAGCTTTAAGTTCAATCGCGGCCTGTTGTGGGACGCAGAAATCAAGGCTTCGCATCTCCGTCGTGGCCAGGGAACGTTTGTGGGCTGGGATGAGCTTCGTCGTGCGCAATTCATCAAAGACCTTTCAGACCTGATCGGGCTGAATCGAGACCTCACGCTGATCGGCGTCGCCATTAACAAGACCACGGTTGACACCACCCAAAAAGACCGACTCGTGAAACCAGATGTCCGATCATTGGAGCTCCTGCTCGAACGATACAACCAGTTTCTTCACAGGCAACAGGACAAGGCAGGGATTGTGGTTCTCGATCCCACGAAAGACACGAGCGATGACAATCTCCGATATTTCCAGTCGTTCCTTCAAACGCAGTCACCGAACTTGAAACCGCTTCACATCGTGGAGGGAACCTTCTTCGCAAAATCCCATACGTCGAACATGATTCAGTTGGCCGATTTCTGCTGCAATGTCTTCTTCCGTGAGGTCACCCGCGACGACCAGAGCGCGGAGTGGAAGGCCATCCGTCCCAGATTCTGGCGTGTGGACGGGCGAGTCCTTGGCAACGGGATCAAGCACTGGCCTTCATGAGAGCGGCACGAGGGGCAAAAAAAATCGCGGCCAAGGAAGCTTTCGCTCCACCAGTCGCACACTCGCGGCTGTCTTGGTCGCGTGGAATATATCGGTGATTGACGGCACAAAATCAAGCGTCGTTTTCAGAAGGTTCTCGCACCGGCCGGCTCGACATCCAATACAGTGATATTTGTTGAAAGGCACCGAACGGCTGATCATCAAACGACTACTGGCCTTCGCCGGTTGCTGCAGAACAACGCCAACCGCGATGACATTATTGCTTTCTTCCAAGAACGGATGCTGCCAGTGGATGAAATTGTAGCAGGAGCGTTAGCAGATGAAGTTTTGCGCCGTCCTCCGGAAATTGGTTATCTCACTGTCTCGAACGCGTTACAATGGCGACTGCAATACAGTCGCGTGATCGAGACAGCGGGCTCCGTCAATGGTATTACGCGTCTCTGAAATGAAGACCGCAGCCCAGATCGAATTCGGTGACTTTCAGACGCCTCTCGACCTGGCGATCGAGATCTGTGCTTTGCTGAGGCGAGAGGGGCTGAAGCCAGAGGTCATCATCGAGCCGACCTTCGGTTTGGGTGCGTTTCTGGTCGCAGCGGCGGAAGCATTTCCCGCGGCTCGACTTCGCGGCTTCGAGATCAATGCTGACTACCTGCAGGCGACCCGGCAAGCACTCCGGGACGCCAAGGTCTCTAATCGTTGCGAACTTCGTCTTCAGGATTTCTTCACCTTCGATTGGGATACGGAGTTCCGGTCAATGACAGGCTCAATTCTGCTATTAGGGAATCCGCCCTGGGTCACGAACGCGGCTGTAGCCCGCCTGAACGGGAGCAATTTGCCGATAAAAGAAAACTTTCTCGGCTTCCGCGGCATCGAGGCGCGCACCGGAAAATCGAACTTCGACATCTCGGAATGGATGCTCATTCGCTTGCTTTGCGCGCTTCGCGGCAAACCGGCAACCCTCGCCATGCTGTGCAAGACCGCCACGGCGCGAAAGCTTTTGCGCTATGCCTGGCAGAATGACGGACGAATCGCGGGCGCCTCGCTTTATCGCATTGACGTCAAGAAGCACTTCAATGCTTCGGTGGACGCTTGCCTATTGCTGGCTCATATCGGTTCCAGCGGCCCCACGGAAGCCGCGGTGTTTGCTAGCCTGCAAGCGCGAAAACCATTCAGCCACCTCGGAATCATCGAAAGCGAGACAGCCAACATATTTTCCACGTCCGGGGGAGCACACGCGCCCTCGCGTGTATCCGTCGGCGCCCCGCCGACGGAACAGGCGTCGGCACGTTCGACGGTGTGTGGCAAAAGATCGATGAAGGATTGCGGCGAGGCGCCGCAATCTGCACGCGAGGCGCGTGCGCTCCCCAGAAGAACCTGTAACAGAACCGCTCTGGTCGCTGACATCCGCACTTACAGTCGCTTGAAGCACCTTGAGGGTCGTTGTCCGTACCAATGGCGCTCGGGATTGAAGCACGACTGCGCTTCGGTCATGGAACTTTTGCCAAATCCAGACGGCACGTTCTCGAACAAATTGAAGGAGAGAGTCCGAATCGAGCGAGATTATCTGTATCCGCTCCTGAAGTGCACCGACCTTTCCAAAGGAAACTCGAACCCAACGCGATTCGTGTTGGTGACGCAGAAACGTGTCGGCGAAGATACCCGTCCCATTGCCCGGCAAGCTCCGCAAACCTGGGATTACCTCAACGCGCACGCCGAATACTTTCAGGCGCGGAAAAGTCCGATTTACAAAAACGGCGCGCCGTTCGCCTTGTTTGGCGTCGGCGATTACTCGTTTGCACCCTGGAAAGTGGCCGTGTCCGGACTGCATCGTCATCCGCGCTTTGGCTTGGTCGGCCCGCAAGGCGAGCGCCCGGTCTTCTTCGATGACACGTGTTATTTCCTTTCCTTTGCCGAGGAGCGAGAAGCGCGAGCCGTCGCGGAGATTCTGAACACGCCGCATTGCCTGGATTTCCTCGCGTCGCTGATGTTTCCGGACAGCAAGAGGCCCGTCACCGTGGAGTTGCTGCGGCGGCTTAATCTCAGCGCCATCGCCCAGGACGCGGGCTTGGCTGGGCTGTGGAAAAGCATCCAGCCCCTGGACGGCCAGGGCTCCGAAAGTAAGGAAGGAGGAATAAGCCTGACAAGAGACTGAACTTCCCTTCTGATTTGCCCACCGAGCAATGCCTATGCGAAACGCCCTACCCCTCTCATGTTTCCTGAGTTACCTGTGCGTGGCCGAAGCCGGCCGTTGCGTCGAGTCGAACTGGCCGCAGTTTCGCGGACCGAATAGTCAGTGCGTTTCCGTTGACGGAAAGCCACCGGCGCAGTTCGGGACTGCGACGAATCTGCTTTGGAAAGTCGCGCTGCCGCCGGGCCATTCGTCGCCCTGCATCTGGGGTGATCGCATTTTTCTGACGAGCTTCGAGGACGGCAAACTCCAGACGCTCTGTTTGGATCGCCGCGATGGGAAGGTCTTCTGGCGAGTGGCCGCGCCCACGGAGAAGATCGAACCGGTGCATCGGATTGGCAGTCCGGCTTGTCCCACGCCGGCCACGGATGGTGAAAGAGTGTATGTCTATTTCGGCTCGTTGGGTCTGATAGCTTACGATTTCTCCGGCCGCGAAGTGTGGCGGAGGCCGCTGCCGATTCCGCTGATTGAATTCGGCACGGGCACTTCGCCCGTCCTGGCGGGTGAGTCGATCCTCCTGCTTTGCGATCAGGATTTGAATTCGTTCCTGATGGCCGTGGACCGCCGAACGGGCCACACCGTTTGGAAAACGGAACGGCCAGAGTTTCGCCGAAGCTTTTCCACGCCGTATTTGTGGCGGCACGATGGCGTCGAGGAAATCGTGGTCACGGGCACGGTCTGGCTCAAAGCGTACAACCTGAAAGACGGCAAAGAGCGTTGGAAAATGCGCGGCCTGGCGCGAGTCGCGAATGCTTCGCCGACTTCGGGCGACGGCCTGTTGTTCGCATCCAGTTGGAATATCGGCGCCGACGCGCGTGATCATCTTTCGTTGCCGTCGTGGAGTGCCTTCACCGGCGAAAATGACAAGGACAAGAACGGAAAATTGACGAAAGACGAATTCCCCGCCGGCCCGATTCGGGATCGGTTTACACAGATCGATCTGGAGAAGGACGGTTTTGTGACCGAGGACGAATGGCGCATCTCGGAAGAGATCTTCACCCAGGCCGAGAATGCGCTGTTCGCGGTTCGGCCCGGCGGACGTGGCGACATTACGGAGTCGCACTTGGCGTGGAAGCAAACGCGCGGTCTGCCGTACGTTCCTTCCGCGCTGTTTTACGAAGGCCGCGTTTATGTGGTGAAAAACGGCGGCATGGCTTCGTGCTACGAAGCGAAGACGGGCCGCGTGCTTTACCAGGAAGAGCGCCTGGGCGCGCTCGGTGACTACTATGCGTCGCCGGTCGCGGCGGACGACAAAGTCTATTTTGCCTCGCAGCAAGGCGTAGTGACGGTCGTCAAAGCGGGTGACACTTTTCATGTCCTGGCGCGGAATGATCTCGAAGAACCGATCATGGCCACGCCGGCGATCGTGGATGGGCACATTTATCTCCGCACGGCCAATTACCTGTCCGCGTTCGGTCAGGCCACGAAAGCCGATGCGCTCAATTCCAGATAGCCCCGCGAGGCTAATTGCCCACCCGCGCGCGATAGAACCGCTGCAGGAGACTCGGCGTCAATGCATCAATGCACTCCACCACATCGCTTGTCGCCGGCAGCGAGATGAGCGGAGTCCATGATTTCAAATCGGCGCTGAATTCAATCGTGTAGGTCTGTCCAGAGACGACGCGGTTGAGCCGCAGACGAACTCGACCGTCCGACAACCGCTCGGGCTGGTCCAACGATGGCTTCGAATCCGGGCCGCGCAGGATGATGAGAGAAAGTCCCCTGTCCGCTGTTTGCGCATTCGCATCCTGCACGCGAACGGCAAATGCGTAAGTGCCGCTGGAGGACGGAATCCCCTGGAGGACTCCGTTGTTGGACAAACTCAAACCGGGCGGCAAGGAAGACGACCCTGGTGTCAATGACCAGATGTGCGGCATCGTCCCGCCCGAAGCCACGAGCACCGCGTTGTAAGGGACGCCGACCGAGCCGTCCGCAAGGCTCTGGGTGTCGATGTGAATCGAGCGGATGAATGGCGCGACAAAGTTTACCACGCGATCGCTGCCGGAGATCTGGATCGACTGGTCCGGCACGCAGTCCAATCCTCGCGGCGTCAGTCCAGAACAAGCGACGCCGATTTGCCAGGAAGCGTTAAACACCCCGAATCGGAAAGAGCCGCTCGCGTCCGTTGCGCCGTTCACACGGTACGTTTGTCCGCCGACAACCGCCGAACCGTAAATGGCGACGTCGGGGATGGCCTGGCCGGAATTGTCGCGCAACGAACCCGCAATTTGCGCGTTGGAACGACGCACCATGTACGTCACATCCGTCAGGTTGCTTCCATCGAGGACCTTGATCTCCACGTCGGGTCCGATTAGCCCGCGTTCCCTGGCGTCGTCGCTGGCCAGTTGCAGGTGCCAGGTGCCGCCGAACACACCGATGTCGAAGCTGCCGTTGTCGTCGGTTCCGGGATAAACGTTATATCCAGCAAAATCGCTTGCCCCGAAGCCGGCATCGGCAACCGGAGCGCCCGTGTCGTCCACGACTCTTCCGCGCAAATGAGCCGTCACCCGCCGCGCCGCGAAATCCACGTGCATGGCCTGGCCGGGGCCGGGGGCGACGCTGACGCCCGGCACGACGAAGCCAAGCGCGGCCCGGGTCTTCTCCTCCGGTCTCACGAACCATTGGCCCGCTCCGATCACCACATGGTAGTTGCCATCCACGTCGGTAAACCCGTTGCCCGCAAGTTGCCCTTGATCGGCACGAATGGGGATTCCGCTGACGGGACGTCTTTGGTCATCGACCAGGCGGCCGTAGAGCAATGCGGTGCCTTTCGTCAAACCGACGCTCACGTCCGAGACATCACCGGCGCCGGTACGGACGTCGGTCCCACGGTGCTCCAGATATCCCAGCAACGTGGTGGAGCTGTCGGAGACGGTTAGCTTCCAATCACTGTCTGCCGTCGAAACGGGGGCCGCAAATTTGCCGTTGGCATCGCTAAAAACCAGCGCGACCAGGCCGGAATTCGACTCGAGAAACAACTGAACCCCCGCGATACCCGCACCGCTGGAAGCATCGATGACGCGGCCGGAGATTGTCCGCCCAATCGCAGCGGTCAGCGACACGTTCTGAGTGACTGTGGCGCCGGCGTTGACGAAAACGACGGTCGGATTTTGGAAATCGAACAGAAACCCGCTTTTGAACGCCGCCAGCAGATACAGGCCGCTCGCGGTATTCAACGTGAAATTGCCGCTGCCATCCGTGAGGGTCGCCGCCACGATTTCGTGAGGCTCATCGATGCTCAGCGACGCTACGAACGCGTAGGCCACACCGGCGCTGCCGCTGAGGACCCGCCCGGTGATCTTCTGCGGATAGGATGGTTGAGTAACCGTGAAGAGCGCGGCCACCGGTGCAAAACCGCTCGCCACGGGTGAAACTCTGTAGATGAACTTGCCGACTCCGCGATCGACTTCGTGAAGACGAAAGCTCAACGCGGTGTGTATTTGACCGTCCGCCGCGCCATCGTCGTCGCCCGGAACATTCGAGTTCCGAACGCCGCCAATGCCGGTGACCTGGCCATCGGTGGCCCGGAAGCTCTGGACCAGCAAATCTGAATTATCGGCCGCATCATTTCCGTTGGCATCGACGAACTTTTCCACGACGACCGTTTGTCCGTTGGCCAGACCCGTGATGGTCAGGTTGATCTGTCCAGTGTACTCGCTGTTGACCGAATTCGGGCTGACATTGACCCCCACCGCGTGCGCTGTGATTCCGGAGGGAAGTGCGATCAAGAGAGCAAAGATGGCGCAACGTGCCGAAACCGCCGCCAACCAGCAGCGCGGGTCGGGGCTTAATTTCGATTCGGTGGTCGCGCCGCGGCCCCGGCGCGCGGCGGCGCGGCAACACCGCCACCACCAAATTAAGACACTGCCACAGCGCAAACCAGGGGGATGTTGGTGGACAGGGGTGCCCGGCGCGTCGGCCAATTTCAGGATGATGTTCTGCATAGAATTGGAATCTGTTCATTGTCGCGCTCTCGCATAGAGACTCGTGATCCCGGTTTGAACGAAGGCCGGTCACCCGCGATGAAGAACGCTCGCCTGTTCCACGACTCTCGACTCACCGTGGTTTGTTCGGAATGTTCCTTTTCTTGCCGTGCTCGCAGGAATCGGCCCGGGCGGAACGGTAGCGAGGGCCAGGTCAGCGAAGGAAAGTCCGCGTCACCGCACGAAGCTAAGCTATGGCGCCTTGGTTCGACTTGCTCGTTCTCAGTGCTCTTCTGTTCAGATCACAGAAGGCGACGACGAAAACAATCGATGGGGCAATTGAATGTGGGAATGCGGCCGCTATGGGTCCGTTTTGAAAATGCCTTCCTGGCGGAACAGACCACTTGCCGGTTGCCGCAGGCTATCAGTAACTCTTCACGACTGGCCGAAGAACCATATTCCGAAAACTGGCGACGCTGTGGTCGCCTTGCAAATAGATCGGGCCGGGCCGCAGCGGATCCGACCACAGCGCGCCGCCGGTGCAGCCGAGGATCGGTTGGTTGTCGATGATCTTTTTGCCGTTCAAAACAACCGTGGCGTGGCGGTCCACCAGCGTGACGTCCAGCGTTTGCCATTCGCCGGCCTGTTTCTCCGCGGCTTCACTCGGCGTGATGCGGCTGTAGATCGCGCCCATGTTGTGGGAATCCACCGGCCGGCCAAAGCTGTCGGCGATTTGGATTTCATAAATGCCGCGCAAATAAATTCCGCTGTTGCCGCGTGGGGCGACGCTGACTTCGAGTGTGAGGTTGAAGTCCTCAAATTCGCGCTCCGTTCGGAGGTTGCCGTAGTTCTTGTGCGGCTGGCCTTGTTCCTGAACCGGGTTATTGCTCAGCGCGCCGTCTTTCACGCTCCAGCCGTTGGCGGCGCGCGGATTGGTCAATTTCCAGCCGTCCAGGTTCAGGCCGTTGAAGAGTTTGATCGGCGTTCCGAATTTGACCTTCGACAAGTCCGGCGCAGGCGGCAGCGGCGGCGTGCGCTTGCCGGTGAACTCCGCTTTGTCGAACTCCGGTTGGTTCGGCCGGCTCTTGACCGTGGTGAGCTTGAGTTTGTCTCCGTCGATTTTCGCCGTGATGGTCTCGGTGGTCGCGGCCGCGCCCGAGGCATTTCGCCGACCGCCGCCGCTTTGACGCGTCAAGACGAGCGTATGGCCGACCACTTTGGCGTCGGCCAAAGGCAAAACGCTGCCGCCCCCCCACAAGAGACTGGCGGAAAGCTTGCCTTGAGACTCCGTCACGCCGAGCCAGCCGGCGGCGCCTCCGGGAATCGTCAAGGCCCAGTGGCCGAGGAATGGATTCGGAGAATCGGCGGCGAGAACAACCCGTGCCGCGAAGAGCATCGCTCCGAAAAGGAGCGTCAAGCGTTTGAATCGAGAATGAGTGGTCTTGGATTTCATAAGGGTCCTCGTCAAGTCGCGTGAAGGATCTGCGTTGAGTTCTGGCGTGTTTGATCGATTCACAGCGATGGGAAACAAAATCCTCAAAACAACGACGGCACAAGAAAAAAGCGCGAGGTCGAGTTGGACGATGTTGGACGATCCTTTACGATCCTTTGCAATGAGGTTTCTTGAGTTGATCGGTTGCGAGGAAACTGGTTGAGTGAAGTTCACTGACCAGAACGCACATCCGATGCTGCCGCACCTGACAACTCTTTCGGCCATCCTTCTGCTCCTGGAGTCGAGCGCTTTAGGTGCGATTACTCCCGACGCCACGCGTGTCGAACTGGAACGCCGTTTTGCAGACACGGTGCGTCCCTTTCTCGAAGCTCATTGCTTGGCTTGCCATAGTAAGGAGAAACAAAAAGGCAAGCTGGACCTGAGCGTTTACTCGAATATGGACGCCGTGGCTCAGGATTATCGGCGTTGGGAAATCGTCCTTGAAAAACTCAAGGCGGACGAAATGCCTCCGGAGGAGGCGAAGCGTCATCCGGCGCCGGAACTCCGCCGGGCGGTCGTCGATTGGATTCAAGCCTTGCGGAAATTTGAAGCGGAGCGAAACGCGGGCGACCCCGGCCCCGTCCTGGCGCGCCGATTGAGTAACGCCGAATACGACTACACCATCCGCGATCTGACCGGCGTGGACATCCGGCCCACGCGCGAGTTCCCGGTCGATCCCGCGAACGAAGCCGGCTTCGACAACTCCGGTGAGTCGCTGGCAATGTCGTCCGCGCTGCTGAAGAAATACCTCGACGCCGCGCAATCGGTCGCCGAGCACGTGGTCCTGAAGCCGAAAGGGTTTGTTTTCGCGCCGCACCCGGCCGTGACGGAGACGGACCGCGACAAGTATTGCGTCAAGCGCATCGTTGATTTCTATCAGCGGCAACCCACGGATTACGCCGGCTATTTTGTGGCCGCCTGGCGTTACCACCACCGCACGGCTCTCGCCAAACCGGAAGCGACCTTGGCCGACTTCGCCGCCGAAGGGAGAATCAGCCCCAAATATCTCGCGACGGTCTGGGCCGCTCTTACGGACACGCCCGAAGCGCTCGGCCCGCTGGCCGCGTTGCAAGCCATGTGGCGTAAACTGCCGCCGCCAAGCGAGGAGCGGCCAGGGAACGTCCGCAAGAAGGCCGAGGAAATGCGTGACTTCGTCGTGCAGCTTCGGCAAAGACTCAAACCGGAGTTCAAGAATTTGACCTTGAAAGGAATCTCCAGCGGCTCTCAACCATTCGTGCTTTGGAAGGACCGCCAGTACGCGACCCATCGCATGCGTTACAACCACGACGCGTTGAAATTCCCGATCGCGCCGCCCGTTGAAGGCGGATCCGAAAATGGGAGCCGCCCGCGTGAAGAGCCGGATTCTGGTTTCAAGTTTCCGACCGAGGATTTCGGGTTCAAGGTTGTCCGCATCGTGGTCCCGAGAACGGCGCCTTCCCCAAACGCGAAGCCAGGCCCATGGGATGAAGCGGCGGCCAACGCCACCACAAACCACGCGGTGGTGCTGCTCGGAGACCCAACGATGCGTCCGCGCTTTGAGGGAGCCTTCGACCAATTCTGCCGGATCTTCCCCGATGCCTTCTACGTTTCGGAACGGGGGCGGATCTTTCTGCAAAAGGACGAAGGAGACCGGGGCCGGCTCTTGAGCGCCGGCTTCCATTTGATGGTCGGCTATTTCCGGGACGACGCGCCGCTTTGTGAACTGATCCTCGACGAGCCAGGCCGGCGCGAGATCGACGCCCTTTGGCAGGAGCTGAATTTCGTCTCCCTTGCGCCGTTGCGTCAGTACAAGGATTACATCTTTTTCGAGCGCGCGGAGCCGCCAAGGTTCGCGCAGGGCGCCGAGTTCGACTTCGCGCGTTCGGAAGACAAAGACGCGGCCGCCCCGGCAAAGATCAAGCAAATGGCCGAAACTTATCTTGCCAAGGCCCGTCGAATCGCCAGCGAGGGCCCGGCGATCGATGCGATCCAATTCTATTTTGACGATATCTCCGCCGAAGTTCGTTGGGTCGAACAATCCCGGCTGGCAGCGGAGCCCAGCCATCTTGACGCGCTTCAAGGTTTCGCCGAGCGCGCTTACCGGCGTCCGCTGTCGAGAGCGGAGCGCGATGACCTGCTCGCGTTTTATCGTTCCCTGCGCGAGGAGAACGGACTGGACCACGAAGAAGCCATGCGCGACACGATCATCAGCGTGCTCATGTCGCCGCACTTCCTTTACCGGATTGATCTGGTGGAAGCCGGTGGAAGAGCCGAGGCCCAGGTTAGCCCGGACGCGCGGCAGCGCGTCCCTACCGGAACTGCGGGCGAAATAAGTCCCTTGTCCGATTACGCTTTGGCCAGCCGCCTGAGTTACTTCCTCTGGTCGAGCATGCCCGACTCCGAGTTGCTGGCCCGTGCGGCTGCCGGTGAATTGCATCGTCCGGAAATCCTCGTGGCACAGGCTCGACGGATGATGCGGGACGATCGCGTCCGGGGATTGGCCACGGAGTTCGGCGGCAATTGGCTCGACTTCCGGCGCTTTGAGGAACACAACGCCGTCGATCGCGAGCGGTTCAAGGATTTCAACAACGAACTGCGCCAGGCGATGTTCGAGGAACCGATTCGCTTCTTTGTCAATCTCGTCCGCGAAGACCGCTCGGTGCTCGACTTTCTCTACGCCGATTACACTTTCGTGAATTCCGTCCTCGCAAAGCATTATGGGATGCCGGAGATCCCTGGCGGCCCGAACGAATGGGTGCGGGTTGATGGCGCGCGCCGGCACGAACGCGGCAGTCTGCTACCCATGTCTGTCTTTCTGACTAAGAACTCGCCGGGATTGCGCACTAGTCCGGTCAAGCGCGGCTATTGGGTCGTGCGCCGGTTGCTCGGTGAGTACATTCCTGCGCCGCCGCCGACGGTGCCGGAGTTGCCGAGGGACGAGGCGAAGCTGGGCGATTTAACCCTTCGCGAGGCGCTGGCCAGACACCGCCAGGACAAAAGCTGCGCGGGTTGCCACGAACATTTCGATTCGTTCGGGCTGGTATTTGAAGGCTTCGGGCCCATTGGCGAACGGCGGGTCAAAGATCTGGGCGGACGGGCGGTGGACATCGGGGCGAAGTTTCCAGACGGCAGCGACCGAAGCGGGCTCGACGGTCTGCGCGATTATTTGCGCGAGCGCCGCCAGGAGGACTTTCTGGAGAACCTCTGCCGCAAGTTGCTGGCCTACGCGCTCGGCCGCACCGTCACGCTTTCCGACGATGAACTCATTCACGACATGCGAACGAAACTTGCGGCCCAGGGCTACCGATTCGGCAATCTGGTGGAGAGCATCGTCACCAGCCCCCAATTCCTGAATCGGCGAAGTCGTGCCGGTTTCGGGGAGAAATCGGTGTCAGCACCGTGACATAGATTCAGATCTCGTCCCGTCCTACAATCCAACCATCAACCCACTTCAGAAATCGTAGATGTGTTCCATGACAATCTTTTCCGCCAGCAGTTGGCGGAGAGTCTTGTGAAGGAGGGGCACTGGAGCGGCCAGCGCGATCCGGTTGGTCGCCGGTTGCGTCGGAATGGGCTGAGTAAACAGAACTTTGAAATCCTCCGATTCCCAATTCCCAACTGACGGTCATGAACGGCGTTGGGCACATCCCGTACATCGAGGATGCCGCGCAATTCAATGAGGTCTTGCTCAAATACCTTCAGGCACGGAGGTGAAGTGCCGCCTACGCAGTTTCCTTGCGAATGCCCCGCTTGACGGCGAGATTCAGCGCCAGCACACTATTGTGCGTCACCGGAGCCAGTTATGAGTAACATCCTTCAGAGCAGCCCAGCCACGCCTTGCCGAATCTCCCGAAGAGCTTTTCTCCGCGGCGCGGGCGTCGCGATGACGCTGCCGTGGTTCGAATCCATTCCGGTTTGGGGCGCCGTGCCCAAGAAGGACGGAACGCCCGGCCCGTTCCCGAAACGGTTCGCCGCGCTCTTCATGGGCAACGGGATCAACTCGAAACACTGGTGGGCGAAAGGCTCCGGCGCGGACATGGAACTTGGCAAGAGTCTGGAGCCGATGTCGCCCTTGAAGGCCAAGATGAATTTCATCACGGGCCTCTTCAACAAGCACGCGACCGGCGTCGGCATTCATCCGGGACAGACCGGCAACATCCTTTCCGGCGCGGCGCTGCAAAAAGGCGCAGTCCTCCGAGGCGGCATCAGCATGGATCAAGTGCTCGCGAACCACTTGGGGCAAGAGACCGTGCAGCCGAGCATGGTCCTCGGTTGCGAGCAGCCCATCACCGGCTACCATGAGACGAATTTTTCGATGGCCTACAGCTCGCACATTTCCTGGCAGAACGCGCTGTCGCCCGTGCCCATGGAAGTCTATCCCTCGCTCGCGTTCGACAGCCTCTTCGAGAACCGGGGCCATCGTCGCGCGCAAAGCATCTTGGACCGCGTCAAGGAACAAGCTGAGAGTTTGAGCCGAAAGGTCAGCTCGAACGACCGGGCGAAGCTCGACGAATATCTCACCAGCGTCCGCGAGGTTGAGAAACGCATCGAGCGCGTGCGCGCTGACAAAGCAACCGCGGAGGAACACGCGAAAGACCGTGGCCGATCGGTGATGGCGATGACCCGGCCGGACAATGGCCTTCCGGAGGATATCCGCGAACACATGCGGCTGATGTGCGACATCATCGCCCTGGCTTTTCAGACCGACAAAACGCGCGTCGCCACACTCCTGCTTTGCCGCGATCTGTCCGGACTCTTCTATCCTTTCCTCGATGTGCGCACGGCGCATCATCCTGCTTCGCACGACGACCAATCCGACGCTTACGAACGGGTATCGCGCTACTATTGCAGTCAGCTCGCTTACCTTGCCGGTCGTCTCGAAGCCATGCGCGAAGGCGAAGGAACCGTGCTCGATCATTCCTGTCTGCTCTGGATTTCGAACATGTGGTCGGGCACCAAGCACGACAACTCCAAGGTGCCGGTGCTCCTCGCCGGAGGCCTGGGCGGCACGCTGGAAACCGGCCGCGTCCTGGACTACACCGGCCAAGGCGACGACAACCGCAAGCTTTGCAGTCTGTACCTGTCGATCATGGATCGCCTGGAGGTGAAGCTCGACCGCTTCGGCGATGCGGAAACGCAACTGGCTAGGCTGTGAGCTACCGGATCGAGAGTTCCTGCTTGATCCCAAATTTTTCGATCCGCTTTCGGAGGGTGGCTCTCGTGATGCCGAGGAGCTTGGCCGCTTGCACCTGGTTGCCTTTGGTTTCGGCCAGGGCATTGATGATCAGCTCGCGTTCGACCGCGGGGATGATCTTCAACTTGGGGTCCTGCCGCGCCCATTGAAACAAGGCCTGCGAAAGCGAGGCGACGTTTGCCGGTTCGCTCGCGGCGGACAATGTCGGACTGGCGGTGGTGGAGACGGCCGCAGGGCGAGCCGCGCTCTGAGCCGACACGACCTCTGCCGGCAAGTCGTCCAGAAGGATCACTTCGCCTTTGGCCACGACGAGCGCGCGGCGGATGATGTTTTCCAACTCCCGAACGTTGCCAGGCCAATGGAATTTCTCCAACGCAACGACCGCTTCCGGCGCGATGGATTTCGGGGCCTGGTGCTGACTTTGAGCGATTTTTTTCAGGAAATAGTTTACGAGAAGCGGAATGTCCTCACGCCGCTCGCGCAACGGCGCGAGATGAATGCGCACGACATTCAGCCGGTAAAAAAGGTCTTCGCGAAACTCCCGCGCCGCGACCGCTTGCTCCACGGCCTTGTTCGTCGCGGCGATGATGCGGACATCCACCTGAACCGGCTGATTTCCTCCGACGCGCTCGAAAGTCCCGGACTGGAGCACGCGCAGGATTTTCGTCTGCGTTTGCAGCGTCATGTCCCCGATTTCGTCCAGGAAGATCGTGCCGCCGTGGCACTGCTCGAATTTGCCGATGCGCTGGGCGACGGCGCCGGTGAAGGCGCCCTTCTCGTGGCCGAACAGCTCGCTCTCCAAGAGATTTTCCGGGATGGCGGCGCAGTTGATGGCGACGAAGGGTTGTTCGCTGCGGCGGCCGTGATGGTAGATGGCGCGCGCCACCAGTTCTTTGCCGGTGCCGCTTTCGCCGGTGATCAGCGCCGTGGCGTCGGAATTAGCGAGCTGGCCGATCAACTTGAAAACGTTCTGCATGCTCTCGCTGCGGCCAATGATCCCCAGGTCATAATCTTCGGACTCCAGGAGCGGCTGATAGGAAACCACCTGGCGCATGACGCGCGCGGCGTTGAGCGCGGCGGCGATGATCTGCTTGAGCTTGGGCACGTCGAACGGTTTGAGCAGATAATCGTACGCACCCAGCTTCATGGCTTCGATGGCGGTCTGAGTCGTGCCGTACGCGGTCATGATGATGACGGGCAGCTTGGCATCGAGCTGGCGCAGGCGGCGCAACGTCTCGAGGCCGCTGATCCCGCCCATGCGGACGTCCATGATGACGAGATCGGGCTTGAGCTTTGGAATGAGCTTGAGGCCCTCCTCGCCGCTGGACGCGGTCGTGAGCTGGACTTCGGGCGAGTCGAAGATCCGGCGGAACGAATATTGCACGTCCGTTTCGTCGTCGATGAGAAGGAGTTTATCCATGTTCCATGACTCGGTACTGCAATCGTCGCCGATTGCTCCCGAGCTGCGATCAAATTTAACCCATTTAGCTTAACCTTAACCGTTTTAACGATTTAACCTTGTAACGCTTTAACGACTTCGGCTGCGGCCTTGCCGCGCTGCGTTCTTCATGGCGAATTCAGATGTGTCTGACCTGCGTTTTCGGCAACCTCGGCCAACCGGTCACGGTCTTTGCGCACAACATACACAATCCCGCCCAAAATACTCCAGAGGAGACTGCCCGCGTAAGCCAATAGCGAGAGAGCCAGCGCGGCCGTCGCATCCACTTTGATTTCGGGCACGCCCAAGGCGAGCACGTAGAGATTTTCGCGCACGCCCAGGCCGCTGGGAGAGATCGGCATCGCGGAAATGCACACAATCGCCGGCACGATGACGAAGAGCGCCCGGGCCGGAATGGTGAGACCCAGGCCCCAGGCCAGAGCCATCACTTGCAACACGCAAAACACATTCAGGGCCATCGAGAGCAAGAACACTCGCACGAGCAGAAACGGATTCTTGCCCAGAAGGTGCGCCGCATCCAGACCGCGTTCGAACAGTTCGCCTTTGGGCCGTTGGCGCAGCCAATGTCGCGCACGGGGCCACCATCGGGAGACGCCCCCCCAAAGCGAGAGGCCCACCGCCGTGGCGCAGCCCAGCATCATGAGGCCAATGAACCCGGCTAGAACGCGAAGGGGAGCATTCCCGCGAACGAGCGAGAGGTTCGCCCCGATCATCAAACAGGCGAAGAGCAGCATCGCGAACAATCCGACCAGGCGGTCGATGAAGACCGTCGTGACCGCCTCGGCTTTTTTATGGTGAGTTTCCCGCGCCGCGTAATAAGCCTTGAGCAGATCGCCGCCGGTCGAACCCAAAAGGAAGGAGTTGAAAAAGTGCGCCACCCACGAGATTTCCGCGGCGCGTCCGAACGACAGATTCAGGCCCTGGAGGTGAAGAACCAGGCGCCAGCGCATCACGCCCAGCAAAATCGTCATGCCCATGCAGACCAGTGAAAGAATCAGGCCGGGAAGGCCGACCAGACTCAGCGTGCTCCAAAGTTTGCCCGGTCCGTACGACCAGGCGACGGTCCATTGCTTCCAGCGTGAAAGCTGCTCCCAGGCCTGGCCCATGTCCTTCCAGGTTTGGCGGCCCTCGACCATGAAGATGCTGTGGAAAATCCAGACCAGCAGTATCCCCCCGACTCCCAACCGCCACGCGATGCCGAAGGTTTTGCTCCCCCTGTTCACTCGGCGCCCCAGATCGATTTCACGTGTTCCACGCCCGCCCGGAGATCTTCGGGCGGTACCCCGGGGCCGAATTCAAATACCTTGATTTGATCGGCGCGCACGAACGGTTTGAGCGCCGCGAAATCGATCGATCCCACGCCGGGCGGGACGTGATCGCGGGCGGGGAACACCACGTCGTGGATGTGAAAGCCTTCCAGGTGCTCTGCCATCGATCCCAGGTGCATCGCGTGATGGATGAAGCCGAGGTTCTCCTTGATCTGGGCATGACCCGTGTCGTGCCAGTAGCGCACGGCCGGGCTGGTAATCTCTCTGAAAAAGAAAACGAAATCGCTCTCCAAGGGGATTTCCTCGAGCGCCTCGCGATTCTCAATGCCGAGTTTCAGGCCGCGCGCTTCCGCTTCCGGGATCAGACGTTTCAACATCGCATAGGATTGTTCGACGTATTTCTCCTTCTTCTGTTCGCGTTTGGCTTCGACCTCCTCGCACAGCTTCCGGTATTTCGGGCTTTCCTTGTCCCCGCTCTCGATCATGGCGATCAACTTGTCGGTGTATTCCTTCATTTCGATGCTGCCCAGGTGGAGGACGACCAGCCTGGCCTTGAGACGCGCGGCGGTCTCGATCGTCTTCATCGAATGGCGGAAGGCGTTTTCACGCTCGCGCGCGTCGAGAGAGCTGAATCGAAAAAGGTTCGGGGCAGCGTGGTTCACGCCGATGGGCAGCGGGCAAAAATTGTGCAGGGTGGTAATCTTGATTTCCCCGGCATCGACCGCCTCGATGACGCCCGGCAAAAGGCTGATGCGAATGCCGTGGCTGAGTTCGGCGTAGTCGAAGCCCAAATCCCGCATCTCGCGCAGCATGGCGCGACCGTCGGTGTGGCGGTGGGAATTCCAGCAGGTGGAAAGAGAATACATAACAAAAATGAAAAGAGCCGAGTGCCCTGGGTTTGAAAGACGGCACTCGGCCCTGCAAATCCGGCTCCCGCTACAAATCGGCGTAACGCGCGCTGAGCATCGCCGAGAACCGGGCCACCTTCATCTTGCGGCGGCGTCTCTCGCTCGGTTTTTCGAAGTGCCGATGATTGCGCACTTCCTTCAGGGTGCCTTCTCGGTCAATTCGTTTTTTCAATCGGCGCAAGGCTTTCTCAACCGAATCGCCTTTTTTGAGCTTAATTTCTGTCAAAGCATGATCACTTCCTCTCCAGGACATGGGGCCTGCGTGTGGTTTTGGCCGATGGCAGTGCCCGATCAGGGGCGCAGAGTAGTTTTGGCCGCCGGGAGTGTCAACTTGCAAAAGGCGGGCGTAGGCTGGGGTGGCTGGAGTAACTTTTGACTGGGAAAACCTCTCATGGAGGCGAATCACCGCGAATCAGAAGCTGAATCTGTGCTTTGACGCACTCCCTTGATTCCATTCGCGTGGATTGGCTTTCATTGGCGGTTGACCGGACTGGTGACAGCGGCTTTTGGCGGCTTTTGGCTTTTTTCGGTTCGGCCTCTGTGCCAGATTCCGCGCCGATGGACATCAACGACGCCGAACTCATCGCCGCCGTGCGGAACGGCGATGTTGCGAGTTTTGAGCCGTTGGTCAAAAAGTATCAGCCGCGCATCTTTGCGACCGCCCGTCGTTATGCGCGCCGGGAAAGCGAAGTGGAGGACATTGTCCAGGAGATTTTCATCAAGGCGTATCAGAAACTTGCGAGCTATCGGGGAGAAGCCCCGTTCGAGCACTGGCTCATGCGACTGGCCGTCCGAACCTGTTACGATTTCCTCCGCGCCCACCAGCGAAACCGGGAAATGACCTTTTCCGATGTGACGACGGAGGAAACGAACTGGCTGGAGCAATTTGTGGCCGACCCTTCGTCCAGAAACGAATCCGCGGCGGCCGCTCGGGAAATCGTCGCGAAAGTGATGGCCAAACTGTCGCCGCCAGCCCGCTTGATTTTGAATCTGCTGGAGATTGAGGAGAGATCGGTCAAAGAGATTTCGAGGCTGACCGGCTGGTCGGTGCCGCTGGTCAAAGTTCGCGCTTTTCGCGCGCGCGCCGAAATGAGAAAGATACTGGAAAAGATGATCCGAAAAGGGTATGTGTAACCG
>JACPRI010000095.1 GCA_016190065.1 Verrucomicrobiota bacterium
CGGGCGTAACGGGCGGTTAATGACGAATGACGAAGTCCCAATGACTAAAGAATTCCCAATGACGAAGCACGAGATTCGGGGACCGTCCAGTAATGTCGAGGCTTCGTCATTCGGATTTCGTCATTAGTCATTAGCCGCGGATGAACTTGCGCCTCCATAGCTTGCTACCCTGCAGCCGCGCGAACGGCCCGGGCACACGCGCCGTGGTCTGGGTCCAGGGATGCTCGCTGGGTTGTCCGGGCTGCTTCAACCCGGAGACGCACACGGTGCAAGGCGCCGAGAGCGTGGCGGTGGACGACTTACTCCAGCGGATCGTCGGGCTCGGCGATTCCATTGAAGGTATCACGATCAGCGGCGGGGAACCGCTTCAGCAGCGCCCGGCGGTGGTCGAGTTGCTGCGGCGCGTGAAGGCCGAGACGGCGCTTTCGGTGATCCTTTTCACCGGGTTTAGGTGGGAAGAGGTCGTGGGTGCGTCCGAGCGTGAGAGCGACCAAGCGTTGTGGCGTGACGATGCGGGAGCATTCCATCAGGCAAACGATCTAGCTCATGGAAAACGCTTCCACGCTCCCACGCCCTCACGCTCGGCCGCTCCCCGACACCCCGACACTTCGAGACCCCGAGACTTCCTCAACTACATGGACGTTCTCATCGCCGGGCGCTACGATGCGGGCCAGCGCGTGGCGCGCGGCTTGCGCGGCTCAGCGAATAAGACGGTGCATTTCATCACGGATCGCTATACCGCCGAGGATTTGGAAGCCGTGCCGCCGGCGGAGGTGCTGGTCAGCCCGCGCGGGGAACTAATCATCAGCGGAATTCAACCCGTCGCCTGGTGAACTTGAGGAGACGCCCATGAGCTTCGATCAAGAACTCGACGTTTACCTCCGCGCCCGATTCACGCTCATTGTGCTGGTCACGACGGAGGAGGAACGGGCCTTGCAGATCGTCAAAGCCGTTTGTGAAAAATCCAAGCGCGCTTGCCTGACGTGGGACGTTGCGGATGGCTTTCATTCGTTGACGCCCGAAGGCGGCTCGGTTCCTTCCGCGCGCGACCCGCTTTCCGCGCTGGAGCAAGTGGAGAAGAAGGAGAGCGACGCCCTTTATGTCCTGAAGGACTTTCACGAGTGCTGGAGCAACGCGCAACTCAAACGCAAACTGCGCGGCGTGGTCCAGCGCCTCAAATTCACGAAGAAGTCCATTCTGATCACCTCCCCCATCAGCCGGCTTCCGGACGAGTTGAAGGACGAGGCCGTCGTTGTGGAACTTCCGCCTCCCACCGCAACCGAGCTTGCCGCCGTGCTGGCCCGCCTCACGCAGACACCCGGCGTCAAAGTCAATCTGACCAAGCTTGGTCACGAAAAACTGGTGCAAGCGGCCTTGGGCCTCACCGTGGCTCAGGCTCAGCGCGTCTTTGCCAAAGCGATCGTGGCGGACCGCGTCCTCGATGACCGCGCCATCGATCTGGTCACGCAGGAGAAAAAGCAAATCATCAGCGAAAGCAAAGCGCTCGAATTCTACGCCGTGACGGAAACGCCGGATGACGTCGGCGGTCTCGGCGTGCTTAAGGACTGGCTGCGACTGCGCGAGCGCGCCTTCACTCAGGAAGCGCGCGATTACGGATTGCCCGCGCCAAAAGGAATTGCGTTGATCGGAATTCCCGGCACGGGAAAGAGTCTCACGGCAAAAATGATCGGAGGTTTGTGGCGCCTGCCGTTGCTGCGGCTGGACGTCGGCGCGTTGTTTGGAAGTCTGGTCGGCGAGTCCGAGGAGAACGCGCGGCGGGCGCTGCGATTGGCCGAGACTGTGGCGCCCTGCATTGTGTGGATCGACGAAATGGAAAAGGCGCTCGCCCAGGGCGGAATGGACGGCGGCACGAGCCTGCGAGTCTTTGGCACCATCCTGACCTGGATGGCGGAGAAAACCGTGCCGTGCTTCGTCGTCGCCACCGCGAACGACATTTCCCGGCTTCCACCGGAATTGATGCGGAAGGGCCGCTTCGACGAGATTTTTTTCCTCGACTTGCCCACGCATCCGGAGCGCAAGGAAATCCTCAGCGTTCACCTGGGCAAACGGAAGCGGCTGCCGAAAGATTTCGATCTGGAGCGACTGGCCCGCGAGTCGGAGGGCTACGTCGGAGCCGAGATCGAACAAGCCATCGTGGACGCGATGTATGTCGGCTACAACGACCAGCGTCGCGAATTCACGACAGAGGATATTTCGGCGGCGTTGCAGCGGCAAGTGCCGCTCTCGGTGTCGCAACGCGAAGTCGTCGGCATGCTGCGAAACTGGCTCCGCGAAGGCCGGGCGCAATCCGCGTCTTTCGAGGAAGTCAGGCAAGCGGAGGAGCAGTTTGTTCGGCTAGAAATTCAAAGCGGCGCCACAGGAGGAAACGGAGGAAACAGAGAGTAAGCCGTTTGCATGGAAGTTCACGGATCCCGTCTAATCCGTGCGTCTGCAAGTTGAATTGGGGAGCACACGCGCCCTCGCGTGTTTTGATCGGCGCCTCGCCGGTCGAAGGAAAGCGTTGGACATTCATTGAGTGATGACCTTGTTCGACCGCATGAGGATGGTCGGCGAGGGCGCCGACCACAGCACGCGAGGCGCGTGCGCTCCTGGACGCGGTTTTAGTTGCCCGAAAACCTCATTTCGCTGTTCAATCTGATTTCGTGCAGCGCAACCTGGACGCAAGGCAACTGGAGAAATGCCACCGCCAGCTTTATCGCTCCACGCCTCTGATCGGCCCCTGGCTGCAGCGCGAGGCGATTCGATCCCTGGCGAGGGACGGCTCCGTCACCGCGATCCGCATTCTGGCCAAAGCGCTCTCAACCCACCCGGATTTCAATCTGCGCCGCAGGGTCGCGATCGCCTTGCGCCAGTTGCAGAGCGTCGAATCGATCAATGCCTTTTGCGCGGCCTGGCAGGAAAGCCGCCACGATGCGTTGACGGCGCTCCTCCGAGAACGCGGCTGGCTCGCCACCGGCCCGCTGGAATTGCGGGTGCTCACCGCGCTGAAGACCGGGCAGAAGAACGCCCTGGCGAAACTGGACGCTCCGGTCATCACCTTGCTCATGCACGCTTGCAGCGATGCCGATCCCGACATCGCTTCTCTCGCTTTGATTCTTCTCGGTGAATTGCGGACGCCGGACGCGGTTGAGGCTTTTTGCGATCAACTCATCGGCAGTGAATTTCCGCCCCTGCAAAAGCTGGCGGCGGAAAAGGGTTACGCTCCACGCGATCCAGGCAAAAGGGCGCTGTTCTTTTTTTTGACGGGCCAGATGGAACGCTATGAGACGCTGGACTTCGATCACCGGCTGCTCCGCGCCGGTTACGAAACGACGGAACCGGAGGTGCGCCACCGAATCGCGGCTCGCGTCCGTCTGAGTGGACGCGCGGAACTGGCGAAAGCGCTTCAATCCGGACCGCAGAAGCGCGTCCTGGCTGAGATGAGCACGCGGGAATGGGAGACGATCGTGACCGTGTTGCGGGAGAACAAGCGCTACCACGATCTCTGGGCGCTGATGTTCGAAACGTATCCCGAATGGTCGTCGGAAGTTCTGGGTGTTTTGAGGCAGACCGGATATCGTCCGGCCTCAGATTCGGACGGCGCGGTTTTTGACAAGCTTTGCAAACTGCGCCCGACCGAAGGCAAGAGGCTTCGCCTGTTCCTGCCCGCGCCGTGCTGCCGGACCGTTTTGCGAATGCCGGCCCAGGGCGTGCGTTCGCTGGCCTTCGCTCCGGATGGCCGGACGCTGGCGACGGTTTGCAGCGACACGACGGCATTTCTCTGGGACGTCTCCAGCGCCCGGCTCAAAGACAAGCTCGGCAAACGGATTGGGCTGGCCGTGTTGCTGGCGTTTTCACCGGACGGACGAAATCTCGCGGTGGCGAACACGGATCATGCCACGCGGCTGTGGGATTTGAATTCGTGGCGGTTGAAAGCCACTCTGGCCGGGCACAGCGACAAAATCTCCGCGTTCGGTTTTTCACCGAACGACCAGGCGTTTGCCACGGGCAGCTACGACAACACCACCCGAATCTGGGACTTGTCGAATTATCAGTGCCGCGCGGTGGTGAATGGCCATCGCGGCGCCGTCCTTTCGCTGGCTTTCTCGCCGGACGGACAGGTGCTCGCGACCGGGAGCCACGACGAGACCGTGCGATTGTGGTACACGGAAGCCGGGGCGAGCAAGGCCACCTTCACCGGGAATTTGAGTTCCGTGTGCACGCTGGCCTTTTCTCCGGATGGCCGGACGCTGGCCACCGGAAGTTCGGACGGCACCGTGCGCCTCTGGCACGTCGCCAACGGCGAAATCAAATCCCTGTTTCAAGCGCATCGAAGTTCGATCATGACGCTGGCGTTCTCTCAGGACGGAACACGGCTGGCTACCGGAAGCCTCGACCGCAAAGTCCGGCTTTGGGATTTGTCCACCGGCCAGCTCAAAGCGAGCTTGGAGGCGCATACGGATGAAGTGCACGCGGTGGCGTTTTCACCCGACGGCAAGAGGCTGGCCTCAGGCAGCCGCGACAAGACCGCTCGAATCTGGGACGTAGCCTTGACCAAACCGCTGATCGGCATGAATCGCGAAGACTTGTTCCAAATTGAGCAGTGGGCCGGCGGCACGACTCAACCCGAAGAAGCCAGGCCCTGGCACTTCCTGGCGGCTTTGCTGCGGCATCGGTTCCGGTTTGATATCGAACTCGGCGAAGTCGCGGAAAAAGTCTTCGACGAATTCGACATTGAGATCGACGAGGCGGGGAGCGGTGTTTGAGGGCTTCGTTCAAGCCGGCAAGCTCGTTGTCGTTTACGTGAGCCCACCCCTCGCCCCTCCTCGCCCCTCCCAGGAGGGGAACGTGAGACTGACGCGACCAACAAGCTCTCCTCCTGGAGGAGTTGGGGGTGGGTTCATCGACGTTATGCGGCTTCAAGACCCGGCAGTTCAAACTCGGCGACCTCAATTGCAAATTCCCAATTGCCAATCTGCAATTCTCAATTGGCTGGCGAGCGCCTGGGTTCATGGCCAGAGTTCTTGTAACCCACCGGCCACGCGGGGTGTCTCATGTCCCATGATGAACTTGAGCCGAATCGATCGAGTCGTCACACGGGCCGAACCGGCCGGTCGCAGCGAACTGCAGCTCATAAGAAAGAGAACAACCATGACCTCCCCCATCGTACGAACCTCAATTGTTGGAGCTTCTCTGATCGCCTTGCTCCTCTTGATTCCGTCACTCCACGCGCAACGCGGTCGCGGAGCTCAAGGCCCGCAAGTGGTTTCACCCGAAGTTTCCCCCGACCGCAAAATTACTTTCCGCATTTTGGCCCCCAAGGCCGAGGCGGTGCGGTTGAGCGGCAGCGACATTCCGGGCAACGGCCAGGGCGCGGCGATGACGAAGGGGACCAATGGTGTTTGGGAAGTGACGCTTGGGCCTATCGAGCCTGGGGCCTACCGCTATAACTTCAACGTGGATGGCCTTTCGGTGATCGATCCAAGAAGTCCAGCGGTCAGTGAATCGAACAACAACGTGTGGAGTTTGGTTCATGTTCCCGGTTCGGATTTCATGGACAGCAAAGAAGTCCCGCACGGCGCGGTCTCGTCCGTCGCTTACTATTCAAAGTCGCTCAGCAAGTTCAGGCGTCTGCACGTCTATACGCCGCCGGGCTACGAATCTGGCAAAGGGAAATACCCTGTCTTCTACTTGCTGCACGGAGCAGGGGACAGCGATGAAGCGTGGACCTCCGTTGGCCGCGCGGGGTTCATCCTCGACAATCTCATCGCCGCGGGGAAGGCCAAGCCCATGGTCGTCGTGATGCCTGCCGGCCACACGCGCGCTTCCGGTTTTGGCGCGCGCGCCGGAGCTTCCACGAACTCCCCGCCCGCCCGGCCACCGGTGGATGAATTCACCCAGGATTTTGAGAACGACATTCTGCCGTACGTGGAAAAGAATTACCGGGTCCGCGCGGACCAGAAGAATCGCGCGATTGCCGGTTTGTCGATGGGCGGCGCCCAGTCGCTGAATATCGCCATCCGCAACCTGGATAAGTTTGGGTACGTCGGCGTTTACAGCTCCGGTGTGTTCGGGATCACGGGCGGCGGTCGTGGCGGCACTTCCACGGCGCCGACCGGTCCGAGCTGGGAGGAACAGCACAAAGAGACGCTGGACAACGCGAAACTAAAGAAAGGCCTCAAGCTGCTGTGGCTGGCCACAGGCAAAGACGACTTTCTGATCGAAACCTCGCGGGCCACGGTTGCCATGTTCAAGAAGCATGGGTTCAATCCGGTCTTCAATGAGACTGCCGGCGGGCACACCTGGATCAACTGGCGCAATTACTTGAACGAGTTTGCGCCACAGTTGTTTTGAGCGTTCGCTCTCGCCTCCACGCCGTCATCCCTCTCCCTCTCCCAGCGGGAGAGGGCTGGGGTGAGGGAGAGCCGCCGCCAATTCTTTACGCACCCGACGCTCCCGGCGCATTCACCCTCGCCATAACCCTCCCAGGAGGTGAGAGGGAATCCGGATCGTTCGCGCTGGAATCATGTTTCGCCGTGCTCCGAAGGACGGCAGTAAGCCGGGAGTGAATGAGGCGCTCGTTCCGCGAGTGTCCGCCAGATTGTATCGCGAACGGCTTCCTTCTCGCGCCTCAGGTGCGAGGCCCAGAAACGAAGCACCTTCACGCCCCGAGCAGCCAACCATGCATCTCTAGCCGCATCAGCCTGCGAGTTGCTTGGAGTTCCGTGCTGAAATCCGTCAACTTCAATATTGAGTGCCTCTTCCGCGCAGAAAAAATCGAGAATATACGGACCGTAAGGGTGCTGGCGACGGAACTTGTACTGGGCGAATCGTCGATCTCGAAGCCACTTCCACATCACTCGTTCACCCCACGAATCCTGTTTGCGAGGTTGCGAGCCATAGAAGTCAACTTGGGGTTTTGTTTGTGCATCTTCGTTTAGACATCTGCGTTTCCTGCGTTTTCTCCCTCTCCCAGCGGGAGAGGGCTGGGGTGAGGGAGAGCCGCCGCCAATTCATTACGCACCCGACGCTCCCGACGCATTCACCCTCACCCTGACCCTCTCCCTGAAGGGAGAGGGAATTGACCGAAAACAGCGCCGCACCCGTTTTAGCGGCGAGCGACACGTTCGGGATTCTGGCGTCGCAGAGTCAGTGGTCCAACCCACCTCGTGTTGTATTTCTTCGTCCACCATTCGCTTCCGGCCAACGGACGATCAAGTTGTCCATAGAGTTGATCGTCCATTCCACTGAATGGCAGCGGTTCCACGGTCGTTCCGCGGGCGACATGAAAATCTGCGTCTTTGTCCCAACCCACGGTAAATAGAAAGAAGTCCCGGACATAGCCGGGGCGCTTTTCCGGCAATCGTTTCGTGTAAAACGTCAGCGTGAGTTCGTCACCGCCATTCAGGATGGCCAGCGCGTCGTCGCGTTTCGCGATCAACTCGTTCACTTCGCCATAACGGGTGCACCAACCGGACGGCGTGATCCGCCAATGCGCGTTCTGGCGGACCTTGCTGTAGTCGGGGGTGAGCGGCTGGTGCCAGGGCAGATCTTCAAAGTCGCTGAACCCGCGCCAGTGCAGATCCGTCGCATCCGGTACAAGCGATGTCACACGCGCGGCGCTCGAATCGGCTCGCTCGAAAAGGGCTGCTTCATCCCAGTGAATCTCAAATGCCGCGCTCAACCGCAGCCGATGGCTGTTCGGCGGGAGCTTCCCGGTCAGATCGACCACTAACCGTTTCGTTTTTCCAGCCGGCGCACCGACCGTTACGTCCACGGTCTTCCATTCCGCGCCGCCGGTTTGGACTTCCAGCTTCGGAAATGGGAAAGGCAAATCCGGCTCCAGCGAGGCCGCGATGTTCGCCATCCCACCGCCAAACCGCAGCCAGCCCGTCAGCGCGAGCACCAGGGAGCGGTCCGGCGGCAAGGGGCCGAAATCCAGCGTGATGCTGTACGGCTCCGCGAGTCCCCGCAATTGCGGCGCTCGCAACTGGACTGGAGAGGCCATCTGACCATCCGCGCGGAGCAACGCGCGCGTCACGTCCTGGCCATCATGGCGGACCGCGCCGCGCAGCGGTTTGCGATTTTGCAGAACGGCCAGTTCACTTGGAGGAAACGGTTTGCCGGGCAGAAGCTTGTCCGTCGGATACACCGCCGTGCCTTCGGGATGATCGACTACGACCAACTTCGCCTCATCCAGATAAAGGATCTCGCGGAGTTCCTCCGTGATTTGAACGACGTAATTGGTCCCTCGGGGTTGGACCGACATTTCATCTCCAAGCCAAACGTATTCGTCCGGGTCGGCCTGAATATAGCGTCGCTCGGCGATGGGCAAGCCCAAGGGGGAAGCGCCCAGGATGTCGGTAATAAACCTGAATCGGCTGCCGTCCCAGGTGTAGAGATACGGGCATGAACCGGTGGGCAGCATGATCTCCAGGACTGGCAGAACGGCGCTGCAATCCACTTTCACATCCACCACGTTCCAGGCCAGATCAAACCAGTGAACGGTCATCGAATTCAACTGCGCGTGCCGGCCGACGCCGATTTCGACAGGAAGCTGGCGCACGGTCCGGATCGCGCGCAGTCCGCCGACGGTAATTTCGATTCGAGTGCCCAGTCCGCTGGGGTTGGAGCGATTGCCCAGGAGCCGGAGCTTGAGTTGATGGTTCTTGTTTCCGCCGTCGTTGCGCCACAGTTGCAAGCCCGATCCGTCCACGTCAAACAGCAAGTCCGGATCGCAATCGTGGTCAAAGTCAGCGACGCTGACCGACTTGATCTTACGCTTGAAGTTCGCGAGGCCGAGTTCCTGCGTGGTCTCCTTGAATCCGGCGCGGCCTTGATTGCGCCAGACGCGCAAACCATCGCCGGAAGCGCAGAGGTCCAGCCAGCCGTCATTGTCGTAGTCCACCACGATCAGGCTGCTGATCGCGGCATTGCTGAGCGGGATTGTCGTCCGATTAGTGAGGACGTTGAAAAAACATTCAATCTTGTCCGTCGCCGCCGTCACCAGATCCGTGCTCAAATCATTATTCAATTCGCCGTGAGCCACGACGGCCGCGTTGGAC
>JACPRI010000083.1 GCA_016190065.1 Verrucomicrobiota bacterium
GACACGCACAGCAACCACTTCGCGACCATGCGCCGGCAATGTCCGCAACTGGACCAGGGACTGGCCATGCTGCTGCAGGATTTGCACGACCACGGATTGTTGGAGAACACCATCGTCTGGTGCTGCGGCGAGTTCGGTCGAAGCCCCAAAGTGGACTGGCAACCGCCGTGGAATGGCGGACGCAATCATCATGGCAACGTCTTCACCGCTTTCGTCGCCGGCGGCGGCTTCAAGGGCGGACATGTGGTCGGAGCCTCCGATGCCAAGGCCGATGAAGTCAAAGATCGCCCCGTGTATCCGGTGGACCTCCTCGGCAGCATCTATGCGCTGAGCGGAATCGACGCCCATGCAAAGCTGCCCCATCCGCTGGGCACCGAGGCTCACGTGTTGCCTTCGGCTGCGGAAGGCGTGAAGTCCACCGGCCTGTTAACCGAAATTATGTAGCCCATGAACCGGTTGATCGTAGCGCAGATTTTCAATCTGCTGTATCGCCGATTTGAAATCGGCAGGGTGCTGAAACAATCCACCGCGCTCCACTGTGCCGACGCTCCGCAGAATGCAATTCCGCGGTACGGCAGATTGCAAATCTGCGCTACCTTAAGCGTCCTGGCGGCTACCTCCCTCTATGCAGACAATCAAGCGGCGTAAGCACAAGGTTCAATGGCTTGCACTCCTGGGAATGGCAATCGGGCTCGGAATGGCGCCCGCCGCGCGTGCCCAGGTGCGGCCCTACATCGGCTATGTTTATCCGGCGGGCGCACAACAAGGCACCACGCTTCAAATCCGACTCGGCGGACAGGGGCTGGACGATGTGAACGAAATGTTGGTCACCGGCTCCGGCGTTACGGCCAAGGTGGTCGAGTACCGGCGGCGATTGAACAACCAAGAGTTGCAATTGTTGAACGAGCAACTGAGAGCGTTGAGGCGCGCCGCCGCCGCCTCGAAGGCCGAGAAAGCCACGGCGAACCGTGTAGCGCAGGCGTCCTCACCTCCGAGTTCCGCGGGCGTCCCGCCTGTGAACAGTGCCGGCGGCGAGAAGCCGCCTGAACTCGCCGCCGAGACGGCTGAGCAACGCATTCAGTCCACACAGAAGCTGATCGCCCGGATCGAAAAGAGGACTCGCGAATTCGTGCAAACGCCGGCCTGCGCTTCCATCTCCAGCCTGGTCCTGGTCGAGGTTACAGTCGCGCCGGATGCCGAGCCGGGTGCGCGGGAAATTCGGCTGGCTACATTCCGCGGTGTTTCGAATCCGCTCGCTTTCCACGTCGGTCAGGTGCCGGAATTCTCCAGAAAGCCGATGCTCACCGCCATGGTCCAGGTGCTCGGCAAGGAGGCCCAATCGCTGCGCA
This sequence comes from Verrucomicrobiota bacterium, assembly GCA_016190065.1. GTDB lineage: Bacteria > Verrucomicrobiota > Verrucomicrobiia > Limisphaerales > SIBE01 > VHCZ01. Next base: position 1,350 of record JACPRI010000083.1, read on the forward strand.
AACGGCCCGCCGATGAGGCCGAGGATCGCATAACGATTCCTTGCAGTGTGAACGGCCAGATCGCTTCCGGCGAAGTGAATCGTTACCGATTCGAGGCCCGCCAGGGCGAGCGGCTGGTCATCTCCACGCTGGCGCGGCAGTTGATCCCGTACATTGCCGACGCCGTGCCTGGCTGGTTTCAGCCCGTGCTCGCGCTTTACGACGTGAAGGGCAAAGAGGTGGCCTTTGACGACGATTACCGATTCAAGCCCGACCCGGTGATTCTCTATGAAGTGCCGCAGGACGGCGAATACGTGCTCACGATTCACGACAGCATCTATCGTGGCCGCGAGGATTTCGTCTATCGCATTGCCCTCGGCGAATTGCCGTTCGTGACGAGCCTCTTCCCGTTGGGGATGCAAGTCGGCTCTTCTGCGATTCCCATAATGAAAGGCTGGAACCTCCAGGGGGCCGAGTGGACGCTTGTTCATGAATCGAGACACCCCCTCACGCGTCCTCCGGAGTCTAGCGGAGTGCGCCCGTCCCCGGGCGCAGAATTGCCGGACGCCGCTGGTGCTTTCGATAAAACAGACGCGCCGGAACGTGCGGACGTTGCTGCCGCCGAGGACGGCCGCACTCCGCTAAACAGATTCTCCCCTACTGGAGAAGCGGGAAGTGTTAAGGAGGGCACTTCGGACTCCACGGCACACAATGAATCCGGTGGCTTTGTCCCGAAGGACGCTGAGCCAGGAATTCACCCGCTGGCCGCAAGCCGGAATGGATTCGTCTCCGCGCCCGTGCCATTCGTTTTGGACACGCTGCCGGATGGTTTGGAAAAGGAACCCAACAACTCCCAGGCAGGCGCTCAGCTCGTGACGCTTCCTGTCATGGTCAACGGACGCATCGACAAAGCCGATGACTGGGACGTATTCCAGTTCACCGGCAAGTCGAACGAGATGGTCGCCGTGGAAGTCCAGGCGCGCCGGCTCGATTCTCCCCTCGACTCCGTGATCAAGCTCACCGATGCGACCGGCACGCTGCTCGCGTTCAGCGACGACCGCGAAGACCTGGGCGCGGGTGTGAATACGCACCAGGCGGATTCCTGGTTCATCGCCAAATTGCCCGCCGACGGCGCTTACTTCGTTCACATCGGCGATACCGCGCGTGAGGGCGGCGAAGAGTACGGCTACCGCCTGCGCATCAGCGCGCCGCAGCCCGACTTCGCGTTACGCGTTGTGCCTTCCAGCGTCAGCTTTCGCAGCAGGTCCACCGCTGCCGTCAGCGTTTACGCGATCCGCAAGGACGGATTCACCGGCCCGATCAAGCTCGGCTTGAAGGATCCGCCCGCGGGATTCTCGGCTTGGCCCGTCACACTGTCCGGCACACAGGTCGTGGCTCGACTTACGATAAAGACCGATCTCGTGGCGACGAAAGAACCGCTCAGCCTTTCGATCGCGGGCAGCGCGAAGATTGGACAAAAGGAGATCGCTCATAGAGCCGTGCCTGCGGAAGATCGGATGCAGGCCTTTCTCTGGCGGCATCTCGTTCCTGCCAGCAACTTGAAGGTTTTGGTCTTCGACCCAATCAACCCACCGCCGCCCAAACGCGCGGCCCCGGCTCGTCCACCTTCGGCCATCACGACAAATATGACGGTCGGGACCAATGCCACCGTTTCGGTTACTGTCCCAACCGGAACCAATGCCGCGACCGCGGCCACAGCCCCGAAGCCCAAGTTCACCCGACAACAAATTGCCGGGCGACTGAGGCAGCTCAAGCTCCTGTTTGAAGAAGGCCTGCTCACCGACGATTTCTACAACGAAAAAGTCGCCGAGTGTGAAGCCGCGCAGTGACCCTTCGTCACGCTGCACACGGTCTGAGAAGATGGAGACACACCTTGTTGAGTCGGCCCGCGGATTGGACGCGTCCATTCAGTCCAAGACGCCGAGAAGGTCATTTAACGCCGGTGAAATGGCGGTGCACTCGCTCGGCGATTTCGTCTTCGGCCAAGCGGCGAATCCGGTGGCGTGCGGGCGCGGGCTGGTGTGCGGGGGCGGGACCGTCATCCCCGAAATCAATTTCACCCTGCCTCCCATCGACATTTGCGAGAGCACGTGGCCTGATATTCGCAAGCAGTACCGCGAGATGATCGAAGCGGTCTGCCGCCGCGCCGTGGACCTGGAAGTGCCTGGCCTGATGGTGGAGTTCGAAACGCTCCCGCCGATGACCGCGCGGCCCGAATGGGGCGCGGAGATCACCCGCATCCTGGCCGAAACGCTGCGGGCTTATCACGACCGGCATGGATTGAAGAGTGCGCTCCGGCTCACGCCCAACGATAATCGCGATCACGAGCGGCCCGCGTTGATGCGGCACGGCGCCTATTGGGAAGGCATGGTGAAACTGTTCCACCTGGCGGCCGACTCCGGCGCGGATCTGCTCGCGATCGAGTCCACTGGCGGCAAGGAGGTCTCCGATGCGGCGCTGATGAATGCGGACTTGCACACCTTGGCTTTCGCGCTTGGAGTGCTCGCGCCGCGCGACATGGAGTTCCTCTGGCGAGAAATTGTTTCCGTTTGCGCAGAGACAAGAATCATCCCTTCCGGCGACACGGCTTGCGGGTTCGCCAACACCGCGATGGTGCTGGCGGAGCAGAAACTCATCCCGCGTGTGCTCGCCGCGGTCGTGCGCGTGGCCACGGTGCCGCGCAGCCTCGTCGCTTACGAAATGGGCGCGGTCGGGCCGAGCAAAGATTGCGCGTACGAAGGGCCTTTTCTGAAAGCCATCGCCGGCGTGCCCATCTCGATGGAAGGCCGCACCGCCGCCTGCGCGCACCTCAGCCCCGTGGGCAACATTGCGCAGGCGGTCTGTGATTGCTGGTCGAACGAGTCCGTGCAAAATGTGCGCCTGCTCAGCGCCAGCGCTCCGACGGTTTCTCTGGAACAACTCGCGTACGACTGCCGGCTCTTGAACACCGCCTCGGCGCATTCGTCCGAGGACGCACGGCGTTTGCGCGACTGGTTGGTCGAGTCCGACGCCGCCCTGGACCCGCAAGCGTTTGTGCTGCGGCCGGACGTCGTGCTCCGGCTGTCGCGGCGGATTCTGGAAGAACCGACTCCTTACGGGCGCACGCGCCGAGCCATCCTCAGCACGCTCGAGGAACTCCACCGCGCCCAGGCGAATGGCCGGGTCCGAATTCCCAAGCGGGAAGTCCCTTGGCTCGACGCGCTGCAGCAACAGGCCGATGCCCTGCCCGAGCAGGAAGAAGAATTGATTGCCCAAATGCTGAAGTCATCGGAGACCGCTCCCTTCCTGCCAGCGGAGTATGGGCTTGCCACTAAGCCGACATTGATCTGATATCCCTTCATGCGCCTGAGCACGATCGATCTGCTGAAAGCCGCGTACGCCCGCCACGCCTTGGGCGCTTTCAACGTGTGCAACCTGGAGCAAGTCCACGGGCTGTTTCGCGGCGCGGCACGAGCGCGGGCGCCGATCATCGTGCAGTTTACCCGCGTCATTCGCAGTTATGCGCATCCACTCGTGCTGGAGAAAATGCTTCAAGCCGCCGAAGCGATCTATCCCGAAGTGGTTTTCGCGGCTCACCTCGATCACGGCGACGAAGCCGCGTGCGGCGAGGCCATTGAGTCGGGTCACTACGCTTCGGTGATGATCGACGCGTCGCACCTGCCGTTCGAGCAGAACGTGGCCGTGACAAAGCGCGTGGCGGAGAAAGCGCACGCGCACGGACTCACGGTTGAAGCTGAACTCGGACAGTTGAAAGGGATCGAGGACGCCATGTCGCATGAAGTGAAAGAAGCGATTTTGACCGATCCGGCGAAGGCCGAAGAGTTCGTTGCGCGCACCGGCTGCGACAGTCTGGCGGTGGCGATTGGCACCAGCCACGGCGCCTACAAGTTCTCGGGCAAGCAGCGGCTCCATTTCGAGCGACTCGCCGAAATTCAGGAACGCCTGCCGGAATTCCCGCTCGTGCTGCATGGCGGATCGGCGGTGCCGCAGGCCGAGATCGAGCGAATCAACGCGGCAGGCGGTGCTCTTGACGCGTCGGCCAGCGGGGTTTCACAAAGCGAATTGGCCCGTGCGATCGGGCTCGGTGTCACCAAGGTCAATATCGGCACGGATGGCCGGCTCATCTGGACGCGCGTCCATCGCGAGTTCCTTCGCGACCGACCGAAGGAATTCGACTTCATGGCGCCGGGCAAGATGTACATGGAAGAGTACGCCGCGTTCGTTGCCTCGAAGTGCCACGCACTCGGCTCGGCGGGGAGCGCATTCGACGCCTTGAGCAAGGCCAAAACTGAGACGGTGCGAAGCCTGACGCGATGACCTGCATGAAAAGGCGTTAAATGGGTCAAAAGGTTAAATCGTTAAATAGGTTGAACTGTGTGAGACCGTTGGAACGTGAAATGAGAACGTCAATTCTTGCTCACCTATCCGCCGCTTCGACGATTTACCGATTTAACCTTTTAACCGATTTAACGAATTAACTCATTTGATCTCCCCGCCCGCCATGCCCCCCGCCCCGCCCAGTTACGACCTGATCACCATGGGCCGCTCGTCGATCGATCTTTACGCGAACGACGTGGGCGCCGCCTTCGTGGATATCAAATCCTTCGCCGCCTATGTCGGCGGCTCGCCGACCAACATCGCGGTCGGCGCGCGGCGGCTCGGTTTGAAGTGCGCGGTGCTGACGGCGGTGGGCGAAGATCCAGTCGGCGATTTCATCTTGAAGTTTCTCAAGGAAGAGGGCGTGGAAACGAAGTTCATCCTGCGCAAGCCCGGCACGCGCACGAGCGCCGTGGTCCTGGGCATCGAACCGCCAGACAAGTTTCCGCTCGTGTACTACCGCGACAACTGCGCGGACAACCAGCTTTCCATCGACGACGTGCTCGCCGCGCCGCTCCAGGATTGCCGCGTGTTCGAGTTTTCCGGCACGGGCTTGAGCAAGGAGCCGAGCCGCAGCGCGAACTTCTTCGCCGCCGAGCAAGCGCGCGCCGCGGGGGCGACCGTCGTGCTCGATCTCGATTTTCGCCCGAACCAATGGCACGACGCGCGGGCCTTCGGCGTGAGCGTGCGTGCCGCGCTGCCGCTGGTGGACATCGTGCTGGGCACAGAGGACGAGTGCAAGGCGGTCACCCTCACCGATCCTGCTCAGGTGAACGTGGCCCATTCGCAAATCTCGGGCGCCCGCGTCGCGGGCGACGTCACGGCGGCGGTCGAGGCCATGCAGCGGCGCGGGCCCAAGGTGGTCGTCGTCAAACGTGGCGAGAAAGGCGGAACGGTTTTCGAGGCTGGCAAGGCGGCACACGACGTGCCGGGTTTCCCCGTCGATGTCTATAACGTGCTCGGCGCCGGGGACGCCTTTGCCGCCGGGTTCATCTACGGTCTCGTGAAAGGTTGGGATTACTCCAAAGCCGTGCGCATGGGCAACGCGGGCGGCGCGATTGTCGTCACGCGCCACGGTTGCGCGAACTTCATGGCGTACGAAGACGAGGCCCTGAAATTCGTTGCCGAACGCGGAGGTTTCTAAAACACCGTTTCCACACGATCATGAAAACGCAGCGACTCACGACAGCTCAAGCGATTATTCGGTTTCTCCTTCGGCAACAGGTCGAGCGCGACGGCAGACGCCAGCCGTTTTTCGCCGGTTGCCTCGGTATCTTCGGCCACGGCTGCATCGCGGGCGTTGGCCAGGCGCTGCAACAAGATCCGCAATTTCGCTACTACCAGACGAAGAACGAGCAAGCGTCGGTGCACATCGCCACGGGGTTCGCCAAAATGAGCAATCGCCTGCGCACCTTCGCGTGCGTCAGCTCGATCGGCCCCGGCGCGACCAACATGGTGACCGGCGCGGCCACGGCCACGGTCAACCGCATTCCCGTGCTGCTGCTGCCCGGCGACATCTTCGCGCGACGCAACGTCGGTCCTGTGCTCCAGCAACTCGAACACCCGTCTTCGCAAGACCTCTCGGTGAACGACTGCTTCCGGCCCGTCTCGAAATACTGGGACCGCATCAACCGCCCGGACCAGCTCATGAACGCGCTGCCCGAAATGATGCGCGTGCTCACCTCGCAAGCTGAGACCGGCGCCGTGACCCTCGCGTTGCCGCAGGACGTGCAAGCCGAGGCGTGGGATTATCCCGCCGCGTTATTCGAGGACCGTGTCTGGCGCGTTCCGCGCCCGGCCCCCGAGCCGGCGCTGCTCAACCGCGCCGTTGAACTGATCCGCGCCAGCAAGAAACCGCTGATCGTCGCGGGCGGCGGAGTGATCTACAGCGAAGCGACCGAAGCGCTGGCAAAGTTTGCTGCGTTGACCGGCATTCCCGTCGGCGAGACGCAAGCGGGGAAGGGTTCCTTGCGCTACGATCATCCGCAGAACCTCGGTGCCCTCGGCGTCACCGGCACGTTCGGAGCGAACATTCTCGCGCGCGAGGCGGATCTCGTCATGGGGATCGGCACGCGCTACAGCGACTTCACGACGGCTTCGAAAACCGCGTTTCAAAACCCGAAAGTCCGCTTCCTCAACATCAACATCGCGGAGTTCGACGCGTTCAAGCACTCGGGGTTGCCCATCGTCGCCGACGCGCGCGCGGCCCTGAACGCTTTGGCGAAAGCGCTGCGCGGCTGGCAAGTCAGCGGCGCTCATTGGAAACGCGGCGAGCGATTCAATCGTGCTTGGGATAAGGAAGTGGATCGTATTTACCACACGCCGACCGGAGTGCCCGTGAGCCAGGGCGAAGTCATCGGCGCCGTGAACGATTTCTCCCGCCCGCGAGACGTGGTGCTGTGCGCCGCCGGCAGCTTGCCGGGCGATCTGCACAAGCTCTGGCGCACGCGCGACCCCAAGGGCTACCACCTCGAATACGGGTATTCGTGCATGGGCTACGAGATTGCCGGCGGCCTCGGCGCGAAAATGGCCGCGCCCGACCGCGAGGTCTATGTCATGGTCGGCGACGGCTCGTGGCTGATGATGTCGTCCGAAATCGTGACCTCGGTTCAGGAAGGTTACAAACTCACGGTGGTGCTGCTCGACAACCACGGTTTCCAGAGCATCGGCGGATTGTCGCAGGCCATCGGCAGCGGCGGGTTCGGCACGCGGTATCGGTTCCGCAACCCGAAGACCGGCCACCTTGACGGCGATCCGGTGCCCATCGACTTTGCGGCCGGCGCCCGCAGTCTCGGCGCGCATGTCCTCGTGGCGCGGGACATCCCCGAGTTGAAGGACGCCCTCGTGAAGGCGCGCAAACAACCCAGGACCACGGTCATCGTGGTCGAGACCGACCCGGAGAAGCGCGTGCCCGGTTACGAGTCGTGGTGGGACGTGCCGGTGGCGGAGGTGTCGGAACACCCGTCCGTGCGGAAAGCGCGGCGCGATTTCGCCAAAGCGGTCAAGCGAGAGCGCTATTTCCTGTAAATCTATGAGCCAAACAACGACAGCGTCTATTCAGGTGGCCAACGCCCCTTGTTCCTGGGGCGTGCTCGAATTCGATCTGCCCGGCGAGGCGCTCGGTTACGCGCAGGTGCTGGATGAAATCCGCGACACGGGCTATGCCGGCACCGAGTTGGGAGACTGGGGGTTCATGCCGACCGACCCGGCGGCGTTGCGACGTGAATTGCAGGAGCGAAGGCTGGAATTGCTCGGCGCATTCGTGCCGGTCGCCTTCGCGCGAGAGCCAAGCCATGCGGAGGGCGAGGAACGCGCAGTCAAGACGGCTCGTTTGATGGCCGAGGCCGCGGGCACGCATCCGTTCATCGTGTTGGCGGACGAGAACGGGAAAGACGCAACGCGCACGAAACTCGCCGGACGGATCAGGCCCGAGCACAGCTTGTCCAGGCCGCAATGGGAGACGTTCAGCCAGGGCGTCAATCGCGTCGCCGAAGCGGTGCGTCGGCAGACCGGTCTGCGAACCGTGTTCCACCATCACTGCGCCGGGTTCGTCGAAGCGCCGTGGGAGATCGAGCAATTGATGAACAGCACCGATCCGAAGTTGGTGGGACTCTGTTTCGATACCGGACATTACACGTTCGGCGGCGGAGCCGATGCGATCCAGGGCTTGCGGCAATTCCGCGACCGCGTCTGGCACGTCCACTTCAAAGACTGCAGCCCGGCCCTGCACGAACAGTCGCGCGCCAGCCAATGGAATTACTTCGACTCGCTCAAGCACGGCATCTTTTGCGAGTTGGGCCAGGGCGGCATAGACTTCGCGGCCATCGCGCAGGAATTGCGGCAGACGAATTACCGGGGCTGGATCGTGGTCGAGCAGGACGTGTTGCCCGGCCTGGGCGCGCCGAAAGAATTCGCGCGGCGGAATCGGGAGTTCCTGCGAAGTTGCGGACTTTGAGCCATGAAGCGGCGCATCTTGATTTGCGAGCACTCGGCTCGTCCAAGCCAGCTAACACCACCGAAGAGCAACCCTCTCCCTGGGGAGAGGGCAGGGTGAGGGGGAAGGCGGCTTCGCTTGTCCCCGAAGTGGGAAAAGTGGCCCAATATTTATTATGACTGCCCGTCTCTTGAATATTGCCGTCATCGGCGCCGGTCGTATCGGCAAGCTGCACGCGGAAAACCTAGCCACGCGAATCAACTCCTCGCAGTTGGCAGCCGTGGCCGACATCAAGCTCCCGGCTGCCCAAGAAATCGCCCGCCGCTTCAACGTGCCCCTGGCCACGGACGATTACCGGTCCTTGCTTGGCCACTCGGCCATCGACGCCGTCGCGATTTGCTCGGCCTCGAACACCCACGCCGAAATCATCCTGGAGGCTGCGGCCGCCGGGAAACATATCTTTTGCGAAAAGCCGATTGATTACGACCTGCGACGCATCCACCGCTGCCTGGAGGCTGTGGCTAAGGCAGGCGTGAAGCTGCAAGTTGGTTTCAATCGCCGTTTCGATCCCAACTTCGCGAAGGTGCGGGAACTGGTCGCGACCGGGAAGATCGGCCAGCCGCACATCGTGCGCATCACCAGCCGCGACCCGGCACCGCCGCCGCTCGAGTACGTAAAGGTGTCGGGCGGCCTCTTCTTCGACATGACGATTCATGACTTCGACATGGTGCGCTTCCTGAGCGGGAGCGAAGCGGAGGAGATTCTCGCCCTCGGCGACGCGCTCGTGGACCCGCAGGTCGCCGGCGCGGGCGACGTGGACACGGCCATCATCACGATGCGGCTGAAGAGCGGCGCGCTCGCCACGATCGATAATAGCCGCAAAGCGGTGTACGGCTACGATCAGCGCGTCGAAGTGTTTGGTTCCAACGGCATGGCGACCGTCTCCAATCGCACGCCGGACACTCATATTCTCGCCAACTCCGATGGCGTGCATACGGCCAGGCCGCAGCAGTTTTTCTTCGACCGCTATCACGAGTCTTACATCGCTGAACTGCAAGCCTTCGTCGATTGCGTGTTGCGCGACCTCCCGCCGCCGGTGTCCGGGCAGGATGGATTGGCTCCCGTGCTCATGGGCCTGGCGGCTGCGAAGTCGCTCAAGGAGCGGCGTCTGGTGACGTTGCGCGAGATCATTTCCGAATAGCTTCTGCCGACCGAGATCGATTTGCCCGGCGGGCCCTTCCACCCTTGTGTCATGACGACTCGCGAACTGACTCAGGTCAAGGTGCGCGACCTCAGCGGCGCGTTAAAAAGGGCACATGACGGCCACGAGCGATTCACTCCGGAACGCCTCCGTTGAACTGCCCCGATGGAGGTATCAATTCAAGAAACGGGCGCTGACCCGACTGAACCCAAAGATCGAGATGGGCCACAGGCTCGCACGCGAAGCGATCGCAACTTCGATTACTGGCTTCCAACCTGTGGCGCGGGCCACGCAATGGATTTTGTTCCTGGCTGCGGTCATGACTGTCTGTCACGCCGGCCAAGTTTCCGTCGATTTGGAAAAATCCTTTGCCCATCCGCCGGACTCCGCCCGGCCGTGGGTCTATTGGTTCTGGCTGAACAGCAACATTTCGAGCAACGGCATTACCGCCGATCTCGAAGCCATGAAGCGCGTCGGCATCGGCGGCGTGTTGATCATGGAGGTGGACCAGGGTGCGCCGGTCGGGCCGGTGGCGTTCATGAGTCCGCAATGGCGGCAGTTGTTCAAGCATGTCGTAACCGAAGCGCAGCGGCTCGGATTGGAAGTGAACCTGAACAACGACGCCGGGTGGAACGGCAGCGGCGGGCCGTGGATCAAGCCGGAGCAGTCCATGCAGAAGGTCGTGTGGAGCGAGACGAATCTCACCGGCCCGCTTCACTTCGAAGGCATCCTCGAACAACCGAAGGCCGTCGCCGGGTTTTATCGGGACATCGCGGTGCAGGCGTTTCCGGCACCCGCGACAAATCGCATCGACAGAATCAAAATCAAAGCGAGCTACGAAGTCGGCCACGTGGGGTCCGGGCCACAAACCAATTTGCCTCCCGATGCGGTCATCGAACCCGGGCACATCACGGACCTGAGCGGAAAGCTGGACAGCGCCGGCCGCCTCGTTTGGGATGTGCCGCCGGGTCCGTGGACCCTGCTGCGTTTCGGTCACACCAGCACGGGCGTGGAATGCTTGCCTGCACCCGCGAGCGGCCGGGGTCTGGAGTGCGACAAGCTCAGCAAGGAAGGGATCGAAGCGAATTTCACCGGCATGATGGTCAGGTTGATCGCCGATGTCGGCCCCGCTGCCGGCAAGACACTCGCGGCCACGCACATTGATAGTTGGGAAAACGGCGCGCAAAACTGGACGGCGCGGATGCGAGAGGAATTTCAGAAACGCCGCGGCTACGCCTTGCGGCCCTTCCTCCCCGTGATGACCGGCCGCGTCGTCGGCAGTCTCGAAATTTCGGAACGATTCCTCTGGGACTTGCGGCGGACCGTTTCGGAGTTGGTCGTGGAGAACTACGCCGGACGCATGCGCGAACTCGCCCACGCGCACGGCTTGCGCTTCACGGTCGAAGCCTACGGCAGCCCGTGCGACAATTTGCCCTACGCCGGCGAATCCGATGAACCGATGGGCGAGTTCTGGAGTCCAGCCGGCGCTATGGAAACCTGCCGCGGCATGGCTTCGGCGGCACATGTTTATGGCAAGCGCATCGTTGGCGCGGAGGCGTTCACCGCCGGCGATGGCGAGAAATGGCTCGAACACCCGGCGTCGATCAAGGCGCTGGGCGATCGCGCGTTTTGCGAGGGGATCAATCGCTTCGTCTTTCATCGCTACGCGCTCCAACCTTGGCGCGAGGATCGTCGTCCCGGCATGACGATGGGGCCATGGGGCCAGCATTACGAACGCACGCAGACGTGGTGGGACTGGATCGGGCCGTGGCACGAGTATCTCGCCCGCTGCCAGTTCATGCTGCGCCAGGGCCGTTTCGTCGCGGATGTATGCTATCTCCAAGCCGAAGCTCCGCCGAAGGGCCTCGGCGGTCACGAGCGCAACGGCTACGACTGGGACGATTGCCCCGCCGAGGTTGTGCTCACGCGCATGAGCGTGAAAGACGGCTGCCTTGTGTTGCCGGACGGTATGACGTACCGCGTGCTGGCGCTGCCGGATTCGCGCACGATGACGCCGGCCCTGCTGCGCACGGTCAAAGAACTGGTCGCCGGCGGTGCGACGGTCATCGGCCCGCGCCCAACGAAATCCCCGAGCCTGAGCGGTTATCCAAAGTGTGACGAGGAGGTGAAACGGCTCGCGGATGAATTGTGGAGTGATGAGAAGATCAAACTCACCAGCACTCCAACACTTCAACACTCCAACACTTCATTCTTTCAACACCGCGTCGGTTCCGGCCGTGTCGTGTGGGGCCTTTCGCCGGAGCGATTCCTCGCCCAGTCCGGCTTGCAGCCCGATTTCGTCAGTCAACCGCGCTTGCGTTACATCCACCGCGCGGCCGACGGCACGGACATTTACTTTGTCTCGAATTACCAGCCGCACGACGTCGAGGCGACGTGCGTCTTCCGGGTGAGCGGGCGCCAACCGGAGTTGTGGTGGCCCGACACGGGGCTCATCGAGCACGCGGCCGTGTGGCAGGATCCGGACGGTGCGACGAGCGTTCCACTTCGGTTGGGTCCGGCTGGCTCGGTCTTTGTGGTGTTTCGCCAACGCGCCGACGGTTTCGATCCAATCGTGGCCGTCAGACGCGACGGCAAATCTCTTCTGCCGACGCCCGGCCAAGCGCCGAAGATCACCCTGGAAAAGGCCGTTTATGGGGTGCTGAACGATCCGAAGCGCACGCGCGATGTGCGGGCAAAGCTGCAGAAGTTAGTCGATGCCGGCGAATACAGCTTCCAAGTCGCGCGCATGGCGGAAGGCGACGACCCTGCTTTTATGGTGGTGAAGACGCTCGTTGTCGAAGGCACGGCGGACGGCAAGCCATTCAAAGTCTCGGGCAAAGATCCCGAAACTCTCTACCTGACATCCGCCGTGGCCGCGTCCGAGCGTGTGGCTGAAGTGCGCCGTGGTCTGGACGGCCATCTGTTGTTCGAAGCGTGGCAGCCGGGGCACTACGAGTTGGAGACCGCCTCCAGACATACCCGACGTGTGCAAGTACCCGCACTGCTGCCACCGCTTGAGCTGCGTGGGCCGTGGGAAGTACGTTTCGCACTTGGCCGAGGCGCACCGGAGAAGATCACGCTGGACACGCTGATCGATTGGGCCAAACACAGCGATCCGGGTGTGAAGCATTTCAGCGGCACAGCAACCTATCGCACGACATTCCAGTGGACGTCCCCTGAATCTCAAGTTTCAAATCTCAAATCTCAAATCTCATTGGATCTCGGCACGGTCGCCGTAATGGCGAAGGTCAAACTCAACGGTCGTGATCTTGGAATTCTTTGGAAGCCCCCGTTCCGCGTGGACGTGACCGAGGCCGTGAAACCTGGCGACAACATGCTTGAAGTGGAGGTCGTCAACCTTTGGGTGAACCGTATGCTCGGCGACGAGCAATTGCCTGAAGACAGCGAACGCAATCCGAACGGCACGCTCAAGGCCTGGCCGCAATGGTTGCAGGAAGGCAAGCCGAGTCCGGCAGGACGTTTCACGTTCACCAGTTGGCGGCTCTGGAAAAAGGATTCGCCCCTCCAGCCGTCGGGTTTGTTAGGACCGGTGCGGCTGATCCTCGCCCAGCAACTGCCATTGACGAACTGAGCGTGAGAAACCTGGGACGTCCGGAGAGAGTTGCCGGGGCCTTCCAAACCACTAATTCACACAAATCCTCTGCAATGACTCGCAAGATTGTGCAGGGCGAAATCACACCGAAAGGCAAACTCGGCCTGTTCGGCATTGGCCTGGCCGCTTACTGGCCGCAGTTCAAAGGTCTGAAGCCGCGGCTCGCGGGTTACCAAGGTCTCGTGGCAATGCGCCTCGGCAAGTTTTGCGAAGTCGTGGATGTCGGCCTCGTGGATACTGCGCCGAAAGCGGCGGAGGCCGGGGAATTGTTCGCTCGCGAGTCCGTGGAATTGGTCCTGTGCTATGTGGCCACCTACGCGACGAGCAGCCAGGTGTTGCCAGCCGTGCAAAAGGCCGGGGTGCCAGTTTTGATTCTGAATCTTCAGGCTGCCAGCGCGCTCGATTACCCCAAGACCGACACTGGCGAATGGCTGGCCAACTGTTGCGCTTGCTGCGTGCCGGAAATCGCGTGCGCGTTCGCCCGCAGCCGGATTGATTTCCACGTCGTGACCGGCGTGCTCGGTGTGAAGGGAGGCAAGTTCGGCGAAGCCGCTCCCGATCATCACGATTCCGTGCGCGCCTGGCAGGAGATTTCGGACTGGGTGCGGGCGGCGTCCACGGTCAGCCGATTGAAGCGAAGCCGCATTGGTTCTCTCGGCCACACCTATCCGGGGATGCTCGACTTGAACAGTGATTTCACGCAGCACACCGCGCAACTCGGCACGCACATCGAGCTGCTGGAAATGTGCGATCTCGCGGCGCGGTTGCCAAAGCCGGGCGACCGCGCTGTCGCTGCCAAACTGCGCGAAGCCAAAGCCGTCTTCGACATCAGCAAGGACAGTCCCTCCGACCCGCTGGCCCGCGCGCCTGCGCCGGACCAATTGCAATGGGCTTGCCGCGTCGCCGTCGCGCTGGACCGATTGGTGGCCGACTTCGATTTGCACGGGTTGGCTTATTACTATCGCGGGCTCGACGGCAACGAATACGAACGCCTGGCCGCGGGCCTGATTCTCGGTTGCTCGCTCCTCACCGCGCGCGGCGTGCCCTGCAGCGGCGAAGGCGACCTGAAGAATTGTCAGGCGATGAAGATTCTCGATCTGCTCGGCTGCGGCGGGAGCTACACTGAATTTTACGTCATGGATTTTGACGAAGACTTTCTGCTCATGGGCCACGACGGGCCGTTTCATCTCGGCATCGCGGAGGGCAAGCCCATCTTGCGCGGACTGGGCCTGTATCACGGCAAGCGGGGCTCCGGCGTCAGTGTCGAGGCGCACGTGAAGCTCGGGCCGGTGACCCTCCTGGCGTTGACGCAGACGGCCGATGGCCAATTGAAACTGCTGGCGGCGCAAGGCGAGTGCGTGGTTGGCCCAACTCTTCAAATTGGCAATACGAACAGCCGAATCAAATTCCACCGCGGCATGAGGAGTTTCGTGAACGGCTGGTGTCTCGAAGGTCCGACGCACCATTGCGCGCTCGGTGTCGGCGCGGGGGTTCCCGTGGTGCGTAACGTCGCTTCCCTTCTTAAGCTGCCCTTCGTGGAGGTGGGATAGAAATGACCAAAGAATGACTCCCTCTCCCTTCCTTGGCGTTGTTCTGCACGCCCTCGGCGGTTTGGCCGCCGGCAGTTTTTACATTCCGTTCAAACGAGTGCGCGGCTGGGCCTGGGAAAGCTACTGGCTGGTCGGCGGCGTGTTCAGTTGGATTGTCGCGCCGTGGATGGTCGCATGGCTGGTCTGTCCAAATCTCCTGTCCGTGCTGCGGGAAGCGCCCGGTCGGAGTTTGTTCTGGAGTTACTCTTTTGGTGTGCTGTGGGGGGTGGGCGGGTTGACGTTCGGGCTTTCCATGCGATACCTCGGCCTGTCCCTCGGTTATGCGCTGGCGCTGGGATTCTGCGCCGCCTTCGGCACGATCATTCCGGCAATCTTCATGGGCCAGTTCCTGGCGATGACGGCAGCGCCGTCCGGCTGGATTACGCTGGCAGGTGTGGT
This sequence comes from Verrucomicrobiota bacterium, assembly GCA_016190065.1. GTDB lineage: Bacteria > Verrucomicrobiota > Verrucomicrobiia > Limisphaerales > SIBE01 > VHCZ01. Next base: position 16,463 of record JACPRI010000083.1, read on the forward strand.
GGTTTGTCTGGCGGGAATCGCGGTTTGCGGGCGCGCGGGCGTGGCGAAGGAACGTGAACTGTCTGCTGCGCAGAAACAGCAAACGATTCAGGAGTTCGATTTTGCCAAAGGCGTCTGGGTCGCCGTGTTCGCCGGAATCATGAGCGCGTGCATGGCCTTCGGCATTGCGGCGGGCAAGCCGATCGCGGCGCTCGCCGTGGAGCGCGGCGCGGCGGCGCTTTGGCAAAACACGCCCGTCTTCGTCGTCATCCTCGCGGGCGGATTCACGACCAACTTTCTCTGGTGCCTGACGCTGAACGTGCGGAACCGCACCGCCCGAGATTATCTCGACAACCGCGCCGCGGCGCTGGTTGCGAACTACCTTTTCTCCGCGCTCGCCGGACTCACCTGGTATTTGCAATTCCTGTTCTACGGCATGGGCACGACGCAGATGGGCCGTTACGACTTTTCCAGTTGGACCATTCACATGGCGTTCATCATTGTCTTCAGCAACCTGTGGGGATTCTTTTTCAAGGAGTGGAAAGGCACGAGTCGCCGCACCCATGTCCTCATCCGCGCCGGGCTGGTCGTGTTGATCCTCGCCACGCTGCTGGTCGGCTCTGGCAATTACCTTGCCTCGCTGAAAAACTAGCCTCGGACAGGGGTCCCGACTGGCTGCAGGTTCGGCCAGCGGACGCGACCGGCGATGGGATCGCACGGTGTCATACCCAGGACAATGTAAGGCTCTTCTTCCGTAGAACGAATGCGTGTCAAAGGAATTGTTCGGCCTGAAGATTTAGCGCTTTGGGTCGGGACGAAGAGAGGTGATACCTGTCATGGTCAGTAGTGGAAGAATATGGGCCAAGTCCTTGCGATCAAACACAACCACTGAGGTCCTGCCTACAGCGACCTGGTATCGTTCTCGAACCTTGTACTTCGCCCCATCCGCCATCTTGATCTCGAATGGAATGCCTTCCGTTATCGCTGTCTGAATCTGATCTCGTGTCATAAGCTCTGTGAGAAAGGATGGCCGATCAACTGAACCGGGGCAAGTGCAAGAAAGGCCGAACGAGCTCACCGACCGCCGCCGATAACCCGAGACCACCAGCAGACAATCTGGCACTCGACCATCCGGACGCACCCGAAAACGCGGCGGCTAGCGGCTGTTCGGTGGAGCGCCTGTTAGGTTCCGTCAAATGGAATAGTGGTCTCACGAGTCGTCGAAAGGAAGTGCATCGAATCGTCGAAATAGTAGGCAATGTTCTCGCGTAAGTGCCTCCGCCACCCGACCTCAAGGTCGCCACGATACCAAGAGCAACAGGCGAGCGAGTATCCAAAAAGCGCCTCCGACAAATAACCCTGCGCGCTCGCGCTCCATCCCTGCATCCGACCATCCTGCCACTGGCTGAACTGAAATGCGGAATTCGCCGTGAGAATGCCGGCGCCAAAATACACGGTGAGGAGGTCGGTGAGAGGCTCGCTATCCTCAGTGTCTTGGGTTATCCGGCTGTCTGCCAGAAGATGTACATGGCCCAACTCATGACAGATGGTGGCTGCAAGAGCGGCAGGGCGGTCTAGTCCTGCGGCGTCAAGAGCGATGATGAGTCGGTCACGGTTTTCGGGATGGATGAACAATCCTGCCGGTCCAGATTTGTGCGCTTCGTAAAACCCGGGGATAGGCTCGATCGGCTCGGCCTCTGAATAATACTGCAACTCAAGGCGCGACGGCTCGACACGCATGTGCCCGCACAGTCGCTGAAGCAAATCTGCTCCGGCCTCGTAGGAACCGTCCCACGTCTTAGGCAACAGTTCTGAAGTAGGATCCAACGGAGCGCGGCGAATTGGCTCTGAACCAAACTGCTCTCTCAGCCAGAGCAAGCGATGCTCAACCCACGCCTTCTCGTCCGAATCAAGATGGCAACGAGGTCCGTGAATCTTCCTGGCCAATTGACGAAATATGCTCATGGCAACTCCGCGACGAGGAGCCTAACGCAAAGCTGAGCGACCACCGCCCGACACGCAGCGTGGAGCGTGCAGGGCACGACCGAATTCCCGCCTGGCATGGAGCGGAGAAGCGGGGCGGCGGTTCGTCTCCAGCGTCTAGCTGATGTCACGGCCCTTCAAGCAGCATCTCACGACACTGATGACTACCGCGACAATCAGAGCGATGAGGGCCAAATCAAGTAAAGAGGCCACCCATACGCCCCGGCCGAAAAGAACCAAGATGAGCGTCTTAAGTCCGACAAGTGACAATGCGGCGGCTGCGTATTGGAGCACGAAGGCGCGAGCGAAAGCCACGATTGAGTAAGAAGGATTGGGTGTCATTGGTTCTCCTTTGGTTGGTATTGAGGTTATGCGTCCTAACCAGCAACGAAAGGGTCAGCGACGGGAGCCAGCCGCCGATGACGTTCGATTTGTCTCTGAGCGAATCGGCTGGCTCCCGTTCGCTGGACCGTCTGTTAGCCACTCGATTCATCCTCAGTCAAGTAGTGCTAAAACCAATAGCGTTTTGGGACACTCCGCCAGTCCGAAACCTCTTTGAGCCAAAACTCACTAGGTCCTGGGTGGCGTGTCCGCTCCTTATCGTGAACCCAATACCGATCCTGTCCGTAATCCACACGATAAAGATGCTCCGTCTGTCCGCTATTTCGTTGCAACGTCAGATGCGTCCTCTGCTGATCCATGCGGTAAACTCCTCGCTTGACTCGCACCTTATGAGCAACGTCCGTGGTGAAGATATCCACATATCGGCCATCAGCGGCAAACCTAATCCAGCGGGAAGAAAACCGACGACCTTTGTCATTATCATGAAGAACCAAAACCGCTTTTTCGTGTGCCGTGGTGAGCGTCCCAACGCATCCGGTCAGCAGGATCACGCAAACGCCAATTGATTTTAGAAGAACGTGCACGACCAAACTCACCGACAGCCGCCGACAACCCCAAAACGCCAGCAGACAATCCGACGCTCAACAACCGGCGTGCATCGGCTCGCGCCGTGGCCAGCGGCTGTTCGGTGGAGTGCTTTGTTCGGCGGTCTCACGTGTGGCTCGCCAAGTATCTCTCCCAGTCCTGGGTGTCAATAACCAAGCAACCATGCTGATCACGACGCTCAGGCCGTCCGGTCCTCCGATGAAGTGCAAACGCTCCAATGGCGGCGACACTGCGATGACGATCTCGGACGCAGACGAGTAAATCGTCGAGCGTACTTTCAGGCGACTCGAACAGCACCGACGCTGCAACCATGCGGCCTGCTGGAGAAGCGGATGGATCACGGATAATCCGCTGAGCCTCCTCCAGTGTCATTTGCTGATCGTTGTCCATGAGCTACGCGAATCCGCCGAACGAGCTCACCGACAGCCGCCCGGCGATGAACGTCGGCGGACAATCCGGCCTTCGACAACCCGAACCCACTGGCTCGCGCCGACGCTGGCGGCTGTTCGGTGGAGCGTCTGTTCTGCGATTCAATGGTGTTTCTCAAGTAAAACGATTGGTGTCTGGATCTGGCCCGACCACTCTGAGGCCACATACGCGTAATCGCCCGGAAAATCCTCAAGCCGAAATCCCGAATTAGGATCATCCACAATGTGCGCTTCGGCTTCAGACTTCCAAAACTCGTAACACTTCCGAACCTCGACCCGCTTGAGCGGCGTGCCAACATCCGCAACGACGAACTCTACCGGATAGCGCCGCAACAACTCCCGCAGAGCTTCCTTCGAGAGAAAACGCTCGCGGCGTGCTTCAATGTCACCATCATCGTCAGAGAGGCGCTCTACTGGGAAACGGGTAACTGTCGGTCGTGGCTGCATCGTCGGTTACGCAGAACGCAAAGGTCAGCGACGGGAGCCAGCCGCCGATGACGTTCGATTTGTCTCTGCGCGAATCGGCTGGCTCCCGTTCGCTGGACCGTCTGGTTCGCCGTTCAATTCCATGATGAGAGCCTTCTCCTCGCGTGCGAACTGCATGAGGCTCGCGTGAATTTGCCCCTCATGCGAATCAAGCCATGTGTCCACTTGTCCAATCTCCTGCTCGGACTTCCATGTCCTCATTCCACGGTCGAAATACTCCGACAATGCGTGAAGCTCCGGGTAGCGTCGGATGGCAGCGGAAATCCGCGACTGAAAAGTCCTGCTTGTCGCCTCGTAATAAGTGCACACGCTGGACCGAGTGGACGACATCCACTCCACCAGTCTGCAAACCAGCCAACTCCGCTCTGGAAGGGTAACATGCCGCTCCAGTGTGGTTAGCAACGACCACAGGTCGAAAACACTTTGACCGCCGTAAATGCGATCAAGGTAATCGTTGGAATAGCGCGGTCTCATTTACGGCGAACGAGCTGACCCACAGCCGGGACAGCGCAGCCAGGAAGCGAAACCAACTCTGTAAAATCAGAGCGCATCAAATCCAAGACGCTCACGGCTGTTGGGTCGAGCGCATTGTTAGAGGCCGCTCTTCGCAAGCTCTTCCAATAATGGGCGGGGAGTCTGCCCGGAACCTCCCCACTCTGTCCTCGTGAAAACAAACGTCTGTGTCTTGCCGTCAGCATACTCGACCTTCATGCGATACTTCGGAAGCCCCTCCATCGAGTTCGCGGCGTAGTGATTTCGAACGCTCGTCAGAGACTTCTCGATTGCCGCAAGCTCCGCGGGCTGCTGAATAATCACAGTCTTCTCGAAAATGTTCAACCCATTGGTGTTCGTGGCCGTCGGCGAAAAGTACTTCATAGTCACGGTCACGCTCTTCAACTTTCCTTGAAGCGGCGACGTGTGCCATCCACCGAAGAGCAGTCATCCAAGAGCAAGCAGAGACGAAATAACTGCGATGACGGGAAGCTTCTTCACAGGCCTCTAACGACACGGCTCTCGCCTCTTCACAAGACAAGCGGTTCCTCAACGAAATCTCCGTGAGCTGCGCTGCGAGCGTCTTCGCGATTAAGCTCAATTGCCTCGCGGAGGGCTTCCCTCAAGGAATTCATTAACTCTTCCTTCGTCCGCTCCTGGGCATTAACGCCGGGCACTTCCTCCACCCAACCAATCCACCAATCGCCGTCTTGTTTCACGATAGCCGTGTAGTCGATCTTCATGGCTAAACAATAGGCTACCGCCAAAGCAGCCGCAATAAATCTTCCCATGCCGAACGAGCTGAGCGACCGCCGCTGGAGGCGCGCTCAATCTGTGTCTGAGAATGTTCATAAATCCAGCCATGTCAAAACCGAGACGCTCAGCGGCGGTTCGTCTCCAGCGATTTTGTTAGGCGGCGTCACCATCGAGCAATCCAAGTAATGCAGCAACCGGACTGCTGGCTTGCCGATCGGCTGTGACGATCTCAGCACCCCGCGCAATTACGTCGAGCGTGTTGTCTTTGAATGTGATGACCCAATGCCTAGCGATCAACCCAGCCTTCAAGACAGACCATCTGATCGTCTCAGAGGAGTCTATGATCTCATTGAAAGAATACCAATTAAGTCCGGCTTTGGCGTAAGGATGCTTTCCGATGCCCTCGTCGTTGATTGGTGAAAGGCGGTGATCGATGACATCCATGAAGCGGACGACGGCGTAACGATTCGGAAGAGATGAAGCGATCAGGTATGCGAGCCACAGATTACTAGAATCGCAAAGAATCGCCGGCACATCCGGAAGTGCGAGCTTCGGCGCTTCCTGCCATATAGTTGCTTTCGGTGAAGGCATAGCCGCCTAACGATGAGGCACGCCGGGCCTACGACTCAAGACTTCAAGACCAGCGCTAACCGGCGTCGCCTGAAGCGCTTTCGTTCGCCGTTTCTTTGCCACCGACCGTGAAAAGCCAATCCTGGAATCGTTGTAGTTCTCGACGCTCCAGTC
>JACPRI010000084.1 GCA_016190065.1 Verrucomicrobiota bacterium
GCGTTGATGCGGGCGAGCGTTGATGAGATTGCGCTGCCGAAGTCGAAGTTGACGCCGGAAGTGTAATCGTTTTGCCCTGCGGCGTTGAAGGCGACGAGCGCGCGGAAATCGCCATTGGTGGCCGGCGCGCCAACCACAAACAGCGTGGTGTCCGCGAATGCCGTGCCCAGGCTGGTGGCCGCAAGGAAGTCGTTCGTGCCGTCGAAAGAAAGCTTCGCGCCATCGAAGTCTTGCCGGAAGCGCGGGCGCGCTTCGAGAATCGGCTGCGCGAGGTGCCGGCGATTTCCCGATCCATCAAAAAAATAATCCGGCGCGTCGCGCCACGATTGCAGCGGGGCGAAGCTGAGCGAGCCTCGCGCCGCGTTCTGACGCGAAACATCGAACCACAGCGCCAGCCCATTCGTCACGGCGAGACGCGCGTCGCTCCACGGCTCCGCGGCATGAGCGATGAAACTCGCTGAAACAACGGCGAAACTGCTCGCAAGAAAAGCGAATCGACTGAGGATCACACACCGGACCCTAGCACGCCCAGACACGGAGTCTCAAGCGGACTGTTGGGTGAGGGACAATGGGGCAAGTCTTGTGGGGAACGACGGCAAACTCGTAGCGCAGACTGGAGTCTGCGGTAGCGCCGATTTCCAACCGGCCGTGCGCTGAGAAGTTCCAGGGCGTTCGGACGGGCTTCGAGCGTGCGGAGTGCAATCCCGCGATACGGCAGATTGAAAATCGCGCTACGCCCGGGCCTCATTCCGCAAACTGCACTTCCACCGGCGCGCGCTCGAAATCCGTGGCGGCGAGCAAGAGTTGCGGTCGCAACCGAGCGATCGGGGCAATGAAGCGATCGGGAATGATTTCCAGGCGCGTGTTGTAAAAAGTGGCGATCTCGTTGAAGTAACCCCGGGCGAGCGCGATCCGTTGCTCCGTGTTCACCAGTTCGCGCTGGAGTTCGAGAAACGAGTCCTGGGCCGTCAACTCCGGGTAGCGTTCCGCGATGCCGATCGTCATTTTCGCCAACCCGTGAAAATCCGGACCGGCCACACCCGGAGGCGTGGCGGCGGCCTGGCTGCGGAGTTCGGCGAGTTCGGTTTGCAGGGTGCTCTCGTGATCGCGCAACCCCTTGACCACTTCCACGAGATTGGGAATCAGATCGTGGCGCCGCTTGAGTTGCACGTCCAGCGTCGCCCAGGCTTGCCGCACGCGCTGGCGCAGGCCCACGAGGCTGTTGAACACCATCCAGGCCCAACCCAACATCCAGGCCAGGATGAACCCGATCCCGATCAGCACATACCCCAAGAAGCGCGTGCCTGGATCGAGTCCAGCCTCACCGTCGCGGATCACGAAGCCGGCAATCGCCAGCGCCATGCCGAAAAGTCCCCACAGCCAGTACGCCCAGCCGAAGCCGCGGCTGACTTGCTCCTCGGTGCGCGTAGAGATCAGGAACATCGGCGCGGCGTTGTCCTGCGCGATTTCAGGCGCGACCACATCGTCGCGCTCCCGCGACTGGCCCATGACGTAGAGCGGCGTGTGCAACGGGATCGCCGTCTCCGTGAACCGTCGCGTGTAGGTGGAGTTCATGATCGCCTCCGCCGGCCCCTTGCCGTAGTAGAGTGGATTACCGGTGCCGCACGTCTGGGCAAAGACCTTTTGCGCTTCAATCTCCGCCCCTTCGGGCCTCACCAGGATGGCGCCCAGGTCGTCCTTGAGATAGAAGGGGATCATTTCCCCGCCGCTCGCCACGGTGGTCCAGCCGCTTTCCACGCGGGTGCGCGTCCGAGTGCGGCCGTCCTTGTCGGTATAAGTCTCCGTGACCGTGCGCCTCCAGTGTTCCTCCACGCTCCAGGCGTAATGCACGCATTTGCACTCCGCGAGGAAGCTGACCAACGGCTGATCAATCTCCGCCGTGCCTTTCAGCTCGACCAGCCCGATAAATACCCCGGTCGTCTTTGAAGTGGGCGTGTCATCGACGAGCCGCTTGCGTTTGCCTGACCGCAGCGAAGCGTAGATGCAAAGCGCGCCCAGGAGCAGGCCAATCCAGGGGATAAAAGGCGCAAAGTCGGACATCTACTGGTTGTCCGTTTATCAGAACTGCACCTGGGGCGCCTCGCGTTGCTCGGCGGGCGTCTCGAAGAGCGGTTCCTCCTTGAAACCCATCATCCCGGCGACCACCACGTTCGGGAACACCTGGAGGTCTGTGTTGTACTGCGTGACGGCGTCGTTGTAAGTCTGGCGCGAGAGGGCGATCCGGTCTTCGGTCGAGGTCAGCTCTCCCTGCAGTTGGAGAAAGTTCGTGTTGGCTTTCAGTTCAGGATAGGCCTCGGCCACCATGAGCAATTTGCCCAGAGCGGCGGTGAGTTCGCCTTCGGCCTTGATCTTGTCCGCGGGCAGCGTGGCGCTGGTGGCCTTGGCGCGGGCGTTGACGACGCGCTCGAAAGTGTCCTTCTCGTGCGCGGCGTATCCTTTGACCGTGTTGACGAGATTCGGGATGAGATCATGGCGGCGCTTGAGCTGGACGTCGATCTGCGCCCAGGCGTTTTTCACCGCCTGTCGCAACCGCACCAGGCCGTTGTAGATGCCAACCAACCACAGCACGACGAGGAGCGCGAGGCCGAGGAGAATGCCGAGAGCAATGAGAAATGCTGTCATGGACGCAGTGTAATGCGTGCGCGGACCGCGGAAACTACAAAGTGGAAACGGATTTGGAGAGCGTGGGGAGAGACGCGAATTGCGCGAAGTGTCGCGAATTGACTCCCTCCAAATCAAATTCGCGGAAATTCGCGAAATTCGTGACTAGTTCTCCTTCGCCTGCCCGAACGCTTCGTTAAGATCCATCCTGTAAATCATCCCTTCGTAACCGACAACGTAAAGCTCCCCTTGGGCGTCCCGGCCAAAAGAGACAATCCTTTGCGGCGCCGCGCCGATTTGCCGGATCGTTTTCAAAACGCGGTTCGTCTGCGTCAGGGCGAAGATGCGCCGCGATTCGTAGTCGCCGAAAACATAGACTCCGTAGAATGACGATCTCGGATTTGCCCGATACACGTACCCGCCCGTGACGGACGGTCCGTACTTGCGCGGGTAGGCGAACACCGGCGGGACAAAAGTTTCGCCTTCGCGCCGGTAACGGTTGGAGAAGCGCTCAAAGCCTTCATAGACGTTCCAGCCGTGATTCTCGCCGCGCTGAACGATGCAAACTTCTTCGTAACGGTCCTGTCCCACGTCCCCCACCCACAGGTCCTTCGTCAGCGGATCAAAGCTGAAACGCCAGGGCTCGCGAAAACCATAGGCCCAAATCTCCGGCCGGAAATCCGCGCGCCCGACGAACGGATTGTCCGGCGGGATCGAGTACGGTTGATCAGCGGCGTGATCGACATCGATCCGGAGCAGTTTCCCAAGCAGGAGCTTTGTGTTCTGGCCGTGGCCTTGCGGATCTTCCTGCGGTCCCGTGTCGCCCATGCCGATGTACAAATAACCCTCCGGGCCGAATTCGAGGCCGCCGCCGTAATGCACGTTGGTCGCGGCGTCGAGCTTGAGCAGGAGCCGGGGCGGCTTGCCGGAATCGGCCTTCAAATCCAGCCTCGCTTCGCATGCGAAGTGCAACGTGGCGAAGCGGCCATTCTCCACGAGGTGTTTGGCGTAGTAATATTTTCGGTTTTCCCGAAACTTCGGATGAAGCGCGATCCCGAGCAGTCCACGCGTGCCTTTCTGGTAGGCGCCGAAGTCGGCGAAAAGAGTTTTGGAAGACCCCTCACCCCATCCCTCTCCCCGGCGAGGGGAGAGGGTGTCCGATGGACGGGTGAGGGGTGTTCCCGACGTGTTACGATCCGTCTCAATGCCAGGATGGCGGTGGAGGCTCGCGAACCCGATTTCAAGCCGCCAGACTTTTCCGGTCTCGTGTTCGACGACCAGGAATACGTTCGATTCGCCGGGAATCGGGCCAAACCAAACCGGATGCTCGAACTTCAATGCCTCCGGAATGATCGGCCGCAACGCGACGGGCCTGGCCAGCGGTTCAATCACGCTCGGCATGCCGTGCCTGACCAAGGTCGCGCTCTCCGGCTGCTTCAGGCTGACAAGAAACTCCACGAGATCGGTGAATTCCTGCAACGTCAGCGCCGAGTGCAAACCTTCCGGCATCAGCGACACTTCGCTCGTGTGCTGACGCTGGAGGGTCGCGGTGGCAATGCGCATCGGCCTTGCATCCACACCCAGCAATTCGATCCATTCTTCGGTGACCTGCTTGAGCACGCCGACGTATTCCTCACCGGCCTTCGTCTCGATCGTAGTGGCGCTGTAGCCCACGGCGATTGTGGCTGACGGCGCGAGCACCGATTCCATGATTTCGCGGCGGCCGAATTTATCTCCGATGGCGAACAAATCCGGACCGACCTTGCCGCCCTTCCCGTCCGTCGTGTGACAATGCGAGCAGCTTGTGCTTTGCCATTGGAAAAAAATCTCTTTGCCTCGCGCCATGTCGCCTTCCCGCAGCATGGCGTGACGGCGGTAGTCGTCCGTAGGCGGCATCCTCGCCGGAGCGGAGCGCGCACGCGTCGGTGTGGCTTGCGCGTCGGAACGCACGAGGGTTTGCGAGGAATGCGTGAAAATGCTGCCCCAGGCGGCCACCAAGGCGCCAGCGAGAACAAACGCGTTTGGAGATGGCGGTCTCATCAAATCATCGCTCGACAGAGTCAACAAAGGCGATCCATTTACCTCAATCAAGCCGACGGCTCCAGCAATTCTGCCGATGAATCCTGTGGAATGCGGCACGCCTGTGCCGCTTTCTGGACACGCCGACCTGATTATGCACGCCGCGCCAGAAGACTGTGCTTCTTACACGCATCTTCCGAGGTCCGATGAAACCGAGAATCCCAAAGGGATTCCGGCGCAACCCTGGGCTGCAAGACGCAATCCCGTTGGGATTGGAGATCCGTGTAAGGAGCAGAGAAGACTGGCGCACTCCAAAGGCTGGTCCATGAACAGAATTCCGGCCGCGCCTCCAAACAGAACCGCCACGGCATTTGTCGTTGTCCTCAGCCTCGGCGCGTGTTATCCAAACAGCCCGAACCAACCACGCATCATGTCATACATTCGCAAAATCTCGCAGGGTCTGGGCTGCTGGGCGATGGCAGCGACGGCGGCCTTGGCCGCGAATTCTCCCGAAGCGTCTTCCAAATTCTTTCGTTCGGACACGGGAAAGAATTTTGGTCTAAAAACCGGACCATTGCCCGACCGTTTGGATGCGCCCGGAGCATTGCGCTGGCGATTGCCGGTCGATTCCGGGCATTCTACCCCGGTCCTGTGCGGAGGGAAAATCATCCTCACGACTTACCGAGACGCCGAGAAAGAACTGGCCACCGTGGCGCTCGATCAAGAAACGGGACGATTGCTCTGGAAACAGGTCGTGCCGACGGCGCGCATCGAGCCTGTGCATCGCACCGGCAACCCGGCGGCGTCCACACCCGCTTTCGACGGCGAACGGCTCTATGTGTTCTTCGGCAGCCACGGCCTGGTTTGCTACGATCTGGATGGAAAAAAGCTCTGGCATCATCCCCTGGGGCCGTTCCAGGACGAATTCGGCTCGAGCAGTTCGCCGGTCCTCGTCGATGACAAAGTCATTCTCCAGGAGGATCACGACTTGAACAGTTTTCTCATGGCGATCGACCGGTCCACTGGGCAGATGGTTTGGAAAACGCCGCGCCCGGACGCGGTGCGGAGTTACTCGACGCCGACGGTCTGGACGGCGAATGGACGCAAACAATTGCTCGTTGCCGGCGCGCTCGAACTCGCCGGTTACGATCCGTCCAACGGCGAAAAGCTCTGGTGGGTCAACGGGCTGGCCCGCATCGTGATCCCGATTCCCGTGGCCGCTCAAGACATGATCTACATGGCGTCTTGGTCACCGGGCGGAGACTCGGGCGCTCGCATCGCCCTGGAATCATGGGCCAGCGCCCTGGGAAGGTTTGACAAAAACAAAGACGGCAAACTGGCCAAAGCCGAAGTGGAAGATGCCCAGGTGCTGGACCGGTTTTTCCGCATGGACCTCGATCAAAGCGGTGACTTGATCCAGAAGGAGTGGGACCGGCACGCGGAAGTGTTCCGTCGCGCGCAAAACGCCGTGCTCGCATTGAAACCATCGGGCCGCGGCGACCTTACGGAAAAGGCCCTGCTGTGGAAGCATCCGCGGGGCGCGCCCTACGTGGCGACGCCGCTTCTGGACAATGGCATCCTGTGGATGGTCAAGGATCTCGGCATCGTGACCAAACTGGACGCGGTGAGCGGCCGCGTGCTGTCGGAAGAACGAGTGCCGGGCATCGGCAGTTACTACGCCTCCCCCGTGACGGGAGATGGGAAAGTGTATTTCGCCAGCGAACTGGGCGTCGCGAGCATTGTGGCCAACCAACCGGGCTGGCGCGTGATCTCCTCGCACGATTTCAAGGAAAAGATTTACGCCACGCCCGTGATCGATCGCGATCGAATCTACATCCGCACCGAGAAGGCACTCTATTGCTTCCAGGGAAAAGCGGCGGGGAATTAGTCGCGGCGAGACGCGGCGAAATCGTTGAAGCGTTACAACGTTAAAAGGGTTAAATTTAACCGTTTTAACGATTTAACCTTGTAACCTTGTAACCTTGTAACGATTTCCGTTGCGGCTTCACCAATTTCTTAAGCCCGAAATTCTCTCACCGCCTTTCCCGCCGCCGCCAGGTTCGCCAATCGCATCTCCGAGTACTTCCTCGAGAGGATCAACCCGTCCGCTCCGGCCTTCAGCGCCGCCGCGACTGCCGCGTAGGTGTCCTCTGGGGATGCCTTGCGGCTGTTCCGTCCGGTCGGGATTCCAATGTCGATGCCGGGAAAAATCCTGCACTTGCCTTGCACGCCTTCGATGGCCCGCTTGGTTTCACGCGCCACGTAATCCGGAGACAAGCCCGAGGTGGCGAGTTCGCTGAGGCCGGCTTCGTTGCCGTAATTCAGCAAGTGATTGTTGAACGGCAGCAGCAGTTCCTTCGGCACGTCTCGAAACACGGTGGACCCGATGTTGCGGATGAAGTTCGCGTAGCGTTCGCCGCCGCAGTTGTTATAGACGACGACTTTCAGGAAATCGGCTTTGGTCGCGAGATCTTCGTAGCTGCGCGTGGCGCGAAAGATCGGATTGAACGAATTCACGTGTTCGATATGGAAGCCGACGCGAAGATTCGGCCGGACGGCTTTGACCGTGCGATTCACTTCCGCGAGCACCTGGTGTTTGCCTTCATCGAAGAGCCGATCCCACAAAATGATCTCCGGATTTTCCACCAGCAGCCGCCAGAACTCGACGAAGTAACCGTCCCCGGGCCGCTCGCCCTTCAACGCGGCCTGCACGAATTTGTCGAGCTTCCGAAAACCCTGGTAAGCGCGCTGGAAATCGATCCCTCGGTCCCGGGCCGCCTTTTGATGGTGCTCGCAAAAGCAGGTCGTGCGGGATGAGGCAATGCTCTGGGAATGGCTCGCGCCAAGCGCGTTCAGGAGCGGGCCGTTGCGCTCGTTGAAAAACAGGATGCCGTCAATGTCGTAAGATCGGCAGAGGTCTTCCGCCAGGCCCGTCCAAAACGCGCGCACCTCCGGGTGGAACAGGCAAAGCGTGCCGGCTTTGCGTCCCTGCAGGTCCACCTCGGCGACCTCCTTCACGCCGGGCACGTCGGAGCGGAACACGTCCTCGATCGAGCAGAACACTTTCAAGCCGCGTTTCTTCGCGGCCGGCAGCACGGTGGCGACGATATCGAGGTCGCCGTGGTCCGGCGCGCGCGTCTGTTTCAGAACGGTGTTCTTGTAGAATTCCGGATGCGGCGTGGCGAAGTTGCCGCCGTGGAAGGTTTTTTCGTCCGATTCCTGAACGCCGTGGTCAGGGAATGGTTGTCCGGGAATCTGGCGTCCGGCCAGGCCGCGGCCATAAGTGAACGTCGTCAAGTAAATCGTGTCCACCGCGCCGCGCTCTTGCAGAATATCCAGGACCCGCTCGGCGCCTTCGTCCACAAACGAAATCGAACCGACCTGAATGCCAATCGTCTTTCGCGCCGCCGGTCCTTCGGCGCCGAGCGCGGCTCCCGTGAACGCTGAAGACGCAAGAGCGGTCGTGGCGGCCGCTCCGGCGCTGGTTTTGAGGAATTCGCGGCGAGTGAGCTCGGGGCTTGCAAGAGGCGGATTTTTCATAAGTACGTCTCCATTCTTCGATGGGTCCATGCGCCGCATTTTGCGCGGGGCGACTGACTTCGCCAAGGCCATTTCACAACCCGGTTGAGGGAGCAAAGGCTTCTGCTGGGCACCGCCCGATGTGACCGCGACCGCGAGGAATCTGCTTTGACGTTCGTCAAAGCCACCACGGTTCGGACGCGCTATGCATCCTGAGAACCCGAGATGCATCCCTTGGGTTGCGTCTGGATTTTGATCACAGCAACATGGCGATGACGATGAGGACATTGGCAAACCCTGGACTTGCAAGGTCTATTCTACTGCTCAGCGTGCTCGTTGGCGCTTCGCTTCAGGCGGCGGAGCGTCCGGTCAAAAAGCTCATTGAATTCGGCTGGGACGAGCCGGACCCCGCGTTCATTCGCGGGCATCTCGCGGAGATGGAAGGCACGCCGTTCGATGGCTGCGTGTTTCACGTCAACTATGCCAGGCCGGGCGGCGGCACGGGCAGTTTTACTTGGGAGGCTTGGGGACAACGCACGTTCACCGAGGCGGAACTGAAGCCCGCCCTTGACGATCTGAAGGCGATCCACTCGCGCCGCTTCAGCCACAATTTCCTACGTTTCAACACCACCCCGGCCAAGCTCGACTGGTTTGACGATCACTCCGCCGTCATCCACAACGCCCGCCTCGCCGCGCAGGTCGCACGCTTGGGCTCATGCGCGGGGGTTCTCTTCGACATCGAACAATACGAAGGTCCGCTTTTTGATTACCGCAAGCAGCGCGATGCGAAAGAGAAGTCGTGGGAGGTTTACGCCGCTCAAGTTCGCCGCCGCGGACGCGAGGTGATGAGTGCTTTTCAAAGCGGAGATCCGAATCTGACGATCTTTCTGACTTTCGGCTATTGTTTGCCCTGGGCGCAATCCGGCGGGGGCAAAAAAGCACTGGCCGATTGTCCCTACGGCTTGCTGGCTCCGTTTCTGGACGGAATGGTCGAAGCGGCCCATGTTCGGGTCAAAATTGTCGATGGCCACGAGCTTTCGTACGGCTACAAAGATCCGGACCGCTTCCCCAAGGCGTACGAAACCATGCGCGAAACGTTGCTCCCCATCGTCCGGGATCCGGAAGAATATCGCCGCGTTTTCTCGTTCGCGTTTGGGATTTGGATGGACCAGGACTGGCGCAAGAACGGCTGGAATGCCGAGGATACTTCGAAAAACTATTTTACGCCCGAGACCTTTGAAGCCAGCGTGCGGAAGGCGCTCGAAGTCAGCGACGAATTTGTCTGGATTTACACAGAAACTCCGCGCTGGTGGTCCGCCGAAGGCAAGCCCGTGAAACTGCCGGAACCGTACGACGCCGCGGTGAGGCGGGCGCGAAAGGGCTTCGCGAAAGAATAAGGAAACAGGCCGGCACGGATGCTCGAGCACCGAATGTGCAGTGTCGTAGATCGAGTGAAGAGAATTCGCTAAACGCCGTCCAACCAACTAAACCCTTTATGCAACCAACCTCGAAAAGCCACTCCCGCCGAACCTTTCTCCGCGGGGCCACCCTCACCGCTGCCGGTTTCACCGTTCTGCCCAGCCATGTGCTGGGACTGGGCGGTGCCACTCCACCCAGTGAAAAATTGAACGTCGCGGGAATCGGCGTCGGCGGCCAGGGCGCGGGCGATTTGAATCAACTCTCCAGCGAAAACCTGCGGGACACTGTTAACATCGTGGCCCTCTGTGACGTGGACCAGGCTCGTGCCGCGGGGTCGCTCAAGAGATTTCCCGGCGCGAAACCGCACAAGGATTTCCGGAAGATGCTCGAGGAGCAGAAGGACATCGACGCCGTCGTAGTCGCGACCCCGGATCATGTCCATGCCTTCGCGTCGATGATGGCGATCAAGCTGGGCAAGCACGTCTATTGCGAGAAGCCGCTGACACATTCGGTGTGGGAAGCGCGGCAAGTGGCTCTGGCCGCGCGCGAACATAAGGTCGCGACCCAGATGGGCAACCAGGGCCAGGCCTCGGAACAAACCCGCGTGCTGGCGGAGATGATCATGGACGGCGCCATCGGTCCGGTGCGCGAGGCGCATATTTGGACGGATCGGCCATCGAACGGACTCTTCAACGTCTATTGGCCGCAAGGCGTGGAACGTCCGACCGAAACGCCCGCTGGGCCCTCGACTCTGGACTGGGATTTATGGATCGGCCCGGCGCCGTACCGGCCGTTCCACCCGGCTTACGTGCCGTTCAAATGGCGTGGTTGGTGGGATTTCGGGACCGGCGCCTTGGGAGATATCGGCTGTCATTCTTTCGATCCTGTTTTCCGAGCCTTGAAACTCGGCCCTCCGGTCAGCGTGGAAGCCAGCTCGACGCGAGTAAATCAGGAAACGTTTCCGCTCGCGTCCATGGTCACCTACCAATTTCCGGCGCGCGGAGAGATGCCGGCGGTGAAACTGGTCTGGTACGACGGCGGGCTTCGACCCCCGCGCCCTGAGGAACTGGAAGATGGCCGAACCATGGGTGCGACCGGCGCGTTGCTGGTCGGTGACCGTGGGAAGATTCTGAGCCAGTCAAGAGGCTACCGGCTTATTCCCGAATCGCGGGCCAAGGAATATGGCGAGCCGCCGAAGAAACTTCCGCGTTCCCCCGGCCACCACCGCGAGTGGGTCGAGGCGTGCAAAGGTGGCAAAGCCGCGGGATCGAATTTCGATTGGGCCGGGCCGCTCGCCGAAGCCGTATTGCTCGGCAACGTCGCCCTTCGGCTGCAACTTCGCGAAGAGTTGACAAAGCGGAAGCTGCTCTGGGATGGTCCCGGCTTGAAGATCACGAACTTTGAGGCCGCCAACCAATACCTCCGGCGCGAATACAGAGAAGGTTGGGCGCTTTAGCTCGCATGAAAATCGTCCAGGCCCTGCTCGCCGAGCACGTCGTGTTTCACAATCTGTTCGATTACCTCGAACGCGTGACACCCAGGCTCAAGACCGTGGGTGAAGTTCGAACGCTGGCGGAGCTCCTGGCGTCGATGCTGGAAGAGCACTCCGTGGTTGAGGATCAATTGCTCATCGAACCGCTGGAACCCAGCTTTTGCCAGTTGGGGCAGGACCGCAACTTCCACGAAGAACACGAGGAGATCAAGCGCCACCTGGCTTCAATTCGGACCACGCGAAAGCTCGCTCTGGCGAAGCGGCTGCTCCTGCTCGCGGTGACCTGGTCTCGCAAACACTTCGACAAGGAAGAGCGGATTGTTTTTCCCCTGGCCGAAAAGCTACTCAGCGCACGATCTCAGGAACTATTGGGCAAACGCTGGACCGAGCGGCGCAAACTGGCGGTGGGTCAAACTTGAGTTCTAGAACTCACCGCGCCTTCCCCAACTCGTCCAGCAGATACGCGCGCCGGCGCTCGATATACCGCTTGAGTTGAGCGATTCCAGTGCGGAGATCCGGGGTCGGTCCCGGCCAGCGGCGCCGATCAAGCGCCGCCTCGGTCGCAATCTCGGATTCGAGACGGTCAATGATCGGGAACAACTTCTCCTTGGTAAACTCCTTCTCGATCAACTCTCCGAGCCGGCGCAGAAGTCTCGAGCGCAATTCCAGGTCGCTATAGAACCGGTCGAACATGCGGTTCCATCCGGTGATGCCGCGCACTTGCTGCGTCCCCATCGCGATCGGGAGGCGCGCCTCGTCGAAAGGCCCATTCCAATGGTCGCCGAGCGTCCGATCCAGATCCCATGGAACCACAAACCACTTCTTGGATCCTTTGCCGTCATAAACGATGAAATGATTCTTGTTGTAGGCGTCCCAGTTCTGGATGAGGACAGACACCGCGAGGTAGTTGATGTACTTCTCCAAATCGACCCGGCCCCGGAAAAAATCAGCGACGTTCGTGGCGCGGGCGAGGTCGTGGCAGAACCGCTGCAATTCGGCATAGCCCGTGTCTTTCTGAGTTTCCTGCTCGTAATGGACGCGATAAGCCGCCTCGTCGCCCAGATCGCGCTCGTCGGCCTGGTTGGATCTCGAAGAGGCTTTGTAAATCGTCGCGCCTTTCAGATGGAGCCGGGCGGCGAAGGCTTTCTCCGGTTGTTCAACTTCGATATACAGACCTCGGAACTGCCCGTTCACATGCACCCGCACCATCCGGGACCGGGACGCGGGGACGCCGCAAACGGCATACAGGTGATACGCCAGATGCTCCCGCACGAAAGCCGGGTCGCGCCAGCCGGAATTCAAGTTCAGCCGGCTCTGTCCGTCGAACGGCTTTTCTTTGTCGAAGATGATTTTGAGCGGCTTTTTGGGCCAACTACGGGCCCACGCGCCACGATAACGCACCTGAACTCGATCATAAACCTCCCCATCCGCGATGAACTTGCCTGGCTGGGTGTTGTTCGAATACGCCGTTCGCTCCAGGTTCGCCAGGCTTTTGGGATCCATCACCAACTCGTAGAGGGGCAGTTTGCTGTTCTGCGATTTGTCCTGAGCATGGGCGGGCCCGAGCGTTCCAGAAGGAGCGTTCGCGCTCGGGTCGGAGGCGGGCTCCGACAAACGCTGTTGAACGGCAGGAACGGACTTTGAATTGGCGCTGTTGGAAAGCGCAGCCTGACGGTTCCGAGCCGGTGGTTGCGGAGTGACCTTGGCGGAATCCTCCTGGGACCCGCAACCGGAGAATGCCGCAGCCAGGAGCAGGAGCAGAGCCGCCGACCCTGCATGCACCGCAGCGTTTGCGCGGTTTGCTTCGCGGGCGCGAGGGGTGCGGAATCGCCTTCGGGTCATCGCAATGTCTTGGACCATACCTGGGGAAATCCGCTCAAGCAATCGAGCAAACAGGGTCTCCCTTGCCTTTCGGCGTTCCGGGCGTCCTCGAATTCATGAATCATAAATTCCGGTGACAAGCCGGTTCGCCGGTTCGTTTTGTTCGGTTGCCAAACCGATCGCTCGCCGTTAGGGTCTGATTCATGAATCCGGCGGAGACATCCTCCAAGCTCGAGAGCCGCGCCTTCACCTTGATCGAACTGCTCGTCGTTATTGCGATCATCGCCATCCTCGCCAGTTTGCTACTCCCGACCTTGGCTCGAGCGCGCGACAAAGGGAAGTCGGCCAAATGTCAGAGCAACCTCCGTCAGCTTGGCATTGCCGCGCTGATGTATGACGAGGACCACCAGGTTTATCCCATCGGCTGGCCACCCTCGGATTTGCTCGCGCTGTCGATGCCGCCGATTTGGTATCGCCAACTGCAACCGTATCTCGGCCGAAACACAAACGTCTCGGGCCAGGGCGTGTTCATCTGTCCTTCGAGTTTGCAGAAGGCCCGCCCGGACGAACGGCTCGGCAATGCCATGCGGGAGGGCGGTGTTTGGGGATTCCTGGCCTATGCCCAAAACGGGCAGATTAACAATGGCCGAAAAGAAATCGGCTCCCGCCACGTCCAGGATGTCCCGGGCACGTTGCTCTACGCGGATACGGACGGTTGGGATGCTTGCCTCTACGCCGACGGCCAGGGGACGGCCAATGTTTGCTATCGTCACAGCGGCGGCAATGAAAAGAGCGCTGATACCGATCGCGGTGTGGCGGGCCCAAAACGTCCCAAGGGCCGCGCGAACGGCGTCTTTGTCGATACGCACGTCGAATTGCTGCGCAAAGCTCCGCTTCGACTCTTCACGCTCGAACGCGACTAACTCTGCCGTCCGGGGCGCGGCCGGACCGAGCGCCACGGGACAAGCCACTAGATTCTTGCCTGAATCAAATTCCTGCAAACGCGCAGCTCTTTTTCACAAACCTCGACTCGCGGTGTCTCGCGTTGAGTTCGGATGCGAGGCGGGTGGGCCAGTCCGATCGTGCGGGGCGCCAGAGCGGTTTGCGAATCCGAGATGAAGGACATGCTGCCCCGCGAAGCCATCTGCCGCAGGTGCTGGCGGATCGACGCCGGCCGAGCCATTGCATCCCCTGCAAGCTTTGAGAGGAGAACGAGCGCGGTGTCTTGTCCCACCTTGGAATCGATCCACGATTCAATCCAGAGTTGAAAATCGGCCGGCAACGCATAGCGCCCGTCGATGGCAATCATGATCAGATCCGCTTCCGTGGCCTGGGCGGCCGCGGCCTCTCTAAGAGACGGGATGCCCAGCACCTCAAACCGCCAAAAGTCCACAGCAAACGCAAATTCCTCCTCCAGGTTGCGTGAGAGGCGATGGTAAATCTGAACGGCCTGAAGCCCGCTGGCAAAACATTCGTAGGTGATCAGGATTTTGAACGGGCGCCCGGGTTCTGAGTTCGATTCAGTCCGCGACACACGACTGGGAGCAGTTGCCACGGCGCGGACTATAGAAGGCGGCTGGCCGGCGGACAATCGGGGGGATTCGGAACCTGGCCTCCGTGAAAAGACGATGGGAACGCGCACAGTCGCTTACTTGAAGTTGCGGCAAACCCTTAGGCGTGCTCTTCAGTTCAATGGGGAGCGCACGCGCCTCGCGTGCCGTGGTCGGTGCCCTCGCCGACCACATCGACTTTTTCTGATCGAGCTACTGTTTAGCGACGGAATTTCAAGACGGTTCTGACCGGCGAGGCGCCGGTCAGGACACGCGAGGGCGCGCGTGCTCCCCATTCAATCGAGGAGGCACCACCCTACGTCAGAAACCTCTCTTTGAGGTTCCTCACCATTTCCACGAGC
>JACPRI010000099.1 GCA_016190065.1 Verrucomicrobiota bacterium
CCGCCAGCCGATCGCCCAGGTGCCGCTCGGTTACGGCCCCAAGTCCACTCAGCGCATAAAACGCGTGTAGTCGGCCCAAAGGCGCGCCCGTGCCGGCCAGCATCTTCTCCAGCGCCGGGATCGCGGACCGATCCTGCCGTTGATAAAGCAATCGCGCCGCCGTGTCGCGGTGCCAGCCGTTTTCGTGCGCGAGCATTTGAACCAGCGCCTCGGTTGAGGCGCGGCCCAGCTTCGGCAAGGCCGGCTGCTGGAACCCGTCCGGCACGATGCGGTAAATCCGGCCCCGGTCGTTGCCGCGATTCAGATCGAGATGTTGCTTGATGGAAGGGGGCAGCGACCAGGGATGCTCAATGATTTCGCGATACATGTCCGCGACGTAGAGCGTCCCGTCCGGCGCGTTGGCGAATTGAACCGGGCGAAACCAGTTGTCCCGCGACGCGATGAATTCGGATTTCAATTCGTCCGGAGGCCGCCGGCCCACCAGGCTCGCGCCATCCGGGAAAAGCTCTTTGCGATGGATCAAATTGCTCCCGCAATCCGCCACGATGGCGTTGCCCCGATACTCCTTTGGCCAGGCATTGCCCCGGTAAATCGTCACCCCGGTCGCGGCCGTAAAGTAGCCCGACGGATGGCCGCCCCCTTCGATCGGCCCGGGCACAAGGCCGGCCACGCGCCAGCGTGTCCGGATCACGCGCCACGGTTCATCCGGACTGATCCGATAGACCGCCGCCGCCGGACCGTCTTCCGCGATGTTGACGAGCGGGCTTGGCATGGCAGAGAGCGGGTTGGCCTTCATGTCGGCGTCGTCATACATGAGCATTTGAAGATGGGCGCTGTTGCTGCAAACGAACTTTCGACCCGCGTCATCGAAGCTCAGGCCGTGCTGCCCGCCGCCGCTTTCCGGACGCAAATCAAACGTGCGCGGATCAAAGGAAAAATCGCGGCCGCGCAATTCGATGGGCTGCATTTGGGGATTCTTCGGCGAACTCACGCGTCCCCCGTTGCCACTCGTGGCGCCGTGAATGCGGTTGTCCAGGCCCCAGGTAAAGCTGTTCAAGAGCGCCTGCACGTTTAACCGCTCCACACCCGCGGCAAAACCCGTGAAGACCACTTCCCGCGCGTCAGCCACGCCGTCGGCATTGGTGTCCTTAAGATAAAAGATGTCCGGGCTGGCGCCGACAAAAACGCCGCCGGCGTAGCAAATCACCGCTGTCGGCCAGGGCAAGTCCTTCGCGTAAACGGTCGCCTGGTCGAAATGGCCATCGCCGTCCGAGTCCTCGAGCCGCCGGATTTGGCCGAGATGCTCGTCTCTTCGTTCGGAGTAATCGATCATCTCGACGACGAACAATCGGCCTTCCTCGTCGAACGCAAGAGCGATCGGGTCCACGACGAGCGGTTCCGCTGCGACCAACTCCATCCGGAATCCGGACTTGACCTGAAACGTGCTGAGCACCCGGTCCGGTTCGGTTGGCGGAACGCGCGGAAGGTCTTTTGAATCGACAGAAGGTTCAGCGGCGGCAGCGCCGTGAATCGCGCCCAGCAGCATCGCGAGCCAGCCGAGCGCGCGTGGCATTTGCGGAATCATGACGGTGATGCTACGAGGTAAATCGAGAATTGCGAGCCTCAGTTCCGAGGGAGAAACCGTTTTAACGATTTAACCTTGTAACGCCTTAACGACTTTGGTTGTGCAGGCTGGGAGCCCGAGCCGAAGGGCGCGTTTCCGCCATCAGATCACCGAGCGCGAACTGGATTCCATCCAGGAAATGCCGGAGCAATTGGGGATTCCAGAATTCCTCCGCGTTATGGCCGAGCGCGCTGTAGAACACCCGGCCCTCGCCGCAGCGCTTCACCCAGCAAAGCCCGAAATCGCCGTCCGGGCGGAGGTTTGGCTTCTTCATATCCATGCGCGGCGTGTCCAGGCTCAGGAGAACGCGCAGGTTCGTCCGGTTGTAGGGGTGTTTGAATTGGTAACCTTCGTCAATGACCTCAAACCCGCACCCGCCGAACGCCGCGACGACCGGGTGATCCGGCTCGTCCACTCTGACCGCGATCCGCTCGGTCGAATTCCAGGGATGGCTGTCGAAGCCTCCGCCGAGCATCTCGCCGAACTCCGGCCACTGGTTGAAGGCATACGAGGCGCCATGAATTCCGATGAGCCCTTTGCCGCTGCGGAGGTATTTCGAGAAGTTTTGCTTCAGGCGCTCGTCGTTCTTCCGGGCACTTGCCTGCTCAACGGAGAGAAGTTTGTCGAAATTATCCGGCAAGAAGAATTCGCCCAGCGCACTCACCAGGCAAACGCCATCGAATTGCCGCAGCGTCTCTGGCTCGAACATCGCGATATCGTCGCTGATCGTGGCGCTGAAGGCGCCGGTCCTTTCGCCCATCAATTGCACGGCCTTGGCGCCATACGGAATCGAAGTGTGATAGTAACCTTTGCAGAGCGTGAAGACGAGGAGGCGCCGGGGGTGCGCGGGAGGGACGCTCGCTCGCGTCGGTGCGGCCGAAGCGATCTTTCGGAGTTCCTCTTGAGTCGGTTGGGGGATGGCCGCGGCGCGGCTTTGGAGAACCTGCGCTTCGCCGACCCATGCGAGCAAAAACCCGCATAACCAGATTGGTCTCATTTGATTTGTCATAAGGACACTTCCTCAGCCCTTGTAGTGGTGAAACATGCTGGCCAGCAGCAGCAGCTCGGGATGTGCCACCGACAACTTTGGCAGCACCAGCCGGATGCGGGAACGATAGGCCGCGAGCTTTTCTCGCAAGGGTCCCAGGTCGTCCACCTTCTCCCAGTGGAGTTTCTTCAGGTCCAGCACCAGGCGGCTTTTGCTCCGCGCCAGGGATTCGCGCACGCGTTGGCCCAATCTTTCCGCATCGGCGGACGAGAGGACGCCTTCCAGCCGCAACCAGACTTGCTGCTTGGCGTGCTGCAACTCGACTCGGATGGAGAGATTCGGAATCGAGACCTTGCGCTGGATTTCCTCCCAAAGATCGAACGCCCGCCAGCGCGCGCCCGGCATCCGATAACTCGTCCGGATCAATCTGGGATGTTGGAAAAGGTCCAGCTTCAACGTCAGGCCGGTCCACAGCGCGGCGCCCACGGCCAGCGCGGATTTGAAACGCTCGGCGAGCGTGGGAAGGCTCAAATCGGCGTGAATTTTTCGTTCCAAATCTCCAATCCAGCGCCGGATCACGGAGTTGGGACCGAGCAGCCTTCCCGCCAGGAACACCGGGTAGGCCACTCTCAACTCTTTGGCGTAGTACTCAGCCTTCTGGCGAAGCAGCGGATTCGCTGAATTCTTGAGCTTCCGGTATCCGAGCCACCGCGCCTCCAGGACGCGGAAGATGCTCGGGCCGAGGCGCTGAAAATCTTCGTCGAAACACCGGCGCTGAATTTCCTCGATCGCTTCGGGCGAAAGCGTCGGGTGTTTGATCATCGTCCGGAATCCATCCGCGCGCCGGTAAAACAGGTCGCGGTCGCTCGTGTACACATCCTGCAAGAGATTTTCCTTAATGACCCGCTCGTAAAACGGCGTGCCCGGCACGGGACCGTAAATCAGGAACTGCGCCAGCGCCGGTTTGAGTTTCATCAGTCCGTCCAGTTCCTGCGCCACGATTTCGCGGTCTTGATAATCAAACCCGATGACCATGGAGGCCAGCACCGCAATGCCGTGTTCGCGAAACTCGGTGAGAATATCCGCGATGGGCCTCCCGTGCTGTTTGGCGTAACCCGAACGCGCGCCTTCGTAGCCGATCCAGAAACCGTCGATCCCCATTTCTAGAATCTCTTCGACCTTGTATTGACTGATCGCCTTGACGCTGGAGAAGGCGAAAATCGAGACGCTCTTTCCGCTTTTCATCACGCAATCGCGGAACGCCATCGCCCGCTTTTTGTTCAGCAGGAAGTCTTCGTCCAAAATCAGGAACACCAGGTTGGGGTCCAGGTCCAGGTAGCGCTCGATCACGGCGAAGATGTCCTTGCCTTCGGGCAGCAGCTTGATGTGCTTCCGCGAAAAAAAGTGCGAAGTGCAGCAGAAATCGCAGCCGTTGGGACAGCCCAGGCCCGCAAAGATTTTCCCCGTGCCCGACACTTTCCACCCAAACACTTTCAACCAGCTCACGATCAGCGGGTGCCGGTACGGCATCGAGATTTCGGGTTCGCCCAGCAGCCGGCGGAAGAAGGCGACACCTTCTTCACGGCAAATGTAATCCGCGTACGGTTTGAGGACCTCATCTTTCAACACCGTGCCGTAGCCGCCCAGGACGATTTTGCTCTGAGGCGAGTATTGGCGGATCAAGGCCACGGTCTCCTTCATCTTGTGCATCACCGCCATCAGAAAAGAGATCCCCACGTAATCGTAGCCTTTCTTGAGTTCGCGGATCAATTCGCGCCGGGACGGGTACTGCAGCACGACCGTGGGCGCGTCGAGGTTTTCCGCGATGTATTCGAGAGAAAAATGAATGTTGACCGTGCGCGGGCTGAACAGCCCTTGGGCGCGCGTCACCTGGCGGTAAAGGAGTTCATAGCCGACCGAAGGCGCATCGCCGTATTTTGGCCCCATCGGGCGGCACACGCTGGTTAAGAGAATTTTTTTGCTCATGGACTTCGCCATATCGGATTCCGTCAAAGCTGAGAATTGTCACGAGGCCTCTGAATTGGAGTCTGCGGCGCGGGCAGGTCCACAGCCATGGTGGCGATTGCGCAGGCCGTGATACGCCTCTGCCGCCGGCCCGGCCTTGACTGAAGTCAAGGAATGGCCCGCTCGCCGGGCACGGCATCTTTCCCTGCCGCCCAGGCGCAACCGCGGCGGATCAATTCGGCGGTGCCGGCGGATCGTATGGCGCGATCATCATGGCCGAGCGGCGTATGAAAGACTCGGCCCTTCCCATAACGGTGAACGAACGCCATGGGATGATGCTGCTTCGAGACTCTTGACTGGGCCGTGGCGAGGACCTCAACCGGTTGAACGCCGGTCAGGCAAGTGTAGAGTTCGTCATCCGTCTCGAACGATTCCAATCGCCGGACGATGGGATGGTTCGTGTTAACCAGCGTGACCCGGAACGGCCCGCGCGGGTCATGGGTGTTTTTGCGATCCCAAACTTTGCCGGCAAGCGCCGGAAACTCCGGCCAGCCCGGGAAAGCGCCGGAGGCGAAGTGCAACAGGAAGAGGCCGCCGCCCTGGTGAACGAAGTTCCGCAAATTCTCTTTGGCCCGGTCATTCGGGTCGGGCCGCTCCCAGTTGCAGAAATGCAGGAAGACGACTTGCAAATTGGAGAGGTCGTGTGACTCGAGCCGGTCAGGATCCTCCAGCACTTCGACCCGCACGCGTCCGTCTTTGGCGAGCACTTCCTTCAAGGCAGGCGTGGTTCGCCGCCAGTCGTGCGCCGGATGGTCCATTCCCGTGACAATGAGCACGCGAATCTCGTCGGCTCGGGGCGCGTCCGCGGGAGCCGACTTTGCAGGAGGGGCAGTTGCTCCGCAGACCGACAGCGCCAGAGCCATGGCCGTGCCTTGTAACGCAGACTTGAAGTCGATGAAATCACCCGACAGGTGAGCAGCCATTCTATTTGAGATCCCTTCTCTGCAGTGCACTGCAATCGTCGATGTTCTTCGCGAGCCGCGATCAAGTTTTTGACTCATCTTAACTTTTTTAACGATTTAAGGATTTAACGTTGTAACGACTTCGGCTGCGGCTGTGCCGCGCTGCGATCTCTGCGGTTAATGATCGCATTTTAGGGTCTCACGTTTTAGCCCACTCCGCTCATCGTGTCTTGCGCTTCTGAGGTTTGCTGGAGGGCTGCATTTCGGCGGTTGCCGGCGAGCTCGCGGCCTGCGGGACCTCAATTTCCGCCAGGGTCTTCCGCAGCCACTCCAGAGATTGCTCAATGAGCGCGCCGTCGCACTCGATGCTCAGGGTCCCGGAATAGCCCCGATTGTGCAACAACCGCAGGCATTCGCGAATGTTCGCCGCATTCACCCCTTCGCCAATGGCGCAGCAGCTCATGGCAATGCCGGTCTGCCCGCCGCGGACGGCTTCCGCCAATTCTCGGGAGACATCCTTGATGTGGACATGGCTGACCTTGTCCAAAAACCGTTTCAGAAAAGCCACGGGATCCCGGCCCGCGATGAACGTGTTGCCGGTGTCCATGTTCATGCGCAGACAGGGACTGTCCACAAACGCGAGCATCTCCGCCATCGTCTCGGGGTTGGTCGTGAAATAGCCGTGCGGCTCGATATTGACAATGACGTGGTGCGCCTCCGCCACGCGGATGATCTGACGGTAGCTGCGCTTCATCAAATCCAGCGCTTCGGTGTCGCTGAGTCCTTCCGGCCGGTGCAAGCCGTCGGTGGTATCGACGCATGGACAACCCGCGTGCGACGCCCAGGCGATCGCTTTGGTGACGTACGGCACGCCCCGCACCGGGCCATCCTCGCCGGACAGCGGGTAGGCGGCATCGATCTGAGAGAACCGCACTCCGTATTTTTCCAGGTTTCGCCGGACGAGAACCGGATCATCCATCAGCGAAAGATGCGGCGAGTAGCCCAGGCCTTGCATGAAACTGACTCCATCCACGACGCCGCACTCAATGTGGTCGAGGCGGTGGGCTTTGGCCCATTCCAGGCATTTCTCGAACGGCCAGTTGGAGGAGTTAAACGCGTCGGTGTGAAATCCAATCGTCATCATGGGGCGATCCTTTCGATTTTCCAGGCGCCTTCCGCCTGGAGCGTGTAGAGAAATCGGTCGTGCAAGCGATGCTCGCGTCCCTGCCAGAATTCGATTTCGCGCGGCTGGACCTGAAACCCGCCCCAGAACGACGGCATCGGCACCTTGCCTTCGGTGAACTTGCGTTTCGCTTCCTCCCATTTCATTTCCAGGATGGCGCGCGCGGAGATCACCTTGCTTTGCGGCGAAGCCCACGCCGCAAGCTGGCTGGCAAACGGGCGCGAGGCAAAATACGCAATCGCCGCCGCCGCCGAAAGACGCTCCGCCGAGCCGTTGATGCAGACCTGGCGCTGGAGCGCGAGCCAAGGAAACAACAGCGACACCTTCGGATTTTCGGTGATGTGCCGGGCTTTGCGGCTCTCCAGGTTGGTGAAGAACACAAAACCGCGCGCATCGAAGCTCTTGAGCAGAACCGTACGCAGCGTGGGCTGCCCATCGCTCGACACCGTGGCGAGAGTCATGGCATTGGGCTCGACGACCTCCGCCAGGCACGCTTCTTCCATCCACCGGGCAAACTGCTCGATTGGATCCGAGCCCAGGTCTTCCCGGCGCAACCCCTTTTGGTCGTACTCGGCGCGCATTTGGGACAAACTCGAGTTCATGCAGCCGTGCTAAGTTCGCAAAACAACGCCAGCCATAAATTGATTTGCGTCAACGCAAACCTGGGCTGAGGTCGTTAGGTTGAGTCCGAAATGCAAGACACTAACCCTCTCTACGAAGCGATTCTGACCGGCCAGGCGAAAGAGGCGCGCGCTTTTACTGAACAGGCTCTCGCGTCCGGAATGGATCCGCTCACGCTGGTCAACGGAGCGATGAGCCCGGCGATGGATGAAGTGGGCCGCCGATTCGAGCGCAACGAATACTTCGTTCCGGAGCTGCTGCTCTCCGCCCGCGCCATGAAGTCCGCCCTCGAACTCATTCGCCCGCTTCTGACAGCGCGAGGCGCCCAGCCAACGGGCCGAGTCGTGATCGGCACCGTGAAGGGGGACCTCCACGACATCGGCAAGAATCTGGTCGCGGCTCTGCTCGAAGGCGGAGGATTCGAGGTGATTGATCTGGGCGTCAATGTGCCGCCGGAAAAATTCGTCGCCACCGTGCGCGAGAAAAACGCGCACGTCGTCGCTTTATCCGCTCTGCTGACCACGACCATGCTTTCGATGAAAACCACGATTGACGCGATCCAAGACGCCGGGATCCGCGCCCAGGTGAAAGTGCTCGTGGGAGGCGCTCCGGTCACAAAAAAGTTCGCCGACGATATTGGCGCGGACGGATACAGTGAAAATGCCGCCGGCGCCGTCGCGTTGGCCCGAGAGACGATGGCGCCTGCAGGCTGCCAGAAGGGATCGCAAATCGTAGCGCAGAGTTGCCCTCTGCCGTAGCGCCGATTTGTAATCGGCAGAGCGCCGCCAATTCGAGTGCCTCGGCGCCTGGGTGCGCCCAGCAGGATGCAATCCTGCAAGAGAGCAGATTACAAATCTGCGCTACCTCGATTGCAGCCCTGCGCTCAACGAGAAATTCAGGTCATGCACGCGCTCATTCGCCAGCTCCTTTCTCGAGGCCCCGTCCTCACCGATGGCGCCTGGGGAACGCAGCTTCAGGCGCGAGGACTTCCCATCGGCGAGATGCCGGAGGGCTGGAACCTCTCGCACCCGGAAGACGTGTGCGGAGTGGCGCGAGCTTACGTCGCGGCCGGCAGCCGGATCATTCTGACGAATACCTTTGGCGGCAATCGATGCCGTCTGGAAGCCGCGGGACTGAGCGATCGAGTCCGGGAGCTCAATTTGAGAGGAGTGGAATTGTCTCGGAAGGCAGCGGAAGGCCGCGCCTGGGTCTTCGCCTCGATCGGGCCCAGCGGGAAAATGCTTCTGGCCGACGAAATCACTCGCGACGAACTCGGCGCTGCCTTTGAGCAACAGGCGGCGGCGCTGGCTGAAGGCGGAGCGGACGGATTGGTCGTGGAAACGATGGGCGATCTGGACGAAGCCCTGCTGGCCGTCGCGGCGGCGCGCGCCACGGATCTGCCCGTCGTCGCCTGCATGGTGTTCGATTCCGGCAAAAATCGGGATCAAACCATCATGGGTCTGACTCCGGAGGAAGCAGCGAAAGCACTGACGGACGCCGGTGCCGACGTGATCGGAGCCAATTGCGGCCGCGGGATGGGAGGCTTCGCATTGATCTGCGCGCGGCTGCGCAGTGCAACGGATCGTCCAATCTGGATCAAGCCCAACGCCGGCCTGCCGGAGATCGTTGACGGCCGCGCCGCGTACCGCACCTCACCGGAGGAGTTCGCCGGCGGCGCTCAAGCGCTGGTGGCGGCAGGCGCCTCCTTCGTTGGCGGCTGTTGCGGAACCAGTCCTGATTTCATTCAGGCGCTCGATCAAAAGCTTCATGCCGGGACGCAGGTGAGTCCACTGCTTCTGCCTGGATGACCCCTTGGTCATAACTTGGCGTCACTTTCCGGCTGGGCGTCACGATGAGGAAATCTTCCGGCGTCCACTCCCCGTTCAACCAGTGCTGGAGAAGGCGGAGATCGCCTTCCATCGCGCCGAATTGCCAGCCACGTTTGGCACAGACCGCCTCGACTTGATCGCGTAAGCGCAAGGGCCGGGAGAAGTCGAAATCGATCAGCACGCCGTGGGTGTAAGTTGAGGTCCATTGGTCCATGACCTGCGACAGGTAGCGCGCCTGATCTTCGCCAAATTTTTTCACCCACAACTCGTAAGCCGCGCTGGCATTGCCGCTCAACGCGGCCCGCGTCGGCAGAAACATCGTCTGATCGGGCAGAGTTTTCTCGCCCCGGCGCCGCAGGCACTCCAGCCAGCCCGACGTGTAGTAGTAAGCGCCGGGCTGCGCCGCGATGGTTTGGGCGTAACGCTCGCGCGAGCCGAGGAAGAGAGTAATGCAATCATGCGCGCGCGGGATGACCAGGGGAGTGTGCGGGGTCGTCAAACCATTGATCATGCCGCCGCATAATCCATAGCCGACGAGAATCGCGTCATACTTCCCCGTCGGCACGGCGTTGAGGCGCGCCTGAAGCTGCTCTCGGCCCGCGCACGGCACGTCATGCAGACCCTGGGACAGGAATTCGAGGTCGATCAGGTTGGGCGATTGCGCCGCGGCGTGGCAGATCTCCCGAAACGCGATCTCGCACGCAATGACTTTCAGAAACATGGCGAGGCTTAACTTGCGACGGTGGCGGTGGAATCCGCTTTGATTCAAATCAAGGATGGATCTGAATCCCGGCGGTAGTTGTCTGAACTCTAGCAGCAGGGACGAGGATGCAAATCCGCTCGAAACAACAAAAATCTTGGCGTAAACTAAGCCCATGAAATCCCACCAGAATATCTCGCGCAGACAATGGCTGGCCGCGGCCGCAACCGGGCTCAGCCTTCACCAGTTGAGTCAGGCCGCACAAGCTTCCGCCACCGCCGAAAAAACCAAACTGGGTATGCCGGGTCTTTATCCCGGCCGAGTCGTCGCCGTCTCGCATCCCGGTTGTATTGTGAACGGCGAATTTCAAACCGAGCCCATCCGCCGCATGATGGACACGGGAATGCTGGAACTGACCGAAGCGCCGGATCAGCCCTCGGCCTGGAAGTTGTTCTTCGAGCGCGGAGACGTCGTCGGGATCAAGGTGAATCCCGTCGGCAGCCCGCACGTGATCAGTTGCCCGCAAGTGCTGCACAAGATCATCGAAGGCCTGCAATCGGCGGGAGTCCGCAAAGAGGACATCGTCGTTTATGACCGCTACCGCGCGCAGTTTCTCAAGGCGGGCTTCCGCGAATGGCTGCCGGAAGGTGTTCGCTGGTCATCCGCGACGGAAGATTACGACAACATCCAGCAAGCGATCGCCGGCTACGACCCGGACGTTTATCTGGATTTCCCCGTCACGCTTCCGGGCTACGACATCAACAACGTCGTCGCACGCCGCTCGCATCCCGCGAAGTTCATCACCCAGGAAGTGAGCAAGCTCATCAATCTGGCGGTGCTGAAGGACCATCAGTCCGCCGGAGTGACGTTGGCGCTCAAGAATCTTTCGCACGGGCTGGTCAACAACGTTAGCCGAAGCCACGGTTCAACCTCCCTGAACGTTTGCGGCGCGTTCATTCCGGCAGTGGTGTCTTTGCCCGTCATTCGGAACAAAGCCGTTCTGCACGTGCTCGACGGCATCAAAGGCCTCTATCACGGCGGGCCGGGCGCGCGCCCTCAATTCGTTTGGGAACATCGCACGCTCTATTTCGCCACGGACCCTGTTGCGCTCGACCATATCGGCTGGAAAGAAATCGATAAGAAACGTCTCGCGGTCGGCAAGAAATTGATTGTGGAAGACACCCCGGATCGATTCAGCACCTTCGTTCATCGCCAGCCCGAACACATCGAGATCGCGGGCGCGATGGGATTGGGCGTCTGGGACGAGAAGAAGATTCAGAAGCTCGACCTGGCGTTGACGGGGTAGAGCGGGTTCAACGAGCTTTGGCGTAGCGCAGATTCTCAATCTGCCGTAGCGCAGGATTGAATCCTGTGCCGGCGAGTTCGAGCGCGCGAAATCTGGCGGCACGCTGCCGATTTCAAATCGGCGCGACAGCAGAGTGCAACTCTGCGCTACGCTGGGCGGCTCGCTTCCAAACGTGTCGGGCCTTAAGTCGTAGGTGGGTTCGGTAGGAAACCCTGGAACGGCGGCAGATGTCAGTAATTACTTTTCACGGAATCCATGCACACGAAACAAGCATTAATCGGAAGCGCTCTCTCTATTCTGATTCTAACCTCGGTCGCGGCGCCGAACGTGCGCGCCGCGGGCGAATCACCCGACAGCCAGGCAGCCTTCCCGATCCGGCGACTGCAGGAATCCAAAGACGCGTCGCGCGCCGTCGTTCGCGTCCGCGCCGGCGAACGCTCGCCGCATCGGATTCCCGCTTACATCACGGGAAAGTTCGCCGAGCATCTGGGCGTCAATATTTACAATGGCATGGACGCCCAGATTCTCCGGAATCCCACGTTCGCAGATTTTCCATTTGGGACCGGCCAGACAACCCCCGACGGCGTGACGAAATTCCAGATCGAAGACAGTCGCATCAATGAGGAATTGCGCCGGCAAGCCACGCGCTTCGGCTGCCCGGAAAGCGAACTCGATGGGGTGGTCGTAGCGCGGGCCGATGCGCTGGCCTGCTTATGGACACGCGTCGGGAAACGCGAAGACATTCAACCGAGTCCCGACACGGGGCCTTATGGAGGGCGCGCTCAGCGGGTCCAGGTCGAAGCGGCAGGCCAGGGCATCGCGCAGTGGGCTTGGCTGCCGTTGCATCGACAGCGCCAATACGAATTTGAAATCATGGCCCGCTCGCGTACCGGCGGGAACTTGACAGTTTCTCTCTGGGCGCAAGGCGCGGACAGGCCTTTGGCGTCCACATCGGTCAAAGGCCTTTCTTCCAAGTGGCAGAAGTTGACCGGAGCGCTCGTGGTACCCGCTGAACTTCCAGCCGATTCCTCTTACAAGTTCGCCGTGACCCTTGACTCTCCCGGCGAGTTCGTAATTCGCCATGCTTTCCTCCGGCCTGCCGACCACATCAACGGCGCGGACCCGGACGTGATCCGGTTGCTGAAGGAATCGCATTTGCCCATCTTGCGCTGGCCGGGCGGCAACTTCGTCAGCGGCTATCATTGGGAAGACGGCATCGGGCCAATCGAGCAGCGGCCCACCAAACCCAACTTCGCCTGGGGCGGTGTCGAACCGAATTTGTTCGGCACGGACGAATTCATTGCCTTCTGCCGCGCGGTCGGCTGCGAGCCGATGATCTGCAACAACGCCGGCAGCGGAACTCCGGAGGAAGCCGCGCGCTGGATCGAGTACTGCAACGGCCCCGTGACCACGCCCATGGGCGCGCGGCGCGCGGCCAACGGCCATCCGGAGCCGTACCTCGTCCAGCACTGGGAAATCGGCAACGAGCTTTGGGGACGCTGGCAGTTCAATTGGACCACCGCGCCGGGCTACGTGGATCGCTACCTCGATTTTTCCAAAGCTATGCTTCGCGCCGATCCGGGCATTCTTCTCTACGCATGTGGCGCTCCAGTGATGTGGGGCAAACAGTGGAACGATACCCTCATCGCAGGAGTGGCCCCGTTCATGCGATCGACCACCGATCATCCTTTGGTGGGCGGCAACGTGTCGCCGATGGCTGATCCGCTGGAGGTGTATCGCGATTTCATGGCTGTGCCGGAAGTGCTGGAAAGGAAATGGGCCGAGTTGGAGAAGCAGATGCGTCAAGCCGGGGTGAAAGAACCGCGCCTGGCCGTCACGGAGTTGCAGATGTTCGCGCGCATCGGGCGGGCCAGCGAGTCGAACGCGGCCGCGCGATTGACTCGGGACAATTTGGTCAGCCCGGCGACGCTGGCGGAAGCGCTGTACGACGTGCTCATTTACCATGCGTCGGTCCGCCTGGCGCCGTTCGTGGAAATGGTCACGCATTCGGCGACCGTCAATCACGGCGGTGGTCTGCGCAAAGACCGCGAGCGCGTCTATGCCAATCCGTGCCACTATGCGCAAGCTGCATTCGCCGCCTTCGCGGAAGCGAGGCCCGTTACGGTGGAATTGGAGACGGCCACAGAAACGGCACCCCTCGTATTGCCGGATTTGAAAAACGCCGCGCGCACCGCGTCGTTCGGCGCGATCGACGCGCTGGCCGCACTCGCCACGGATGGCAGTCTTCTTCTTTCCCTGGTGCATCGCGGTTCGGCTGGGCCGATTCGGATGGCGATTGAGTTGAACGGGTTCCAGGCCACCGGCTCGGCCGAAGTACGCACGTTGACAGGCGATGTTCCCTGGGCGGTCAACACCTTGGAAAAACCGGAAGCCGTCAAACCTTCGGACACCACCGTCGCGGTGCGGCATGACAGAATTGAGCTCAATGTCCAGCCTTTCACCGTGATGCGCCTTCGCATTCCTGCGCGTCCGTAAGTAACTTCGTCGTTGGTGGCAGGTCATCGAAGTCAATCAGGGCATCCCGCCCGTTAGGAGTTCCTGCAACTCTCCGACTGCTTCCCGAATCTGCCCCGGCCTCAAAGCCTCAGCAACTCGCGCAGCGCGGCTTTCACCGTGTCATATTGCTCGACAGAGAGAGTACCGAGCCGACGGGTGAGCTTGCCTGGGTCGAAGCTGGCCAACCCCTGCACATTCACCGCTGAAATCTTGGGCAGCCAGCGTGGCTTGCCAATCGACACCTCGCCGCGCAGGCCACGAATCTGCGAGGTCAGCGGAGCCACAATCACGAGCACGCGCGCGTCGGCAGGCTGAGGATAAGCCAGGACCAGAACGGGGCGGCTCTTCTCAACCATGCTGAGGTCCGCGCGAACCAAACCTCACCGGGTTGCGGTTCAGTAGGCACCGAACGCCTCCGTCCACGCCGCTGCCTGTTCTTGCGCGGTGAGCAGTGGCTTGGGTTGCGTACTGACCTCGAAAGGCAGTCCATTCCGGATTTCGATCTGAGCCAGGAGCATGTTCACCGCGTCGTCGGCAGTAAGTCCGAGTTTGCGGAGGATTTTCTGAGCGCGCTGCAAACGGCGCGCCGGAACGCGCGCCCGGATGACGGTGGTCGTGTCGTTCATGGTTCTAAAGTACCGTGACCCCCGGCTGATTGCAGCTTCAATTCTAAGATTTGAGCCCGAGGAAAGCGAATGCGTCTTGCGGCAACTCTTATGAAACGAACGAATTACCCGAGAGATCAAACCCCGCATTGTTCGCCTCGAAATCCGCGCACCTCACCTCGGTTTTCTCGAGGAATCTCATCGCCCAAAGATATTGATGCTCCACAGCGGTTTCCGCGTCGGGCCAAGAAGGCCTTGGGTTCGGAACGGCTCGCTCCACACGCAGAGCGTCCCGTCCGCGGCCAGGGCCGCCAGTTCTTGCCAGCCGCAGTTCCCAACGGCCAGCCAATCTGAATACTTGCTCGGTTTCCGCAGATTTCCCGGCCAGAATACCGAGCCGCCATTCAAGCTCTGGAGATAAAGCTCGCCCTTCTTGTTGATCGCCGCCAGAGAATCGAAATGCGGCGCGACGTCAACCCAATCCGAACCTCGGCTGACTCGCAACGGCTCCGGACTAAAGCCGCGGTTAATGCGCACGCCAAGCAGATAGTGAGGAAGTTGTCCCGCCGCCCACAGGCTTCCATCCTGCTGAAGGACGAGATCCGAAAGACCAAGGCGCGAAAAAACTCGCCAGCTGGATCCGTCCAGATTCCATTGAACGGGGTTCGGATACGGGCCGGGGTCCCAGCCTTTGCGAAGGTCCCGTCCAAGCTCCGGGCCCACTCCTCCCCACACGCTGCCGTCGCGTTTGATTCCGATGGAATCATGCTGAGAAGCGAAGACGGAAACCCAATCCGAATCCGCGCCGATGCGGATCGGCTCGTCAGGGACTTCATCGAACCCGACTCCCCGTTCTCCAGGCTGATGGCTGCGCCATCCCCAAAGCGTGCCGTCCTTTTTGAGCGCGAGGAAATGGCCATGACCACCGGCAACCGTCTTCCAGTCGAGGTCGGTTCCGATGCGCTCCGGCTCTGGAATATCCGATAGATTTCTTGGATGCCACGCGGCAGTCGGTTGGGAAAAAACCCTCCATAAACTTCCATCCGATTGAATGCCGACTACCCGCGTGGAAGTGCTGGCTAGCGCGATCCAGTTCGAGTTGCCGACGAATATCCCGTCCACCGGGACTGGCCAGCGGAGTTTTTCCCAGGTAATTGGTCCCTCGACTCCATCGACTCTGTGGTGAGTTTCCACATATTTGTCCAACCCCCTGATTTCATACTGGCCAGCCGCCCAAAGCCGGCCATCCGGCAGCAGCGCGAAGAGTTTACGTCCGCCCGTGCTGCAAATCTTCGGACGAACCGGACCGCTGAATTGCGCCGGGCCATGCCGCGGCTCCAACGTCATGAACAGCTCCCAGGAGCGGCGATAAATCGTCGCGGTCACCGTAAATGCGAAGACAAGAGTCAGAACAATCGTGAGCGCATTGCGAAGCCACATTTTCCAGCCGAGCTGCACGTATTTGTAGTTCGTGAACGCCAGCCAGATCAGAGCGGCCAGAATCAGCGGTCCTCCGATGTAAATGATCAACGGGATTCCCCACGGCGGCGGATGTCGGTAATCAATCGCGGCGTTGATAATCCAGCCACCGATGGCCATCAGCGCGAATCCGAATATGACCGCGGTGCCCATCGCATTCAGCAAACTCCGCCGGAGCGTCGAGGCGTAGAACGAGAGGAGAGTAATCGCCGCCGCGATCAGGCAGGTCAGTCCCAGAGGCTGCCACAACGACGGAATCGCGCGTCGGGCCTCGCGAAACGCACCTGGAACGGTGTCGAAACCTCCCACGCCTTCCGCCGCCCAGGGCATCAGGCCGCCCAAAAACACGCCCAGCACCAGCGTCAATCCAAGCTTGATCGCGAATTGAGCGCGGCGAGTCATCGGAAGGCACAACTGAGCTTCCAAAGTGCCGAGCTTGCGTTCCTCGGCCACGGACGCGCTGCCCACGAGAAAGGGCAGGCCCAGCCACAACACCCACCAGAACTCGAGCAGCGCGCGGAACGCAGGGTGCGGATCCGTCGGATCCATCTCCAACTCCAATCTTCGGATGGCAACGACAATCAAATGCAGAAACAACAAGCCGGCGGCGATCAGCAGGCTGAGGTGGTGCGCGTGGAATTCTTTGCGGAGGAAGGCGCGAATCGGTTTCCGTTTCGTTTTGCGAACCGCGGATGCCTTGCCGATTGTGAACCTGAGCCAGGCCGGGAGAGAAAGCGTGCCGCCCGTCCAGGCGGTGTCCTGCGCGCGCAGAAACATCCGGCGCGCCCAGCAAAAGCCGGCGATTGAATACAACACCAGCATCGCGGTGACGCCGACCGTGGCCACGCCTTCGGAAAATCGGTCCCAGAACTTCGCAGTGACCGTGAGCAGGAACAGCGGAGCCAAGAGAGTGAACCACACACTTGCGGCCACCTGGCGAAACAAAAGCGTCGTCCAGAGCCCGCCAGTGACCGCCACCACCGCAGCCAGTCCGCCGAACTTCAGTAGGTCGAAGACCTCTCCACTCGACGGCACGCCCCGAATTCGGATCAGGAAGGAAAGCATGAGGCATGCGAACACCAGGATCAGCGCAGCCGTAATCACGGCAATCTTGGCTCGCCAGATTTGCCGCCGAGCGACTGGCTGCGCCAAAAGAAGCGAAAGCGTTCCTACGCTGCATTCCTGCCCGAACGGCGCCAGGCCCAGCAGAATCGCTCCCAGCGCAAGTGAGGTGAGCACCATCGCGACGCCGGGGCTTTGCCAATTGAAGAAGTCAGTCACCGAAAAAAGCCACACCGGCGTGGCGGCCAGGATCATGGCGGCCACCCAGGCCGGCAGGATCAATCGGATTTCCTTTCGAATGAGCGCGTTCAAGCTTTTCACCGATTTAACGATTTAACGATTTAACCTTTTAACGTTTTAACGAGTTCGACCGCGGCTTTGCTCGGCTCCGCGGCTCTTTAAGGTTCATGGTGTCGGTTGAGCCAGGATTCGTGAAGAGACGAAGATTTCTTCCAGTGACAGCGATTCGCACCGCAATTCTTCCGGCTGGTGCGACCGCAGCCTTTCCAGCAATTCCTCGCTGTTCCCGTTCGCCAGGAGTTCCGCTTCGCGGCCATTTTGTTTCACCTGCAACGCTCCAGTCCAATCCGAGACCGTCGGCGCCGACCGGAATCGAACTCGGATTTTTTTGAACCGGTCCCGCGCGTCATCGGCCCGCATCGCGAGCAACTCCCGGCCCTGCTCGATGATCGTGAATTCGTCGATCAATCCCTCGAATTCCGAAATCAGATGCGTGGAAACGAAGACCGTCCGGTTTTCGGTGCCGCCGGATTGGTACGCGCCGATCACGGTTTCGATGAATTCGCGGCGGACGATGGGATCCAGGCCGGAGGTCGGTTCGTCCAGGACGAGCAGGTCCGGCTCCGGGCAGATCGCGCTGATCAAGGCGAGCTGGGTTTTCTGGCCTTTGGAAAGCGCGCTGGCTTTCTGCGCTGAATTCAAGCCGAACCGCCGGAGCAGATCGGCCTCGATCTCGCGATTCCAGTTCGCGCGAAACGAAGCGAAGTAA
>JACPRI010000100.1 GCA_016190065.1 Verrucomicrobiota bacterium
CTGGCTCCTCTGTCTGCGCCCGAGGCGCGCCCCGCGGAATCGAAGCCCGCGACGGCGGGAGTCAACCTCATCGGCATGGGCGCTTCCACCGGCGGCCCGCCGGTTTTGCAAACTATCCTGGCGAGCCTGCCGAAGGATTTTTCCGCGCCCATTCTCATCGTGCAGCACATCGCGCGCGGTTTTCTGCCCGGTCTGACCGAGTGGCTGAACCAGACTGGTGGCTTGCAGATTCACGTGGCTTCGTACGGGACTTGCCCGCTGCCCGGCCATGTGTATCTGGCGCCCGACGATTTCCACATGGGCATTAGCGCCAGTGGCCGCATTCTCCTGACGCGGGAAGAGCCTGAGAACGGCCTGCGGCCCGCCGTCTCCTATTTATTTCGCTCGCTCGCCGAAGTGTGCGGCCCCAGTGCGCTGGGGGTGCTTCTGACCGGCATGGGCAAAGACGGCGCGGCGGAACTGAAGCTGATGCGCGACCAGGGCGCCATCACCATTGCCCAGGATCGCGAAAGCTCAGTCGTCCATGGGATGCCGGGAGAAGCGATCCAGCTCGGTGCGGCGGCTTACGTGCTGCCTCCAGAGGGGATCGCCGGTGCCTTGGTTCGCTTCGTGAAATCGGAACTGACAAAGAGAAGTGACTCATGAATTCGAATGGTTCAGACAACACGGCTGGAGTGGAAATACTGATTGTCGAGGACAGCCTCACCCAGGCGGAACAGTTGAAATACCTGCTCGAGCAACGGGGATTCTCCGTCAGCCATGCCCGAAACGGCAAAGAAGCGATCGTCCGGCTGCGCGCGCACAAGCCGACGCTGATCCTCACCGATATCAATATGCCCGAGATGGATGGCTACCAGCTTTGCCGGCGGATTCGTTCGGACGAAAAACTCCAAGACTTGCCCGTGATCCTGTTGACGGCCCTGACCGATCCGGAAGACGTCGTTCGCGGTTTGGAATGCGGCGCGGACAATTTCATTACCAAACCGTTTGAGGAAAATTATCTCCTCGCGCGCATCCGCCACATTCTGTCGAACCGCCACGTCGTTCAGTATGAAAAGACGCGATTCTCGCTGGAGGTGTTCTTTGCGGGAAAGAAGCATGTCATCTCGGCCGATCGCCTGCAGATGCTCAATCTGCTTCTTTCCACCTATGAGACCGCGGTGCTCAAGAACCATCAACTGGAGAAAACGCAGACGGAGTTGCAGAGGCTCAACGAACAACTGGAAGAACGCGTCCAGGAACGGACGGCCGCTTTGCGCGCGGAAAACGAAGAACGAAAACGTACGGAAAAGGCGCTGCGCACCTCGGAAGAAAGATATCACAACATCTTCGAGAATGTCGTCGAAGGCATCTTCCAGAGCACGTCGGACGGCCGGTACCTTGTGGCGAACCCCGCCTTGGCCCGCATGTATGGCTACGAGTCGCCGGAAGAGTTGATCTCCACCATCACCGACATCGGGCGCCAGTTCTATGTTGATCCGAACCGGCGCGCGGAGTTCCAGCAGGCTCTGGAGGAGAGCCCTGCGGTCTCCGGCTTCGAGTCCCAGGTCTATTGCAAGGACCGCCGCATCATTTGGATTTCCGAGAATGCGCGCGCGGTGCGGGACGAAAACGGCCGGCTTCTTTTTTATGAAGGAACGACGGTCGATATCACGGAGCGCAAGCACGCCGAAGAACGCATCCGCGAGCAGGCCGCGCTGTTGGACCGGGCCCAGGATGCCATTTTTGTGCGCGACCTGCAGCAGCGGATTACCTATTGGAACAAAGGGGCCGAACACATTTACGGCTGGACGGCTGGAGAAGTCGTCGGCCAACGCGCTTCCGATTTGCTCTACAAAGAGGTCCCTCCAGGCCACCAAGAGATTTTGCAGACGATGTTAGAGAAGGGCGAATGGGTGGGCGAGTTGCGCCAGGTCACCAAGGCGGACAAGGAAATCATCGTGGTCAGCCGGAGAGCCGTACTGCGGGACAAGACCGGCAAGCCCCAAGCCATTCTCAACATTAACAGTGACATCACCGAAAAGAAGAGGCTCGAAGCGCAATCCCTCCGCGCCCAGCGCCTTGAAAGCATCGGCACCTTGGCGGGCGGGATTGCCCACGACCTGAACAATGTGCTCGCGCCCATCCTGATGGCGATTGATATCTTGCGCCTCAAATATTCCAACGAAGAAGCCGAACGAATCCTGGCCACGATTGAATCGAGCGCGCGGCGCGGGGCGGACATGGTCAAACAAGTCCTGACGTTTGCGCGGGGCGTTCAGGGAGAACGAGTGACTCTCCAAATCGGTCACCTCATGAAGGAGATTGCAAAGATTCTCAAGCAGACCTTCCCGAAATCGATCGAAATCCGGACGGCGCTCGCAGACCCGCTTTGGCCGCTGGTCGCGGACGCGACCCAATTGCACCAAGTGCTCATGAATCTGTCCGTCAATGCGCGAGATGCTATGCCCAATGGCGGGACACTGGCGCTTCAAGCAGCCAACTTTTTTGTCGATGAAACTTTTGCCGCCATGAACCCCGAGGCCGCAGTGGGTCCATTCGTCGTGGTCCGGGTCACGGACACTGGAACTGGGATTCCAGTCCACATTCGCGAAAGGATTTTTGAGCCGTTTTTCACCACCAAATCACTCGAGAAAGGAACTGGTCTAGGCCTCTCGACGGTACGGGGTATTGTCAGGAGCCACGGCGGGTTCGTGTCGGTCTATAGCGAGGTGGGTAAAGGAACTGAGTTTCGAGTGTACTTGTCGGCGCAGAAGTCCGCGACCACCGAGCTGGCGGAAGTTGAGCAGCGCGCTTTACCAACGGGCAACGGCGAGATCGTGCTCGTGGTGGATGACGAAGCCGCGATTCTCGATGTCACGAAGCAAACCTTAAAGATGTTTGGCTATCAAGTCCTGACCGCCCGGGATGGCGCGGAGGCGATC
Source organism: Verrucomicrobiota bacterium (assembly GCA_016190065.1). Classification (GTDB taxonomy): domain Bacteria; phylum Verrucomicrobiota; class Verrucomicrobiia; order Limisphaerales; family SIBE01; genus VHCZ01. The sequence goes on from JACPRI010000100.1 coordinate 2,925, forward strand.
GCCCTTTGCGCCCAGCATCCGGGCGAGATCAAAGTCATCCTCACCGATATGACCATGCCCATCATGGACGGGTCTGCGACAATCCATGCCGTCCGTCGTATAGCCCCAGAGATCAAAATCATCGCCGCGAGTGGGTTGGGTTCCGGCGTGAAAGTCACCGATCCGAAGGAACTTCAAATCGAAGCGTTTCTGCAGAAACCCTATACGGCCGGGAACCTTGTCAAAACAGTGCATGAGGTTCTGCAACGGTAGGGCAGGTGTTTTACCGGTGCCCGCGGATTGGGTCACCCTTTCGAGATTGTCGATTACCATTGACCATGAAAAGCAAACTGCTCGCAAACATCACTCCGGGGGAAATCTTGGACGAAGAATTCCTCAAGCCGATGAGCATTACGCAGTATCGGCTGGCAAAGGACATCGCGGTGCCACCGCGCCGGATCAATGAGATCGTGAAGTCTTCCACGAAAGATTCGTGGAGCGGGTGAAGGGAATCGAACCCTCGTCTCGACATATAGCGAAATCGAGTGCAATAAAATGCGGTATTTACTCGGAAAACATTGACTAGTGAAATCCAGTAAGGTACACCAGGGTACACTAGTTTATGGCATCTTTGTATAGACGATCCAAATCGAGCTACTGGTGGGTTAAATACCGCACGCGGACAGGAAAGGTTATTCAGGAATCGACGAAATACAGATCCGATGTGCCCGGAGATATCCGCAAGGCCCGAGCCTTCTGCGCGGAAAAAACGCTTCAAGAACTGACGCAAGCGCGTGGCCCAAAGAAAGAGCGGTGGGAGGTTTGGGTGGACGATTTCCTCAACCTCCGCTACGAGAGCTCTCCAAAATCCTTGAGTCGATACCGCGTGGCCTGGCGCAGCCTTTACACGTTTCTCAACACGCGCGGTATTCTTTACCCCACGCAGCTCGCTTACGCGGACTGTGTTGATTACCTTCAGTGGAGGAAAAAGGGAGACAAGCCTAACGGCGTGTATC
>JACPRI010000101.1 GCA_016190065.1 Verrucomicrobiota bacterium
CCGGAGGGCTCCGACCTGAGGATCACAAAAAATGAGAGCGGGAATGGATCGGTCCGTCATCGGGCGATCATTCTTTCGTTCCGGGAGTTTCCTCGCTCGCTTGCCGGCTCAGACGCACGCCGTGGGACAAAGCGAAATAACCCTCCGCCTTCGCGACGCCGATTCCGATCAACTCCTCCCCTGCCCTGTTCAAATTGAATTCGAGCGTGACCGGTCCATGGTATCCTTCTTGCGTCTTCAGCAGGCCCCGCATTTGGCCTTTGAGTGTTCGATTGGCAAACGCGACTTCACGAACCGGGATCGGCTCACGTTTTGCGAGCCTGACGGTTACGTTTCCATCTCCTGCGACGCGCAACACCATCGGAATGTCTCCTTCCCAGTGCGCCAGTGCGCCTTTCCATTCGCCCACGAATGGCTCCGGCTTCCGCTCCACAAGCTCTTCCGCGGCGGTCTTCCGTGGCACCTCGCGCCCGTCGGGAAACAAAGCTCGCGTGATCTGGTCCGCAACTTTCCCGAGCAAATCAACTCCGCTCGCATTGATCAGAACCACGAACCCCGCGCGGTCCTCTGGAAATCCGCGAATCCAAGTCGCGACGCCAGGCATGCCGCCTGTGTGCTCAAAAAAAACATGTCCCAAGGTCGAGCCAAGCGCCCAGGCCACGCCGAATCCGGCCTCAGGTCTCGCCGGGCTTCTGCGAGCGGTGACCTTCCGCATCGACCGCGCTGTTTCCTCCTTCAACAGCCGCCGTCCATCGACGGTCCCGCTGTTCAGGTGAAGTCTGAGAAAACGGCTCAGGTCTCTCGCGCTGCTCCAGATGGCGGAGGCCCCATTGTGATCGAATTGATACGGCGGGACGCGAATGAATTTTCCGGCCAAATCAAGTTGATATGGACGGGTGGCCATCGATTCCAGGCCCGGCCGAACGCGATCCGAAGTGTGCGACATCCCGATTGGATCATAGACGTTCTGCTCCATGAACCCCCGCCAGGGCATCCCGGAAACGGCCTCGGTGATGTAGTCCAGAATTCCAAAGGCCAAGTTGCAGTATTCAATGCGCAATCCAGGTTCGGTGTGCGCGATCCCATAACGCCGAATGACCTCGTCGTGGGATAAAGGCGGCACGCTGTCATAGTAGAAATTGTAGTGCACCTGCATGCCGGACGTGTGATTGGCCAAACGCCGGACCGTGATCTCGTCGGCCGAACCGAGATTCGCGCGGAGTTTGGAACCGGGAAGATAACCATTAGCGGGTTTGTCCAGATCGACCTGCCCGCGATCGACCAGCACCATGAGGCCCGTGGCGGTGATGGGCTTTGACACCGAGGCGAGAAGGTAAATGCTGTCGGCGGTGGCGGGCCGTTGCGATTCCAAATCCGCGAAACCAAATCCTTCTGCCCAGAGGAGCCGGTCATCTTTCACCACTGCGACTGCCACCGACGGCACGCGGCCTTCGGAAACGCCTTGCTCGATTAATTTACGTGCGTCCGCAAATTCCGGCGGAACGGACGATTCCGCCGCGAAAAGCTCAAGCGCGCAGGCCAGCAAACCAAAGCGGCAAACGAGATGGGCTAGTCGGTTCGTCACCGCTGATAGACTAGTTGGAGTGAACCTGGGGCGTTCATATTTTCTTGAAGGTTACAGGAATCCCCAACAAAAGCCCGACTAAAATCGTAATCTCGCGCACGGGGGCGCACGGGGACGGGGACGGGAACGACGGGAAGATCGAGCTCAGCGACAAACAATCGACTCGCGGTCCAGCCGTTGGCAAACTCAGCCGCAGGTAAACGGCCAGCTCCTCGATGCAAGCGTTGCCCATCGTCCAACGGGAACTGCGCGTCGCCTCGCGCAATCCAAAGACTTATCACGTCCGTTTAAAAGCAGCGATCGTCGCGCTTCTGTTTGGTCTGTGGATACTCTTCACCACCGGCCGGTTTATGGGGCCCATGGGAGGCACGACGCCTGTCTTTCTGGTCATGACGCAGTTGGCATTTATTTGGTGCTTGTTCGCAGGCATGAGCCAGACCTCCGATTGCCTGAGCCAGGAGAAACGTGAGGGCACCCTTGGTTTGCTTTTCCTCACGGATCTCAGGGGCTACGATGTTGTCCTTGGGAAGCTGCTCTCCGCGTCGCTTCCCTCCTTCTACGCTCTGCTGGCGACTTTCCCGATCCTGAGCCTGCCGCTGCTCGCTGGAGGCGTGCAACCCGGACAATTCTGGTGCGCGGTTCTCGCGCTTGCCAATACCCTCTTCTTTTCCCTCGCCTGCGGTCTGTTCGTTTCGTCCGTGAGCCGGAGGCAATTGAGAGCCAGACACACGGGGATCCTGCTCGTGGTTTTCTTCTGGTTGATTCTTCCCGCGCTGGCGTCGGTTACGCGGCAAGGACTCGCCCCGCGGTGGGGATACTTGCTTGACCTGCTTTCTCCTGGCCACACGCTCGTGGCAGGAATCGGGATGGGCGGAGGCCAGGTTGATTTTGGCTGGTCCCTTCTGGCGACGCATTTGACCGCCTGGGCGTTCTTGGGGTTAGCGAGCTGGATTCTTCCGCAGGCCTGGCAAGACAAGATTTCGGGACCCAAGGGATTTCAGTGGCAGCATCGGTGGCGTTCCGTGATTTACGGAGGAGACGCGAGCCGCCTGAATTTCCGCACCCGGCTCCTGGATCGAAATGCGTTCTATTGGCTGGCCTCAAGGGAACGGCTGAAGCCGTTGGGGACCTGGCTGCTGCTAGGCATGCTTGTGGTCCTTGGAGTCTGGATCTGGTGGATGGCCCGGCCGAAGTTGGAATTAGCCTGGACCGGGGTTGTGGTCGCCATCGTGCTCCATGTCGTGCTCAAACTTCAGTTCGTATCGATCGCCTGCCAGTACCTGGTTGATGAACGCAACGAAGGAACACTCGAACTGCTGCTCTCGACGCCGCTGACCGTTCCCCAAATTCTGAAAGGACAATGGATGGCCCTGCGCCGACAATTCGCTGGACCCATCTTGGCCGTGCTGATTTTGGATGCAGGTGTTTTCGCCAGCCTTTTCTTTTCAGAATATCAGAGTCCGGCTGGAGCCCGGTTATTGCGAGAGATCTGGCTGCCCATCTTCCTGGCTGAATCGGTGATGCTGGTGGCGGATTTGATCGCCCTGGGTTGGACCGGAATGTGGACCGCCATGTCCGTCAAACAGCCGAATCACGCCGCGGGCACAGCCGCAGGCCGAATCCTGCTTCTGCCGTGGGGATTCTTTCTTGCTTTCTGGACACTGATTCTCGCGGTCGGAACCATCAGCCGATCTTTTTCGCGATCGGGGCCAGAATTCTGGCACGCGTTGCTGTTGTGGTTCATCATCGGGATTGCGAACAACGGGTGGTTTGCAACTCATGCCCGCAGGAAACTCCTAGAGCAGTTCCGTCTCCGCGCCACGGAAAGATTCCAGTCGCCAAAGCCGCGCGGATTCTGGCGGTCCGCTGCTTAGCGGAGCAATTTCCGAATCGCGCCCAGCAGCACGCCTTCAACTTCCGGGGCGACGTTCGAGGATTCAGGTCGCGTTTCGTAGCCGCCTTCTTCATACGCGATTGCCGTGCCGATATACCACGGGGCGTAATCTCCGTAGGCCGCCATCGCGACAAACAAATCCTGACGCTCGGCTTTAGCCCCCAATTGATACTC
>JACPRI010000085.1 GCA_016190065.1 Verrucomicrobiota bacterium
ACCGCATTGACGCAAAGCAGGCGAAGTGCGCTATGGACCCACGTGAGTTCTTCATCGACCCGGCCGACTACGGGCTTCCGACTCGAGAGGAGTTGGTCGCCTATCGAATTTGGGACAATCACTTCCACGGCTTTGCCTCGCCGCGCCCGATCGAGCAGTATGAACGCAACAGCTTTTTCGTCGAACGCATGGGAATCGAGCGGTCGATTGCCCAGGAGTGCGGCGGCACGTTGGAGAAACCGTTCGCTCCATATCCTCACGACGCGGAAATCCTCAAGATCCTGGAGCGGGATAAAGACCGGCTTTCGGGCCGCACGCCTATTGATCCGGGTTTTCCCGACCAAAGTTGCGCTAAGATCGAAAAATGGATTCGCCACGGTCCCTGCATCGGAATTAAATATCTCGGGAGCGCCGAAAAGGGAGTCACGTGCAGCCATCCCAATAACGATCCGATCATGCGGCTCGCCGCGGAATTGGAAGTGCACGTGTATGTCCACACCTGGCTCAAGGTTGGCGGAACGCCGCGATTGCCCGGAGGCGACAACGGGGATTCCGAATCGACCCCGATGGATCTGGCCAAGCTGGCGCAGCGTTTTCCCCAGATCCCGATGATTTGCGGCCATTCCGGGGGCGACTGGGAGTTGGGGGTCCGCGCGATCCGGCCCTACAAGAATGTTCTTCTGGAATTCTCTGGGTCTGATCCGCATTCCGGCATGGTCGAATATGCCATCAGAGAACTGGGTGTGGATCGCCTGGTTTGGGGTGGGCACGGCCCGAGCCGGAGTTATGCGACTGAGTTGGGCAAGGTCCTGGATGCGGACATTTCAAAGGCCGATAGAATGAAAATCTTCGGCGGGAACCTCCGGAGAATTACCGCACCCATCTTTCGCAAGAAGGGTATAAGGATTGAACCTTGATTGGCCAAAAATGGAAGCATTCCACGCACTCATGAAGCCTATCGATCGGCGCAGTTTTTTGACGAATTCACTGTTGAGCGCGGCGGCGGTTTCGCTCCCGGGCCGGCATCTGTTGGCTGCAGAGACCGCGGCTGGCCGCGCTACTCCTGCAACGTCCTCCCGGTCTCCTGGGATCATCGACACCAACGTCAATCTTTTCAGTTGGCCCTTCCGCGCGTTGAAATACCGGGACACGAAGGGCCTGGTCGCAAAGCTCAAAAAGCACCGCGTCATCGAGGCCTGGGCCGGCAGTTTTGAAGCGCTGCTCTCGAAGGACCTGAGCGGGGTCAATGCCCGCCTGGTGGCCGAATGCCGGGAGCATGGAGCGGGCTTTTTGATTCCTTTTGGCAGCGTCAACCTGGCCTGGCCGGATTGGGAGGACGACGTCCGCCGCTGTCACGAGGTCCACCAAATGCCGGGCATTCGGATTTATCCGGGCTTTCAGCCATTCGATCTCAACCATCCTGGAATGGAGAGCCTGGTGAAAACGACTGCGGAACGCGGGTTGATTCTTCAGGTGGTCTTCGGCATGGAGGATCCCCGCGTGCACCATCCCATTATCCAGGTCGGCCCGGTTACTTTCGCTCCTCTGTTGAAAGCCGTGAAGAGCGCGCCCAACGCGAAGGTTCAGTTGCTGCACTTTTCCGGTTCGAATCGAAACGAGGACTTGACTCAATTCATGAAGCAAACCAACGCGGTCCTGGATATTTCGCGACTCGAAGGCAACGGCGCGGTGGGCCGAATGATCGGCTCGGTCCAAGGGTTGCCCTCAGCCCGAGTGCCCGTTGATCGGCTCGTCTTCGGTTCCCATGCCCCGTACTTCCCCGTGGAAACGGCGATCTTGAAACTGATTGAATCACCGCTCGACGCCCACCAACTTCAGGCCATCATGCAAGGCAACGCGCGCCGCTTGTTGCCCCAGGCATGAGGCAGGCCTCGCTATTAAAGATCTGCCAAACCAATTCTCCTTTATGCGCCATCACCAAGTTCAAGCGTGGCTCGCCGTTTCGTTGCTGAGTTGTCTGCCCCTTTCGGCGGCTGAAGCCCAGTCGAAGACCAATCGCCTCGCGGCGTCAGATGTGTTCAATTTGGAATTCGCGTCTGATCCGCAGATTTCGCCGGACGGCCAGCGGATCATCTATGTCCGCCAGTTCTCAGACGTCATGTCGGACAAGAATTACGCGAACCTCTGGATCATCGACTTCGACGGGACCAATCATCGCCCGCTCACCACGGGCCATCGCGGCGACTCTTCGCCCCGGTGGTCTCCCGACGGGACGCGCATCATTTACCTCTCGGACCAAGACGGGACGCCGCAGATTTACCTGCGCTGGTTGGACACGGGACAGACGGCGAAACTGACCAACCTCCAGCATCCGCCCGCGGGGATTGCGTGGTCCCCGGACGGTCGGTGGGTTTCCTTCGCTTCCTTTGTGCCGGCGAAGGGACCGCAGATCGCCCAGGTGCCTGCGGCGCCTTCCGGAGCGAAATGGGCGGAACCGGCAACGGTCATCGACAAATTGGTGTATCGCTTCAACGGGCCGGGCTACTTGAAGCCGGGTTACAACCATCTGTTCGTCGTTCCGGCGGATGGGGGCACGCCGCGGCAGATTTCGAGCGGGAACTTTCATCACGGGGATTTCACGTTCCGCGCGAGCGAAGCGGTCTGGAGCCCGGACGGCAAATCGCTTTTGGTATCCGCCAATCGCCGGCCGGATTACGAACTTGAACCGCTCGACACCGAAATCTACGAATTCTCGGTTGCGGATGGATCGGTCAAAGCGCTGACGCATCGCCGGGGCCCGGATAATTCGCCCGCCGTCTCGCCTGACGGCCAATCCATCGCCTTCCTCGGCTTTGACGACAAATACCAGGGTTACCAGGTCACACGGCTCTATGTGATGAATCGTGACGGCACCAATGCCCGTGTGTTGTCCGGCGATTTGGATCGCGATGTCATCGGCCCGCGTTGGACCGGGGACAACAAAGGCGTCTTCATTCGTTTTGACGATCAAGGGAACACCAAACTCGCCTTCTACACGGTGGACGGAAAGCTTCGGCAGATTGCGCAAGACATAGGCGGAGGGAGCAGCGCGTATGCCGCGGGGTCTTTCTCCATCTCACCTAACGGCCATTTTGCCTTCACGTGCAGCCGTCTGAACCTGCCGGTGGAGGTTGGCGCCGGCACTCTGGCCGATCCCAAAGTAAGGATCTTGACCGCGCTCAACGAAGACTTGCTGGCGGATAAAACCCTCGGCCACGTCGAAGAGATTTGGTACGAGTCGTCGCTCGATAAACGCAAGATTCAAGGTTGGATCATCAAACCGCCCGGGTTCGACCCGGCGAAGAAATATCCGTTAATCCTCGAAATTCACGGCGGACCGTTCGCGAATTACGGCGACCGCTTTGACGTCGAGAAACAGGTTTGGGCGGCGAAGGGCTATGTTGTGTTCTACGCCAATCCGAGAGGGAGCACCAGCTACGGAGGAGAGTTTGGCAATCTCATCCATCACCGTTACCCCGGTGACGATTTCTACGATCTGAATTCGGGCGTCGATGCGGTGATGGCCAAAGGATACATCGACGCCGAGAACCTCTTCGTCACGGGCGGAAGCGGCGGGGGAGTCTTGACCTGCTGGATGATCGGGCGAACCAATCGCTTTCGCGCGGCGGCGTCGGCTTATCCGGTAATCAACTGGTACAGCTTTGTGCTGACGGCGGATATCTCGGCGTTCGTCGCCAAATACTGGTTTCCCGGATTGCCCTGGGAAAACGTGGAGCATTACGAAAAGCGGTCGCTGCTTTCCGTGGTCAAGAATGTGAAGACCCCGACCATGGTTATCACGGGTGAAGAAGATTATCGGACGCCCATGTCCGAGTCGGAGCAATATTATCAGGCGCTCAAGCTCCTGCAGGTGGAAAGCGTGCTCGTGCGGGTCCCTGGCGAGCCCCATGGCATCCGGCGTCGTCCCAGCCATTGGATGGCGAAGATGGCTTACATCGAGGGGTGGTTTGAGCAGCACAAGAAATGAAGCGGCTATCCAGGCCAGGAAACGTCTCTTTTTGATGAATGAACGACCCATCCACCTTAGTTCGGCCCCGTGGACACTCAACAGTGCTCTCCTGGTCTTAGGCCTTGGTTTCGCCAGCTTGGCAGCACCGGGCGCGAGTGAAGCTCCAAGGGCGGCCCTCAGCCCTGCGGACGAACAAGCCTCGTTCCGTTTTGCAGATCCACAACTGACCGTCGAACTGGTCGCCGCAGAGCCCAACGTGATCAGTCCGGTGGCAATGGCCTGGGACGCGGACGGACGCATGTTCGTCGCGGAGATGATCGATTACCCGCTGGGTCCGGGCACAGGACAGATTCGCCTGCTTGAAGATTCGGATGGAGACGGCGTTTACGAAAAGGCCACGGTCTTCGCCGACAACCTTCCCTTTCCCAACAGCGTTTTGCCGTGGAAGGAAGGCCTTTTGGTGACGGCCGCGCCGAATATTTGGCATCTCAAGGACACGAATGGCGATGGCCGGGCGGACGAGCGCCGAGTCATCCTCACCGGCTTTCGCGAAGGCAACCAGCAATTGCGCGTGAACGGCCTCACCTGGGGCCTCGACAACTGGATCTACGCCGCGAATGGCCGGAGCGACGGCGACATTCGCCGCCCGAACGATCCGGCGGACAAAGGCGTATCACTCCGCAACCACGATTTGCGTTTCCGGCCGGACACCAGCGAGTTCGAGGTCATCGCGGGGCGCAGCCAATTTGGCCGCGCCCGGGACGATTGGGGAAACCATTTTCTGTCGTGGAACACCATTCCGATCCGGCACGTCGTTGTCGAAGAGCGTTACCTGAGTCGCAATCCGCAATTGCGCGCGGACGAAGGAGTGCTCGAGATCGTCGCGCCGGGCGACACCGGCCGAGTCTTCCCGCTGACGCCGCCGCCGCTGGTGTTCAACAAGGAGTCTTCCAGTCATTTCAACGCGCTGGCCGGGCTGACGATTTATCGCGGCGATGCCCTGGGGGAAAAGTACCGAGGAAATGCGTTCATGGGAGAATCGCTGCGCAACCTGGTCCACCGGCGCGCGCTCGAACCCAACGGTGTGACTTTCGTGGCGCGCCGGGGCGAGGAGAACGAAGAGTTTCTGGCTTCGACCGATCCCTGGTTCCACGCGGTGAACTTCGCCACGGGACCGGACGGCGCGCTCTACGTCGTCGATTTCTACCGTCAGTTTGTGGAGCATCCCGAATATGTCCACAACCCAAGCGTCGAAAAGCGAATTCCCTGGCGAACCGGCGCGGAGCACGGGCGCATCTGGCGGATCAAGCGCAAAACTGGACCGGCTTCAAGGGTTGGCGCAAAGGCCGTGAAGGGAGACCGGCTGAAAGCCTGTCCTACGTTGAGCCGCGCTTCGACGCCCGAACTCGTCAAGGGCCTGAGCCACCCGAACGCCTGGTGGCGCGACACGGCGCAGAGGCTGCTCGTCGAACGGCAGGATCGCACCGCCATCCCTCTGCTGAAATCCGCACTCCGCACTCCGCACTCCGCAATTCCCATGGCTCGTCTCCACAGTCTCTGGACGCTCGACGGTTTGAACGCGCTCGATGAGAAAACGCTTTTGACGGCACTGCGAGACAGCGACGCGCGCATTCGGGAGCACGCCGTTCGTCTCAGTGAACGGTTCGTCGGAAGCGGGCCGAAGCCGGCGCAGTTGGAGAAAAGCTTAACTCGGCTGGCCAACGATCCGGACGCGCGCGTTCGACTTGAACTGGCATTGGTGGCAGGCGGACTTGCGGCACCGGGAAAGGAGACTTTGCTCGCGCAGTTGGCTCGCCAGGGCGTGGCTGATCGCTGGCAATCCCTCGCCATTCTCAGCAGCTTGAATGCCCAGCCGTGGACCTTTTTCTCCCGATTGGTCCGGACGAATTGGATGATCGCGAAGAAGCCCTGGCAAACGCTGCCGAATGAGGACACCGCCTATTTTGTCGAAAAATGCGCGAGGCTCGTTGGGGTCGATCCAAACGGACAGGATTTGGAAGCCTCATTGGCCTGGGCGACCCAGGTGGGCCAGGACGCGACTCTGCCGGCTCGTCTGGTGTTTCTCGCCGGTTTGGCGGATGGACTGGAACAGCGCGGCCAATCTCTGCGCGAACGGTTCCAGCGCCGCGCCGAGGGGCCGGAAAACCCGGCCAACTCGTTGGAGCCGGTTCTGGAGCGCGCGCTGGCTTTGGCCAAATCGGAATCAGAGCGCCCGCGCCTGCGTTTGGCGGCGATTCGCGTTCTCGCTGAATCGCGGGTTTCCGAAGCCGGGCCCGTCGTCCTCGAGCTGTTGCAGCCCGGTCATCCCTCCGCGCTTCAGTCGGCCGCGGTCCAGGCTTTGGTGAAGTTGGCCAACGCCGATTGGGCGGCCCGGGCTTTCGCAAGCTGGTATGAGTGTGCGCAAGGAACACGGCGGCAGTTGGCGAATGCCGCGCCACGTTCTCCCGCGCTCACGACCGCTCTTCTCGACGCACTCGAACAAAACAAGATTGCCTCGCTCGAGATTGAACCGTCCGTTCGTCAATCGTTGCTGAAAGTCCAAAACGCCGCCGCCAAGGCGCGGGCCGAGAAATTTTTCCAGAATAGTGCGGCAACGGATCGCGAGGAGGTTTTGCGAAAATTCCAGCCGGCCCTGCAAATGGCCGGAGACTCGCGGCGCGGCGCGGCGGTTTTTGCCAAGGCGTGTTTCGTTTGCCACACGATTCAAGGCCGAGGCAAACAAATTGGCCCGGACTTGTCCGGAATCGCCAGCCGTCCGCCGGAAACGGTGCTCGTCGATATCATGGATCCGAGCCGGCAAGTGACGCCGGATTATTTGAGCTACACCGTGGCGACGGCGCGGGGAGAATCGTTGGCCGGCCTCCTCGTGGCTGAGACCTCCACCAGCGTCACGTTGCGCCGGCAAAGCCTGCCGGATGAAACGATCTTGCGAAGCCAGATCAAGGAACTGCGCGCCGACGGAAAATCGCTCATGCCCGACGGACTGGAGCAGGGACTGATGTTGCAGGACGTAGCGGACTTGCTGGCATTTCTCGGGCAGCCGGATGGAAGGATGTTGCCGGCAGAGTGATCTGCCCGTCGCAACTATTCAGTTTGAATGGGGAGCGCACGCGCCTCGCGTGCCGTGGTCGGCGCCCTCGCCGACCACATCGACTGTTCCTGTGGACCACCGTTTAGTGACTGAGTTTCAAGACGGTTCTGACCGGCGAGGCGCCGGTCAGGACACGCGAGGGCGCGTGTGCTCCCCGTCAGGTGATGTGTGCGCCCTGGGTCTCGACGTACACGGCGTAGAGAGACTGACTGCCCGTCATGAAAAGCCGATTTCGTTTCGTGCCGCCGAAACACACGTTGGAACAGATTTCCGGCAAGAGGATTTGTCCAATGCGCTGGCCTTCCGATGTGAAAATATGCACGCCGTCGTAGCCATCCCCCACCCACCCCGCGCTGGCCCAGATGTTGCCATCCACGTCGGCGCGAATTCCGTCAGCCACACCTTCTTTGCCGTTGAGTTCCATCGAGGTGAATTTGCGGCTGTTTCGCAGCTTGGCGCCGTCCACGTCATAGACTCGGATGCCCTGGCGCGTCGGTCCGCCGGTGTCCACGACGTAAAGCCTCTTATAGTCGGGCGAGAAGCACAGGCCATTCGGCTTGTACAAATCATCGGTCACCAGTTCCAGCTTGCCGGTCTTTGCGTCGATCCGATAAACGGCTTCCTTGATCTCTAACGGGCCTTTGTTTCCTTCGTAATTCATCATGCTGCCGTAGCCGGGGTCGGTGAACCAGATGCCGCCGTCGGGATGCACGACAGCGTCGTTCGGTGCGTTGAGCGGTTTGCCTTGCCACTTGTCGGCGAGCACCGTGACCTTGCCGTTGTGCTCGTAGCGCGCGACGCGGCGGTTGCCATGTTCGCAAGCGATCTGGCGGCCTTCCCAATCGAACGTATTGCCGTTGCTGTTGCCAGCCGGTTGTCGAAACACACTCACGTGGCCATCTTCTTCGAGCCAGCGCATCTGCCGATTGTTGGGAATGTCGCTCCAGAGAAGAAAGCGTCCGACCGCGCTCCAGGCCGGTCCTTCTGCCCAGAGCGTACCGGTGTGCAACCGCTGGATCGGCGTGTTGCCGATCTTGTATTTGTCGAATTTCTTGTCGAGGACGACGATGTCCGCGTCGGGATAACGCACGGGACGCCGCCCGGTCCAGTCGCGTTCGGCGGCGCGCAGGGCCGGCGCAAGCACGGCGGTGGCGGCCGCAGCAGTCGCGGTCAGAAACGACCGGCGATCCAGTGGAGCGTTGCGTTGGCGTTGGGCAGGAGCGAGCGATTCAGGCGTGCGACCAGTTTTCATGATGGGTGCAGTTGGATGTGTGGCTTTGTGGGCACAGAGATTGCCGCCGGCAAAAGTGGATTTCAAGGAAAAGCCGAATGTTTGGCATTGATTGAGATGGCGCGCCTGTTACTAACTATTCCCATACAAACTGCGACCTGATGAATCGATAGTAGCGAAAGGATTCTGACATGAGCCAAGGCAACAATTACCCAAAACTCCACAACGCGATGTGGCCCGGCCTGGTCGGCAAAGGCAGCCCCGGCGCCGAGGCGTGCATCGACCTCGACACCATGCTCGACCTGACGGCGAAGGCGCAATTGAACGGCACGAAGTTCGACGGTGTGGATCTCTTTCTCTTCGATCCGCACACCAGCATCGATATTTCTGACGACGATCTGAAGCAGCTCGCCGATAAGATTCGCGGGAAAGGATTTGTTGTCGGCTCGGTGGTGGCGCCGGTTTGGCCACCCACGGGTGGCGGTTCGGCGATGGGCGGCCTCGAGGACCGGAAGAAATTTGCCGAACAGGTGCGCAAAGCGTGCCGGATCGCCAGGAAACTCCGCGACCTTGGCGTGCGGCCCTACGGCGTGGTCCGAATCGACTCGGCTTGCGGCCCATCGGACTGGGCCAAGGACCCGGTGGGAAACACCCGGCGCATTGCCGAAACATTCAAGGAAGCGTGCACCGTGGCCGAGAGCTTTGGCGAACGCCTGGCGGCGGAAGGCGAAATCTGCTGGGGCGCCATGCATAGCTGGAGGGAAATGGTCAAGCTGTTGGAAGCGGTGGGCCGCCCGAAGACGCTCGGTTTCCAGGCGGACATGGCGCACACGCTCCTTTACACCCTGGGTTACAACGCGCCCGAAGATGCCCTTTTGCCGCAAGGATTCGATTGGAAGGATGAGAGCAAACTTCAAGAAGCGTTGAAGCAACTGACCGCCGCCTTGCGCCCCTGGACCATTGATTTCCACGTCGCCCAAAACGACGCGACGGTGAAAGGCTCGGGCTCGCACGACAAAACCGGCCGTCATTGCCTGGCGACGGACCCGAACGGAAAGCTGAACATTCCGCGCGATGCCGGCCACTGGTTGCGGGACGAAAAGGGCAACGTCACCAAGGCGTTCAAACATATTTGCTGGGATGGCTGCATGTTCCCGAACGCCGTCATGATGAAACAGCAGACGTGGAACGACATTCTGTCCGCCATGGTCGCCGTCCGCAACGCTCACGGGTGGCGGGAGTGAAGATTTCGTTAAATCGTTAAAAGGGTTAAATCGTTAAAATGGGCGTCTCCTCCGCTTCGACACAGCGGCCAACCAGTTTCTCGTTGTAACGCGGTAACGATTCAACGCTCCAACGATTCCACGCCTTAACCTTTCGATTCGCGTTGATTCGCGTCCATTCGCGGTTGAACAGATCTCGGAAAAATTGCTTGCAACACCCCCTCGGACCGCTACCTTCGAGCCTCCTTAAATTTTGAACCTGGCGTTTTATGGCAAGAATTTGTGAATTGACCGGCAAAGGCCCGCGCAAGGGCAGCATCATCTGGCGCAGCGGCAAACCGAAGAAAGAAGGCGGCATCGGCACGCACGTGACGGCCATCACCAAGCGCCGGTTCTTTCCCAACCTCCAGCGAGTCAAAGCCGTGGTGAACGGCGAGGTCCGTTACATCCGCGTGGCCGCCAGCGCCATCAAAAAGGGTCTGGTCATCAAACCGCCCAAACGCAAGTGGAAGAAGGAAGGGGCGGTTAAGGCTGGTTAAATGGTTAAATCGTTGAATCGTTAAAACGTTACAGCGTTACAACGGAGCGGCGACAAACTGAGTTCCGTTTCCACGTTCTTAACGTTTTAACCCTTTTAACGATTTAACGAAATCTCATCGCGGTCGCGCGCTTCAGTTCGCGCTCGACTTCCCGCTTTTTCAGGTCATCCCGCTTGTCGTATTGGGCTTTTCCTTTGCCGACACCCAGGGAGACTTTCACCTTGCCTTTCTTCCAGTAGAACGCCAGCGGGACCAGCGCGTGGCCCTTGACGGACGCGAGTCCGAATAATTTCCGGATTTCGGCTTTGTGGAGGAGCAGCTTGCGCACCGCCTTGGGATCGTGGTTCTCGCGGTTGCCGTGGGTGTATTCGTCAATGTGGGCGTTGTGCAGGAATACCTCATCGCCCTCCACCCGCGCAAACGCGTCGCGAATCTGACCTTTTCCCGCGCGCAACGATTTGACCTCAGTGCCTTTCAAGACAATTCCGGCCTCGAAGGTCTCCAGAATGTGGTAATCCCGCCGCGCCTTCGAATTGGTCAGGATGTCAGGCATGCTGCAAAACGAGCAGATTGAACGCGGAAACGGCTCTTAACCACTAATGAACAGGTGTGCGCACTAACTGCGGGTTCCTTCGACGTTCAGAGTTGGATGTTCAGCGTTCGATGTTCGATGTCTGTCCTTCGCACATAGCTCGCCCCCCAATCCGAAGTGAGATTTCGCGAAGCCGAACCCGGTCGCCTCGCGGCGCCGGAAACGAAGACTAACCGCGCTTCCCCTTCTTCTTGACGGGTTCGAAAAGCGGGTTGTCTTCCGCCAGTTCGTGGCCCATCTTCGCTTCGATGATCTCCAGCAGGGCGATATCGGCGGTCCCGAGGCCGGCGGTTTCGGACAGGAGCGGGCGGCTGCCCGTCCCGCCGCTCGTGAGTTGCCGCACGCGTTTCGAGATGAGGTTCACGAGGATGTTCGGGTTCACAACCTTTTCCAGGGCTTTTCGGCAGTATTCGCTATTCAATTGGACCTCTCGTTCATGTTTCCATTAAGGGCACGTAGGCTAATGATTGCCGCCGCCAACGCAATAGAAAAATCCAGGGGAAAATGGGAGAATTCGGTTGAACAGAAGGAAACGAAGAGAACAAAGGCCTGAGACTGAGGGAAAATGGCATTCAGCCGGCTTTCCAATGAGTCACTGTTCACTGAGCGGGGCAAGGTGGTGCGGAATCAAATCGAGACCAGTCCAGATCTTTAGTTTCCTTCGTTTGCTTTTGTTGAGATCTGATTCCTTACGCCTGAGGCAGATGAGGCGAGACGCTCGAACTGGACTGGCAGACGCAGCCGAGGTGTTTCAGTCCAGCAGCGCAATAACGCGGAAGAATTGC
>JACPRI010000086.1 GCA_016190065.1 Verrucomicrobiota bacterium
ACACTTGCTCGCGGTCAACAAGCCGGCCGGCCTGAACACGCACGCCCCGGCACCCTATGCCGGAGAAGGCATCTACGATTGGCTGCGGCACCGAGAGCCACGCTGGGCCAACCTGGCCATCATGCATCGGCTCGACAAAGAAACCTCCGGGGTGCTCGTGTTCGCGAAGACCGCGCTGGCCAACCGGTCCTTGACCCGGCAATTCACGGAACGCCAGGTCCGAAAGAAATACGTGCTCATCACGGATCGGCCTGTGAAATCGCGCACGCCCCGTGTCGTCTCCACGTTAGTCCGAGCCGGCGAAAAATATGTCAGCCGCGCCGGGGGCTTGCCGAAGGATCAAGCGGAAACCCGGTTTCGCGTGCGGAAAGCGGATGGCCATCGCACGATCCTTGAAGCCGAGCCGATCACGGGCCGCACGCATCAAATCCGCGTTCACGCCGCCGATCAGGGATTCCCTATCCTTGGCGACACCCTCTATGGAGGATCCGCAGCTCCTCGTCTTTTCCTGCACAGTGAAGAGCTGGCACTGAAACATCCCGTGGCTTCGGCTCCGATTGCTTTTCGCGCGGAAGCCGATTTCAGCGTTGATCCGCGGGCCGGGCCTCGATCCGCTCTGATCGATCCGCGAGAAACTAATGCGCATCGTCTTTTGCACGGTGCGTCGGACGGCTGGCCCGGATGGTATGTGGATCGGTTCGGAGATTATTTGCTTTCTCAATCCGCCGAGCCGCTGTCTGAGGCGCAAGAAAAGCAGATCGAGGAATGGCGGGCGCGACTCTCCCTGCGCGGCGCTTACCACAAGACGCTGCTGCGCCGCGTTCGACAGGCCACGGCCGACCAAGGCGGTCTGCGGCTGATTGCGGGGGAGGTGGCGCCCGAGTCATTCGCGGTTCGGGAAAATGGTGTGCAGTTCGAGATTCGCTTTGGAGAAGGTTACTCCGTGGGCCTGTTCCTGGATCAGCGTGAAAACCGACGCCGCTTCTTGACTCGCCATCTGGCGGCCGGATTTGCTCTGACCCCGGAATCCGGTCGCCAGCTCGAAGTGCTGAACGCTTTTGCCTACACGTGCGGCTTCTCCATGTGCGCGGCCCAGAGCGGCGCGCGTGTGACGAGTCTCGATCTGTCGAAGAAATATCTGGAATGGGGACGGCGCAACTTTCTTTTGAACCAACTTTCTCCTGACGAACACGAATTTATCTACGGCGACGCGTTCGACTGGTTGAGCAGGCTGAGCCGGAAAGGCCGGATGTTCGACGTCGTGGCGCTGGACCCACCGACGTTTTCCCAATCGAAGGAATTCGGACCGTTTCAGGTTGAAAAGCACTACGGCCAGCTCGTTGGCGCCTGCCTGCCGCTCTTGAGACGGAACGGTGTGCTCTTCGCATCGGCCAATGCGAGCGGCTGGTCTCCGGACGCTTTTCGCGAGACGGTCAAGCGTGTGATTGCGTCGGCGGCGCGCGGAATCGTCCGGGAACATTACGTGCCTCAACCGCCAGATTTTTCCGTGAGCCGCACCGAACCGGCGTATTTGAAAACCGTCTGGATCGAAATCGAGTAGGGCCCATCACGGACCTTGAGGAAGGACCAAAGGATTGCTTCACTCTCACCAGAACGATACCCTCGCTCAGATTGCATCTCGTCAGTCCGCGAGGTGCCCAGCGCCCTGAATCCGAACCTTAGTCCAGTCTAGTCTATGGCGAAACCTGGGGGAGCAAGAGTCATCCTCGGTTTCCTATTGTTTGGAGCAGTCCAAGGTCTTGCGCAGAATCAGGTGCTCGACCTCGACGGCCAGGACAGTTACGTCGAGCTTCCGAACAATAGTTTCAGTGATCTTGAAGAAGCGACCGTTGAGGGCTGGGTCAAGTTTCAGGAGTTCCGCAGAGAATCACGGTTCTGCGATTTCGGAACGATGGGGACCGGGATTTATGTGACCGAGGTTGAAACCACACGCACGCTGCGCTTCGTGGTTCAAGACAAAGCCGATGTGCAGACCCCGGACCAGAAGGCCGAAATCGAGAACGCGCTGCGCCTCGGTTCATGGTGCCATCTGGCGGCTGTGACCGGTCGGTCCGGGATGAAGCTTTACGTGAATGGAGTCCTGGCTGGAACCGCCCCTCATACCGGGAGCTTCCAGTCGATCGGGAGGAATACCAACGCAATCCACAATTATCTGGGGCGAAATAATTATCGCGGTTTCTTTCGGACGGAGGATTTCCGCGGACAAATGGATGAAATCCGAGTTTGGAGCACGGCTCGAACCGCCGAAGAAATCCGGGCGAATCTGTTCCATCGATTAACTGGCAACGAACCGGGACTGGCCGGCCTTTGGAATTTCGATGAAGGCACGGCCCGTGATCGCTCTCCACATCAGCGCCATGGTATTCTGGCGGGCAACGCTAAATGCGTCGCGGCCGATTTTCCTTCCTCGGCGCAGGCACCGGCTCCCGCGGTGCTTTTCGGCAGAATCACGGATGCGAACGGAACACCGCTGCGAGGAGTGGCCGTACGGCTTGAGGAAAACGACTCACCTATCGCGGAAGCGATGACGGATGATCGAGGAGACTATCGGATGGCGGTTTATGCTTCGGCCGCAACGTATGATCTCTCGGCCACAAGCGGCCGCAAAGGAGATTGGCGGTTGGGTTTGCAGTTGAAAGCTGCGGAGTGGTGTCGAACTGATTTTGCTCTCAAAGAGGCCGCGCGGCTGTCGGGCCGCGTTCGGACGATGGATACCAACGTGTTTCAGGCCGCAGTGGTTGTGCAGGCAATTCGATACGAACCCTCCTGGACGAAGCCCGCGGAAGGATCCCAAGAACTCAACGCCTACGCCGCGGAAACCCAGCGGACCGATGCCAACGGCCGGTTTCAATTCGTCAATCTTAAACCAGGCCAGTACCGGCTCCGCGCCCACGGCAACGGCCAGTTGACTGATTATGATCAAGGCACGCCGTTGAAAGTTGAGCTCGGGCAGTCCCAGCC
>JACPRI010000014.1 GCA_016190065.1 Verrucomicrobiota bacterium
ACCGCCCGGCGGCACGAAGGAGATCCGCAGCCCAGGAGGAATCCTCGGACGAAAGCGGTGGATCAAGGGGACGCCGGTAATCCGTGCGGTCGTAGCGACCGCGCTCGTAAGCTTCGTCCACCACTTGCTGAAGATCCAGGACCACATCGCGGTCTTGGGGCCGGAGCGGAATGGCAATGCTCGGCAGGCGTTCGCGCAAAGGCAGGGGATAGAGGGCGCGCTCGCCCGGTCGCCGGGCACGGAATACGCAAACCATGTAAGGCGTCCGTTTGCGTGCCGGCAACAACGCTTCGTCCACGGAAAAGGTCCATTCGCCTTCGCGCACCAGGTCGATCTCAACCAGATTAACGCCTCCGGCGAGGAACGCGCGCTGTTTCGACTCGTAAGCCGTCCGAGCGCGTCCGGGCCGTTTGTTGGACGGACTCAGCACCTCAATCGCGGTCACCACTCTGCCGCCGGACTATGGATCGATGATTTCCACCCGGCGGTCCACTTCCGGTTCCGGGACCTGCAACAGCAAAGGTTCGGCCACGGTGGCCGGAGGCGCAGACGTCGCAACTCCGCCGCTGGCGGAGCTGGTCCATGATTCCGCCACCTCCACGTCTGGCCGCAGGTTTCTCGGCGGCTCGTCTTCGATGTCCACGGAGACATTTTCTGCGGCACGCGCCACGAGCGGCTCCGGAAGTTGGCGCTGAAGCTGATCCCGAATGTAGATGATAAGGCTGGCGTGCACGTCCCGCCAGGACAACTCCAGCCACGGGTCCATGCCCGGAAAAGGGCTGCGCATAACGGGGGCAATATACCGTGGGCAGGTTGGCGTTCCAATCCTGGAAATGCGGCCTCGGTGTAATCGTCGGTTTCCTGTTGCGCGTGCATCACAGTTGCGGAACTCTCCCTTCATGATGAACCCCCGCTCCCTTTGTCGGCTCCTTCCTCAATACGCTCGCACGTCGGCTCAAGCCGCAGTGACGATCCTGGTGCTGTTTGCCTTCGATTCAGCTTCCGCCTTGAGCGGCGCCGAGCCGGTTGATCTGGCGAAACTCCTGCCGCCTAAACGCGTCGTGGTCCCGAAATTGAAAGGCGATCTCAAACTCGATGGCAAACTCGAGGAATCGGTCTGGAAACAGGCGGCCGTGCTCAAGCCGTTTCTCCCGAACAACGGTGGCGGCCAGGAACGCGAGGGCACGGAAGTCCGCCTTTGGTTCGATGACCAGGCGCTGCACATGGCGTGGACCTGCACCGACAGCGACATCCAGGCGACTTTCACGAAACGCGACAGCCGGTTTTGGGAGGAAGAGGTGGCGGAGTTTTTCGTGACGGCCGGCGGCCTGGAACGTTACTTCGAGTTGCAATGGAATCCGCTCGGCGGCGTGTTCGATGCGATCATCGACAATGAGCTGGCCGCTGATGGCGTGTCGAAGAAGTTCACGGGGAATTGGGATTACACCGCTCAGGGCATGAAGAGCGGCGTGTTCGTGAAAGGCACCGTGGCCAACAGCGCGGACAAGGACAGCTTCTGGCAAGTGGAAGTCTCCGTGCCGTTTTCCGATTTGAACCGCAGCACGCCGAAGCCCGGCGAAGTCTGGCGCGCGAATTTCTATCGCTTCAATCGCGGCAAGGATCAGCCGGCCGAGCTGCTGAGCTGGTCGCCGACCCAGTTGGCGGGATTCCACCAACCCAGCCGGTTCGGCTACCTGCAATTCGGGAAGTAGCGCGCCTCATTTGCTTCCCGGCTTCATCGCCGGGATCGCCGCCAAATCTGGGGGCAACTTGTCCGCCTCGAACGTTTCCACGTTCATCTTGATCAGGCTGAAGATCGGGACGCCTAAATTCACAGTGCCATCAGACCGGTCCACCATCATCGCCACGCCGAGGACGCTACCCTGGTTCGCGCGGACGATGTCGATGGTTTCCTGGACGCGGCCGCCTTTGGTGATCACGTCCTCGACGACGAGGATTTTTTCGCCCGGCGCTATCTTGAATCCGCGGCGCAGAGCCAGTTTGCCTTCCTCCTTTTCCACAAAAATGAAACGCACGCCCAGTTGTCGCGCGACTTCCTGGCCGATCACTAGCCCGCCCATGGCGGGAGAAATGACGGTCGCGGCGCCCAACGAGCGCGTTTTGTCCGCCAGGGCTCGGCCAAACTTTTCAACAATCGGCATCTGCTGCAAGGCCAGCGCGCACTGAAAGTATTGGCGGCTGTGCAGGCCGCTGCGCAGGACGAAATGGCCTTCGAGCAGGGCGCCGGTTTCTCGGAAAAGTTGGAGGGCTTCCGCGGTCGTCATCGCGCGAGATCAAAAGGGAATTGAATCCGGATGGCAATAGCTTAGAGGGCGTCCGTAAGGTCGGGAAGGCTTCCAGCCTGTCCAGCAAACCGTGTAAACCAAACGTGAAGGCACGCTGAAGCCCTGCCCTGCGTTACGGCTACAGGCCGTCGTCCGAGTGGAATCCGAGGAATCCGAGGAGCATACGCCCATTTCATTCTTGACGGACAGGCCTTGCGCTCAAGACTGGCGCGCATGCCCGACAAGCCGAATTTCACCTGGCGTTTTGTTTCGTTCAACGAAACCGAACGCGAAGAGGTCCCCGGACGCATTCACCACTGGTACTGCAAACCCGGCATGGTCAAACACACCGACCTGCTCTTTGTCCGCGCCCATTTGCATCCGGGCCAGGCGCACAAATTTCATTTTCACCCGAAGATGGAAGAAATCCTGTATGTGCTGTCCGGCTCAGCCGAACAATGGGTCGAGCGCGAGAAGCGGATCATGCGCCCGGGCGACTCGCTCTACCTGCCGGCCGGGGTGATTCACGGCACTTACAACACCAGCGATTCGTTGCTCGACTTTCTCGCGGTCCTCTCGCCGGCGAGCAGCGGCGAACCGATCACCGTGGAAGTAGGCGATCTGGAGCCCTGGAAATCGCTGCGAGCGTAAACCGTTCGAAGTTTCAGGTTCAAAGTTCAAAGTTCAAAGAACCTGAACTTGGAACTTGGAACTTGAAACCTGGAACTTAAAACGTGAAGACGCTGCACTTCTACCTGACGCGCGAGGTTTTCTCGACCTTGCTCATGACGGTCGCGGTGTTCACGTTCGTGCTCCTGCTCGGAAGCGTCCTGAAAGAGATTCTGGCGCTCCTGGTCAATCGCCAGGCCACGCCGGGCATTGTGCTCCAGGCCGTCGCATTGCTGATTCCGTTTGTGCTGGCGTTCGCGCTGCCGATGGGAATGCTCACGGCCACGTTGCTGGTCTTTGGCCGCTTCAGCGCGGACCAGGAACTCACCGCCGTCCGCGCTGGCGGGATCAGTCTCGTCTCCCTGGTCACGCCCATCCTTCTTCTGAGCGCCGGACTGAGCTTGGTCTGCGGACTTATTAATCTGGAGATCGCGCCCCAATGCCGCGTGGCTTACAAGAATCTGCTCTTCCGCGTGGGCCTGGAGCAATCCACGACGCTCCTGCCCGAAGACCGCTTCGTCGATGATATCCCCGGCTGTATCATTTACGTCCGCAAACGCGAAGGAAACGATCTGCGTGACGTTCGGTTTTACCGGATCGAAGGCGATCAAATCGTCACGCGAGTCAGCGCCGAACGCGGCCAAATCATCGTGGACCAGGCGTCGGCAAAAATGCGTCTGCTCCTGGAGAACACCATCGTCGAACAACGGCTCTCCCGGGATAAGAAACTGAAGGATTCGCCTCCGGCTGAGGAGGAGACGCACACGGATGCGAACGGCGTCGCGCACCGAAGACTGTTTGCGCCCTTCTGGAGGACGTCGCCTTTTCCCGAAACCAAGTCCGAGGAACACGAGTGGAAATCCTTGCTTCAGGACGCTTTCGAGCCCGAGCCGCTTGACCTCAAACGCACCGCGCAGACGCAGCGAAAGCCAAAGCTGAGCGAGCTGAGCTTTTCGCAATTGCGCGCGGAAGTCAAAAAGCTGGAAACGCAAGGCGTGGACACGACTCCGGCCATCGTTCAATTGCACCGGCAGATCGCTTTTTCGTTCGCCAGCCTGGGATTCACCTTGATCGGCATTCCGCTGGGCATTCGCGCGCATCGCCGCGAGACGTCTGCCGGTGTGGCACTGGCGTTGATCCTGGTGCTCATATACTACAGCTTCTTTGTGCTGGGACAAGCCTGGCAAGCGCGCCCGGAGTTCGCGCCGCACCTGATTCTCTGGCTGCCAAATTTTTTGTTTCAAGCCGTCGGCGCTGTGTTGCTCTGGCAGGCGAATCGGGTGGGCTAAAACAGTTCAAAGTTCAAAGTTCGAGGTTCGGTGTTCGATGTTCGGTAGGGACGGATTCCACTCGATTCCACTCCGTCCCTGACTTTTCTCCGCGATCAAAAGAACAATATCAGGGACGCGGTGGAACGCGTCCTTACCAGTTCATGGTCCGTGCGCACGGCATCCGTGGCTATCGCTGCCCTTTTCCAAAATGGATCGGCGCCCGGTCGATCCCGCTCCTTGCAACTTCGCGCGGGTTTTTGCAGAGTCTCGCGAATGGCTGGGCGCAGCGACAAGATTTGGCGGAGAACCGTTCGCTATCGTGGTGTCGTCTTCTCGCTTCTCGTGTCAGCCGTCGCCGTCATGGGCGGTGAACAAAGCCCTGCTCCTAAAAGTGATCGTGCCGTGAAAGCTTTGAGACTTGCTGACTTGGAGCTTGCCTGAAGGCCTGAAGGTGCCGGTTCCTCGTTCTGACAGCTCGGTTAATCTTGGAACCGGAACAGGGTACGAGAGTCGCTTTTCCAAATTACAGATCTGAGATCTAAAATCGATCAGAGCCTCCTTACGTCGGCTGCTACGATATATTAGGCGTGCTCTTAGAAAATCTTGCGCTGGCTGGCTCCCAGCTTTCAGCGTTGACGCGTCGTGCGGATTCGAGTGGATTATCCGCATGGAATCAAATGACGTTTTTCAACCCCCTTTTGTCTCCACTTCGTCCATCTCAGCGGGGCGGACTCTCAACCCAATGAGCAGCCGCGAAGGAACGCAGAGAACACAAAAGAACCACACAAATCTTTGCGATCTCTCTCTTTTGCGGCTAGATCGTTTGGTTTTGGCTCCGCTGGGCCGTGTTCTTTCGCGATCGAAGCGGACGACATCTTCGAGACCGAAACAACTCGCTTCGCGCCCACGGCGTGTTATCGCCGTGGTGGCGGTGGGGCTTGCTCTCGCTGGGAGCGCCACCCTTCGCGCCGATGTTAAACTGCCGGCGCTTTTTTCCGACAGCGCGGTTCTTCAGCAAGGCAAACTCGTCCCGGTCTGGGGCTGGGCCGACGACGGCGAGAAAGTCACGGTCGAGTTTCGCGGCCACAAAGTCAGCACAACCGCCAAGGGCGGCAAGTGGATGGTCAGGCTGCCGAAACTGCAGGCGGGCGGCCCGGATGTCTTGACCGTTGCGGGCAAGAACAAACTGGAACTCAAAAACGTGCTCGTGGGCGAGGTGTGGGTCGCCAGCGGGCAATCGAATATGGAATGGCCGATGCGGCTGACGTTTGAACCGGAAAAAGCCATCGCGGCGT